>NZ_CP054150.1:2692500-3047500 GCF_021310995.1 Agrobacterium vaccinii | reverse complement strand
AAAAAATCGACATATTTTGTAAGTATCGGATTTTTATAGACAATTTGCCGTTCACAGCTGTTGGTGACCCAAAACACGCCGAATTCACTCGCGCAACAAACGCCGACGCTTCACCAGCAAGCGCCACGTTGATAGACTCCCGCATATATAACCGACGGGAGTTATCATGCTGGTCCTCAATGAAGAAGAAACATGCCGTGCCCTGCCCTGGCCCGAACTGATCGACGCCATCGAGGCGATGTTCCATGACGGCTGTGTTGTCCCCGTCAGGCACCACCACGACGTCGAGGTGCCGGGTGAGAATGCAGCGACCCTGTTGTTGATGCCTGCCTGGGTGCCCGGCTCCTATATGGGCGTGAAGATACTCTCGGTCTTTCCCGATAACAGTGTCCGGTCGCTTCCTGCTATTTTCGGGACGTACCTTCTTTCCTCCGGCACAACAGGCGAAATGCTGGCTGCGATAGAAGGTGGCGAGTTGACGGCGCGGCGAACGGCAGCGACATCTGCACTGGCTGCAAAATATCTTGCCCGTGCGGATGCCGCGTCCATGTTGATGGTCGGAACCGGACGTCTTTCCCTCAATCTGATGCAGGCCCATGCGGTTGTTCGGCCTTTGACGTCTTTCCACGTGTGGGGGCGTAATGCTTCGGCAGCGGAAAAGACTGTGCAAGAGGCACGTAAGCTGGGCTTCGACGCGCGGATTGCCGATGATCTGGAGGGCAGCGCGCGGGTTGCCGATATCATTTCCTGCGCAACGCTCTCCAACGAGCCGCTGATCAAGGGAGAATGGTTGAAGCCGGGAGCGCATCTCGATCTGGTTGGTGCATTCAAGCCCACCATGCGCGAAAGCGACGATAACGCCGTTCAGCGGGCTCATGTCTTTGTCGATACTTTCGAAGGCGCGCTGAAAGAAGGGGGCGATATCGTCCAGCCGCTGGCTTCAGGTCTGATAGATCGCCAACATATCCGCGCTGAGATGTCTGATCTTGTTTCGGGTCGGCATAACGGTCGGGAAAAGGATAGCGACATAACCCTGTTCAAGTCGGTGGGTGCGGCGCTGGAGGATCTGGCGGGCGCTATTCTTGCCTATGAAAGCCTGAAGGTGAAACGCTGAGCGCATGAGTGGCATGAAGACGATATCGCAGCGCGTACCTCCTTCCCTGCCCGTTACGGATGTGCTGGCAGACATCGGCGAGGCGTTGTCCAGCTATAGGCGGGCCGTGCTTTCTGCGCCGCCGGGTGCCGGTAAAACCACGCTCGTTCCTCTCTACCTGCTGGATCAAGCGTGGCGTGGAAACGGCAAGATCATTTTGCTTGAGCCGCGACGGCTGGCGGCACGCGCTGCTGCGAGCCGCATGGCATCGCTGCTTGGTGAGGCCGTGGGCGAGACGGTGGGTTACCGGATGCGCCTTGACAATCGCATTTCCGGCAAGACACGGATCGAGGTTGTTACCGAAGGCGTATTTGCGCGCATGGTTCTGGATGATCCAGAACTTGAGGGCGTGGCTGTGGTGATTTTCGATGAATTTCACGAGCGGTCCCTTGATGGCGATTTCGGTCTTGCCCTGGCTTTGGACGTGCAAACCGGCCTTCGAGACGATTTGCGGATTCTCGTCATGTCGGCGACGCTCGATGTGGAACGGGTGACGGCGCTTCTGGATGGCGCGCCTGTCATCAAAAGTTTGGGCCGCAGCTTTCCCATCGATATTCGCCATGATGACCGCGCAGGACAGGAGCGCGTTGAAGACCGGGTGGCGCGCGCCATTGTAGAAGCCCACAAAGCCGAGGAAGGTTCGATACTGGCCTTCCTGCCGGGGCAAGGCGAAATCTTGCGCACGGTTGAGCGACTGGAAGGACGATTCGGGCCTGACACAGTCGTGATCCCGCTCTATGGCAACCTGTCCCAAAAGGAGCAGGATGCCGCGATAAGGCCGACCGAGGATGGCAAGCGCAAGATCGTGCTTGCGACATCGATTGCCGAGACATCGATTACCATCGATGGCGTTCGCGTGGTCATCGACAGTGGTTTACAGCGCCTGCCGGTTTTCGAGCCATCGACAGGCATGACGCGGCTGGAAACGGTCAAGGTCTCCCGCGCGTCTGCAGATCAGCGGGCTGGTCGTGCCGGTCGAACAGAACCGGGCATTGCCATAAGGCTTTGGCACGCGGGCCAGACAAATGCCCTGCCCGCTTTCACGCCACCGCAGATTCTGGCGAGCGATCTTTCCAGTTTTGTCCTGGATCTTGCGCATTGGGGTGTCGGCGATCCAGCATCCATGGCGTTTCTGGATCAGCCGCCTGAAGCCGCTTTTCATGAGGCGCGTCAATTGTTGGGAAGTCTCGGTGCGCTGGATGCGACGGGAGGAATAACGCCGCGTGGTCGCAAGATGCGCGCGCTTGCCCTGCCGCCTCGCCTCTCTGCCATGGTGATTGCGGCGCAGGAAGCTGGCCATGGGCAAGAGGGCGCGATGCTCGCGGTTTTGCTGACGGAGCAAGGGCTCGGCGGAAGCGATATAGATCTGGAAGAGCGGTTGCGGCGCTTCCGGCAGGAAAAGGGCGAGCGCGCGACCGCCGCCAAAGGCCTTGCCCGGCGAATCGTTTCTTCGCTCGATGAGGGGACGCGTAACGCGCCCGCGATCCCTGCCATGGCAGGTGAACTTCTGCTGCATGCTTTTCCAGACCGCATTGCATTCCAGCGCGGCGGACGTGGGCGCTATGTCATGGCCAATGGGCGCGGGGCGGAACTGAGCGAGACGGAGCGTCTTGCCACGGAAAAGATGCTGGTCGTTGCCGATGCCACGGGCCGCGCCGCACAGCCACGTATTCTCGCCGCAGCCTCGATCAGTCGCGAGGATGTGGAAGAGCACATGCCGAACAGTATTCGCAAAGAAGACCAGATGTTTTTCGATAAGGCCAGCGGACAGGTCCGCGCGCGCCGTGTCACGCGGATCGGTGCGATTATTCTGGACGAAACGCCCCTTGGTAAGCCGACTGGCGAAAAGGCCGCTCTGGGCCTTGCAAACGGCATCAGGGACCATGGTCTCGATATCGTGCCCTTTTCCAAGGAGGCGCGACAGTTGCGCCAGCGCCTCGGCTTCCTCAATCGCACGATCGGTGAGCCGTGGCCGGATATGGATGACGAAGCGCTCATCGCGCGGCTGGATGAATGGTTCGTCCCCTTCCAGCATGATGCCAAAAGCACGCAGGATATCCGGTCTTCAGGCATCATGGATGGGCTTCTGTCGCTGGTTCCGCACGCTGCCCAGCGCGAGTTGACGAAACTTCTGCCGACACATTTTCAGGCTCCGACCGGCCAAAGACATGCCATCAGCTACGATGGTGAAGAACCCACGCTGACGATCCGGGTTCAGGAACTCTTCGGTTTGAAACAGCACCCGGCCGTTGCAGGCGGCAAATTGCCACTGCTTCTGGAATTGACCTCGCCTGCGCACAGGCCGATACAGACGACGCGGGATCTTCCCGGCTTTTGGGCTGGGTCCTGGAAAGACGTGCGTGCAGACATGCGCGGGCGTTATCCGCGCCATCCCTGGCCGGAAGACCCGGCCTCGGCAGAGCCGACAAATCGCGTGAAGCCACGCGGCACATAGACAGGAGACGGTGGATGGCGCCCCAGCCAGAAGAAAGCACACGATTTGGCCGCGCCAGCCGTCACATTCGTTTGCAAACCATCGTCTGGTTGCGGTGGCTGGCAGTCGTTGGACAGACGGCAGCCATTCTGATCGTCGCCTTCGGGCTCAACTTTCCGCTGCCCCTGCTGACCTGCGCTGTGCTGATCGGTGCACTTGCCGTCGCAAACCTGTTTCTATCCGCCCGTTTTCCGGCGACCTATCGTCTTGAACCTTGGGAAGCGACACTTCTTCTGGCATTCGATCTGTTGCAATTGACCGCGCTGATCTACATCACCGGGGGGCTGTCCAATCCTTTCGTGCCCCTGATCTGCGTGCAGGTCATCATTGCCTTCGCCTCGCAACCTATGAAGCATTCGCTGATGTTGCTCGCCTTTGCACTGGCCTGCGTGACCGCGATTGCGTTTTCGCCCTTTCCTGTTCCGTGGTACCCGGGTGAGACCCTGCCGATCCAGCTCATCATCCATGTCGGCATCTGGTGCTCCATCGTTGCAATGATGCTGTTTGCGGCTTTCTACGCATATCGCGTTTCGCATGAGGCCAACCAGTTGGCGGATGCACTGGCGGCGACGGAACTGGTTCTGGAACGTGAAAAACACCTGTCGCAGCTGGATGGTCTGGCGGCGGCGGCGGCACACGAGCTTGGCACCCCGCTTGCGACCATCAGCGTCGTCGCCAAGGAAATGGAGCGCGAGCTTGGCAATGACGATAGGTTTCGCGAGGATGTGGCCCTGTTGCGCAGCCAGAGCGAACGTTGCCGCGATATTTTGCGCCGGCTAACCTCTCTGTCTGCTGAGGGGGACGAACATCTAAGAACCTTGCCGCTTTCCTCCCTGATCGAAGAGGTTATGGCCCCACACCGCGAATTTGGCATCAAGCTTCGGTTGGTGGAAAAAAGCGAGCGGAGTGGCGAGCCTGTCGGTTCCAGAAACGCCGGAATTATCTATGGTCTCGGCAACCTCTTGGAAAATGCCGTCGACTACGCCCGCGAATCCGTGACGGTGACGACGCAGCATGACCCACAGCAGGTCAAGGTCATCGTGGAAGACGATGGGCAGGGCTATGCACCTGATATACTGTCACGCATTGGCGAGCCCTATGTCACCAAACGTCAGAACGAAGCGCGCGCAGGCGGGTTGGGGCTTGGTCTCTTCATCGCCAAGACTTTGCTGGAACGTTCCGGCGCGACATTGACATTCGAGAACCGCGGACCGGATGCCGCCGGAGCCAGAGTAACGGTCGTCTGGCCACGCGACATCATGGACGACAAGAGACACCAGTGACTTTATTGCGCGCTTGAAAGCAGTAAGGTCGAACTCATATGGCTGACAAACCGCCGGAGACCACAGGGATGAGTGACGACACACATAAAAACGAGGCTGAAGCCATCGTATCCACCGAGGGTGATGCGATCGGGCCGGACAAGTCACTTCTTATCGTCGATGACGACGGCCCGTTTTTGCGGCGGCTGGCGCGCGCCATGGAAACGCGTGGTTTTGTCGTGGATACGGCGGAATCGGTCAGCGAAGGCATCGCCAAGTCGCGGCTGGCCCCTCCGAAATATGCGGTGGTCGATCTGCGCCTCGGCGACGGTAACGGTCTTGAGGTGATCGAAGCCATACGCCAGCACAGGGATGACACACAGATCGTGGTGCTGACCGGCTATGGCAACATCGCCACGGCGGTGACGGCGGTCAAACTCGGTGCTCTGGACTATCTGGCCAAACCCGCCGACGCGGACGATGTCTTCAACGCATTGACGCAGCGCGAGGGCGACAAGATGGACCTGCCGGAAAATCCGATGTCAGCAGACCGTGTCCGCTGGGAGCATATTCAGCGCGTCTACGAGATGTGCGAGCGCAATGTTTCCGAGACGGCGCGGCGCCTCAACATGCATCGTCGCACGCTTCAGCGCATTCTGGCCAAGCGGGCGCCGAAGTAAGGCTCAGTCGGTGTAGCTGTCGCCGGTGGACCACTCGGCCATCATCAAGCGCCGGGCCGCGGTGCGGGAAAAATCGAGCATAACGGACTTTCGTGTCGCGGGCGGCAGCCTGTGTTCCGGCGCATCCCGTAGCATATGCGCGCCATATCCATCCGAAACGAACAGACCGCAGTCCTCGGGGAAGATATCGAGCGGCACGGCGTCATGCGTTGCAAAGAACAGCCGGTCGCAGTGCTGTCGATAATCAGGCCATTTGCGATCGACCTTGAAATCCTCGATGGAAGATTTGATCTCGATGATCCATATTTCGCCCTTGACCGACAGGCTGATCAGATCGGCGCGGCGACCGCTTGAAAGCGGCAATTCCGGCAAAACAGAATGACGCATTTCGTGGAGCAATATCTGCACACCACGTCGCACCAGCATGGCGTTTGCCGACTGCCGTCCGTCGATTAACGGATTATTGTTGATGATGGAAAGAATAGTCATGGATAAAACCGGGGTACGGACCCCCTTTCATGTTGCAAAAAGACCATGAAGCCGCAATTTCGCGCGCCGTATTCTCTTGCTGCGGTGCAACGGCTTGCCAACGCAAGATTAATCGAAAATAACCCATCTATTCAATAGATCTTCATGCATCGCCTGATTTGGGCGATATTTCCCGCGAGAAAATCATGCGCATTCGCACATCATTGACTGCCCTCGGCCTGTCTTCGGTACTTGCTTTGACCGGTTGCGCCTCCACGACGACCGAGACCTCCTCTGCTCGTCCGGTTGCTGCCCCCGTCGTCGTCGAAACCACCCAGATCTTCGGTGACGAAGTTTACGGTGCGACGACCGATGCAGGCTACGCTCTGCCAGCCATTCCGATCAACCGCGTCGACAAGCGCTTTCACCGTCAGGTCGTCAGCTTCGAGACCCCTGAGCGGCCAGGCACGGTGATCGTCAACACCCGTGAACGCTTCCTGTACTACATCCTGCCAGGCGGCAAGGCTGTGCGTTACGGTATCGGCGTTGGCAAGCAGGGCTTTGCATGGGCTGGTGAAGCCTATGTGGCCTGGAAGCAGGAATGGCCCATGTGGCATCCGCCAAAGGAAATGGCCGTGCGCAAGCCGGAAATCTCCAAATATGTCGATGCAGGCATGGGCCCAGGCCTCACCAACCCGCTGGGTGCACGCGCCATGTATCTCTTCAACGAAAAGGGTCAGGACACGCTGTTCCGCATCCACGGTTCGCCAGAATGGGCTTCCATCGGCACGGCTGCGTCTTCGGGCTGCATTCGCATGATCAATCAGGATGTCATCGATCTCTACAGCCGCGTCCGCCCGGGCCGCAGCTCCAAGGTCATCGTGATCCAGTAAGGGTCGCAGATACGACGAATAAAAAAGCCGCCGAGGATTATCCCGGCGGCTTTTTGTTGGGTTGAGAGCAGCTTAAGCTGTCTGTTTCGCCTTCAATTCCAGGCGGCGGCGGTGGAGAACCGGCTCGGTGTAGCCGTTCGGCTGCTCCCTGCCCTTCAAGACCAGCTCGAGCGCAGCCTGAAACGCGACTGATTCGTCGAAGTTTCCGGCCATGGCCATATAGGCGTGGTCGCCAGCATTCTGGCCATCGACCACAGCCGCCATGCGCTTCATCGTCTCGACGATCTGGGCTTCCGTGACCACGCCGTGGCGCAGCCAGTTGGCCATGTGCTGGGCGGAAATCCGCAGCGTTGCACGGTCTTCCATCAGGCCGACATTGTTGATGTCGGGCACTTTCGAGCAACCGACGCCCTGATCGACCCAGCGCACTACATAACCCAGAATGCCCTGCGCATTGTTGTCCAGCTCACGCTGAATCTCCTCGGCGCTCCAGTTAGGACGTACCGCGACTGGCACGGAGAGAATGTCGCCAAGCTTTGCGCGTTTGCGGTGCTTCAAACCGCTCTGGACTTCGGCGACATCGACGCTGTGATAATGCGTGGCATGAAGCGTGGCTGCGGTGGGAGACGGAACCCAGGCCGTGTTCGCACCCGCCTTGGGATGGGCGATCTTCTGTTCCAGCATCGCGGCCATCAGATCCGGCATGGCCCACATCCCCTTGCCGATCTGCGCGTGGCCGGAAAGACCGCATTCCAGACCGATATCGACGTTCCAGTTCTCATAGGCTGCGATCCAGGAAGCCTGCTTCATGTCGCCCTTGCGAATCATCGGGCCTGCTTCCATCGAAGTGTGAATTTCATCACCAGTGCGATCGAGGAAGCCGGTATTGATAAAGACCACGCGATCCTTGGCAGCCCGTATACATTCCTTGAGGTTGACCGTGGTGCGGCGTTCCTCATCCATGATGCCCATTTTGATGGTATTGGGCGCCATGCCGATCAGTTTCTCGACGCGGGAGAAAATCTCCGATGCGAAGGCCACCTCTTCCGGGCCGTGCATCTTCGGCTTTACGACATACATGGATCCTGCGCGCGAATTCTGACGGCGCCCGCCGGGGCCGACGTCGTAAAGCGCAATCAGCCCCGTTACGACGGCATCCATAATGCCTTCGGGAACTTCGTTGCCGTCGCGGTCGAGAATGGCAGGGTTGGTCATGAGATGCCCGACATTGCGGACCAGCATCAGCGAGCGTCCGGGCACCGTCAACGCAGAGCCGTCAGGGGCGGTGTAATTGCGGTCGGGATTGAGGCGGCGCGTGAAGGACTTTCCGCCCTTGGAAACCTCCTCCGTCAGATCGCCGCGCATAAGGCCCAGCCAGTTGCCATAGGCCACGACCTTGTCCTCGGCATCCACGGCGGCGACCGAATCCTCGCAGTCCATGATGGTGGTGAGCGCCGATTCCAGCAGGATATCCGAAATACCGGCATCATCATTCGAGCCGATGGCGGTCGATGGATCGATGATGATCTCGACATGTAGACCATTCTTGACCAGCAGCACCGTGTCCGGCTTGGACACATCACCACCGAACCCGGTAAATTGCGCAGGGTCCTTCAAGCCCTTCCATGTGTTGCCAAGGCTGATTTGGAGCACGCCATCGACGATTTTGACGCCGTTTGCGTCAGACCAGCTGCCATTGTCCAAGGGTGCGGAACGATCCAGAAAATCGCGTGCCCATGCGATGACCTTTTCGCCACGCTTTGGATTATAGCCCTTGCCCTTTTCAGCGCCGTCCGCTTCGGAGATCGCATCCGTGCCATACAGCGCATCGTAAAGCGAACCCCATCGAGCGTTCGCAGCATTCAGCGCATAGCGTGCATTCATGACCGGGACGACGAGCTGTGGACCGGCAAGCTGCGCAATTTCGGGATCGACATTTTGCGTATCGACTTTGAAGGCACCACCTTCGGGCAACAGATATCCGATCTCGCGAAGAAACGCCTCGTAGGCATTGAGATCGACCGGCGCACCATGGGTGCGGTACCAGCTATCCAGTTTCTCCTGAAAGACATCGCGCTTGTGAAGAAGCTCGCGATTTCTTGGCGAAAGATCGTGCACGATGCTGGAGAAGCCTGCGAAGAAAGCATCGGGCTCAAGGCCGGTTTCCGGCAGAACGTCGTCCTTCAAAAAACGATAGAGTGTTTCATCAAGCGACAGACCATGCTCTTCAATGCGGCTCACCGGATATCTCCCTTGTCGGTTATGCTTTCGCCAAGAGTGGACGCTGAAACCCCGGCTCGTCAATCACAAGCCGGGGCTAAAGATGTTTTCTTTTTAAAAACAATCCAGCAGTCTGTTCTAAAATCAGAGAAGTTTCTGAAGTTCCGGCAGCTTTTCATTCACCAGCCAGCCGTAATAATTTTCTTCCGGCCACACAGGCGACCCGCCGCTCTGGCGGTTCTTTTGGGCAAGAGCAGCCGCACGCTGTTGTGATCCGCCGAGATTATAGAGCGTGGAGGTCAGGCCTGGATTTTTCGAAATATCCATATCGGCAATCGATTTGTAATCATCGATGGATTTGCGAATGGCAGCGGCCATGTAGGCCAGAGAATGGTCCGGATCCATGATGGCGTTATAGACCGCAGCGGCGTCATTCTCGTCCAGCTTTTCATAGCCGGACACGCGCGCGACGGCATCCGACAGCATCAGCGCCGTCAGCGGATTGATCTGACCCAGACCAAATGTCTGCCCGGCATAGAAAGGCTGGAAGAAGACGGAGCTGAAGCGATTGTCGGGATAGCTGACACCATCTACCTTCTTGCCGCGGAAACTGGCGTCCCAGACGTCTTCACGACAGGTCCAGAGGCTGGCGGAATCGCGCTTCGCCTGGCATTTGGAAAACTGCGAATGCGTCAAAAACTGCGCAATGCTTTCATCCTTGTAGCCGAAGCGGAAGCTGTTTCCCGCATAGGAAGCAGCCTTGACGTAGTAGGACTGCAATCGGTCATAGGCATCCACATTGTAGGTGTGCTCACCCACGATGGCGCCGATCATATGGATCGGGTCGATCCCGTAACGACTGGCGGTCGATTTGATTTTCGCAATCAACTGCTTGTCACCCGACAGCAGATCGAACACTTTCTGATACTTGCGGTCATAGGTGGAGTTGGAGCTTTTGGTCCGCCGTGCCGATGCGCCGGGCACGCCGGGCTGCTCGGCATTCCGGTTGCCCGGCGGAACGACCGATGCCGCTTGCGCGAATGACTGTGAGACCGCGCACAAGGCCATGACGGAGGCCAATGCCAGAAGAGTTTTACGCACGAGCGAATGCCTTTTCCTTGGTCGGCACTGTAACCGGACCATTCCGTTGAGCGCCATCAACGCTTTCATTAGCGAAAAGCGTGACCATATGTCGAGAGAAGGCAAGTAAAATAAGAGTGCGGCAACAATTGCCGCACTCGTTGTTCAATTTACAAAATGTATCGCGACAGGTCCGTGTCGGCGGCGATATCGCCAACATGCTCCTTCACGTAGTCCTGATCGATCTTGACGGCAGAGCCGCCACGATCCGGCGCATTGAACGAGATGTCATCCAGCACACGCTCCATGACCGTCTGCAAGCGACGGGCGCCGATATTCTCAACCGACGAATTCAGATGAACCGCAACGTCGGCCAAGGCGTCGATGGCGTCATCTGTGAATTCGAGGTTCAATTCTTCGGTTGCCATCAGCGCGATATACTGACGGATGAGGCTGGCTTCGGTTTCGGTCAGGATGCGGCGGAAATCCTCCTTGGTCAGGGGTTTCAGCTCGACGCGAATGGGCAGACGACCCTGAAGCTCCGGCAGGAGATCTGAGGGCTTCGACACGTGGAATGCGCCTGAAGCGATGAACAAGATATGGTCCGTTTTAACGGGACCGTATTTCGTGGACACCGTCGTCCCTTCCACCAGCGGAAGAAGGTCGCGCTGAACGCCTTCGCGTGAGACGCCTGCGCCCATGCCACCGTCGCGGGCTGCGATCTTGTCGATCTCGTCCAGAAACACGATGCCGTCATTCTCGACGGATTTCACCGCCTCGCGCTGGATCAGTTCGTTATCCAGCAATTTGTCGGATTCGTCGCGAATAAGATCAGCATAGGATTTCTCGACCGTGGTCCGCACTTTCTTGCTGCGACCGCCCATGGCCTTGCCGAACATATCCGAAAGATTGAGAACACCGATGTTGGCGCCGGGCATGCCAGGGATGTCGAAACCGGGCATGCCACTACTGGTATCGGCAATTTCGATATCGATTTCCTTGGTGTCAAGCTCGCCATCGCGCAGCTTCTTGCGGAAGCTCTCACGGGTTCCGGGCGACGCGGTCGAGCCAACCAATGCGTCTAACACGCGTTCTTCGGCGCTGGCATGGGCCTTTGCCTGAACTTCGAGCCGCTTCTTTTCCTTCACGAGGCCGATGCCGATTTCCACGAGATCGCGGATGATCTGCTCGACATCGCGTCCTACGTAACCGACTTCGGTGAATTTGGTGGCTTCGACTTTGATGAAGGGAGCGCCTGCCAGCTTGGCCAGACGGCGGGAGATTTCGGTCTTGCCAACGCCGGTCGGCCCGATCATCAGAATGTTCTTCGGCATGACCTCGTCGCGCAGACTGTCGTCCAGTTGCTGGCGGCGCCAGCGATTGCGCAGCGCAATCGCCACGGCGCGCTTGGCATCGTGCTGGCCGATGATGTGACGGTCGAGTTCGGAAACGATCTCGCGGGGAGAAAAAGTCGTCATTTCATTCCTTTCGGCATCCCTTACCGGCCAGCCGTTTCGGCCCGGCCCGCAGGACCCATCGCTTGGTGAGGCGCAGTCTACTCTGCGTCGAGCGTTTCAATCACGAGATTATGGTTGGTATAGACGCAAATATCGGCTGCGATATCCAAAGCCTGGCGCGCCACCTCTTCCGCTGATTTTTCAGAATCCATCAGTGCGCGGGCAGCAGCAAAAGCGTAATTTCCGCCCGAACCGATAGCGATTGCGCCATGTTCCGGCTCGAGCACATCGCCATTACCGGTGATGGCCAGGGTGATGGACTTGTCTGCCACCAGCATCATCGCTTCGAGATTGCGCAGATATTTGTCGGTGCGCCAGTCTTTGGCAAGCTCGACGGCGGCCCGCATCAATTGCCCGGGATATTGCTCAAGCTTCTTTTCCAGACGGTCCAGCAATGTGAACGCGTCGGCGGTGGCACCGGCAAATCCGGCGATGACGTCGCCCTTGCCGATCCGGCGGACTTTGCGGGCATTGCCTTTCATCACGGTCTGTCCGAGGCTGACCTGACCATCGCCAGCCATCACGACTTTGCCGCCCTTTCTCACAGTAATAATCGTTGTCATCAAACACCTGTTTGCCCCATCAGGGCGTTGCGCTGGGTCGCAAATGCTGACCCGTTCGCAATCTATGTAGGCCTCGATTTTGCGATTACAAATTCCAGCCACGGAAACGAACAAGACGGCATACCGCAACGCAATGTAATGGCTGGATATTTGTGGTTCTTGCTGATAAGGAACCCCGATATTCGTACGGAGCAGCCAGATGGCAGAGCGTAAAGCTGAGATTTCCCGCAAGACGAACGAAACGAGTGTTTCCGTTCGCGTGAACATCGATGGCAGCGGCAAGTCGAAAATTTCCACAGGCGTGGGTTTCTTCGATCATATGCTGGACCAGCTCAGCCGCCATTCGCTGATCGACATGGACATCGACGTTGCAGGCGACCTGCACATCGATGACCATCATACGGTCGAAGATACCGGCATCGCCATCGGCCAGGCAATCTCTAGGGCACTCGGTGACCGTCGTGGGATTACCCGTTACGCATCGCTCGATCTTGCCATGGATGAGACCATGACGAAGGCGGCGGTCGACATTTCCGGGCGGCCATTCCTGGTTTGGAACGTCTCATTTTCTGCGCCGAAGATTGGCACATTCGATACCGAACTGGTGCGCGAGTTCTTTCAGGCGCTGGCACAGAATGCCGGAATAACACTGCATATTCTTAATCATTACGGCGCCAACAACCACCATATCGCCGAAACGTGCTTCAAGGCAGTCGCTCGCGTGTTGCGCACCGCAACAGAGATCGATCCACGGCAGGCCGATCGCGTTCCCTCGACAAAGGGCATGCTGGCCTGAGACAGATGAAATCGTAAGAGCAGCATCGAGGACATGCCCTCTACAGCCGCTCTCAACGTTGTCAGGAAAGCCAATGACATCCTATCTGGTTCTTGAAGCCCCCGGCGGACCGGACAGAGATCACCGGTCGACACGGTTCATCGCTGACCGTTTTTCGTGGCTTGCCCTGTTTTTCCCGTGGATCTGGTTTGCCGTTCATCGTCTGTGGTGGGTGGCCGCTTCCATCGTCGTGCTTCAGGTGGCGGCAATTCAGATTTCGGGGATAGAGGGATACGGCATATTAGGCGCATTGTTTGCCGTGACTGCGGGATTGATAGCCGGCTTAGAGGGCCACAACATTCTCGTCCGATATCTCGTGTCCAAGGGATGGGCAATCAAGACGATCGTCACCGCGCATGATCTGGCGACGGCGGAAGACATTTATTTCTCCAACCTGCTCGAAAGCGAAGCCACAAACGCCAGCACGATTCCGCAGCCCGAGTGGAAGAAGGATCGCAAAGTCGGCACAGGTTTTTCGATGAACGATCCCGCCGGGTCGTTTCAATTCGATCTGAATGGAAGGCGCTGATATGCGTGTGGTAATTATCGATTATGGCTCCGGCAACCTTCGCTCGGCGACCAAGGCCTTTGAGCGCGCAGCAGCCGAAGCTGGCATAAACGCGACCATCGAGTTGAGCGACAAGCCGGACCGTGTCGCCTCCGCAGACCGTATCGTTCTACCAGGCGTTGGCGCTTACGCCGATTGCCGCGCAGGTCTGGATGCCGTCACCGGCATGCATGAGGCAATGATCGAAGCGGTAGAAACACACGGGCATCCGTTCATGGGTATCTGCGTCGGCATGCAGTTGATGTCGTCTCGCGGGCTGGAGAAGACGACGAGCGAGGGCCTTGGCTGGATCGAGGGCGACGTGGTCGAAATGACCCCTGCCGATCCAGACTTGAAAATCCCGCAGATCGGCTGGAATACGCTGGACCTGCACCGCCCTCACCCGCTGTTTGATGGCATAAAGACCGGGTCGGATGGCCTGCACGCCTATTTCGTGCACTCCTATCACCTTGCCGCCACACATGCGGACGATGTAATCGCCACCACTAGCTATGGTGGCGCGATGACGGCATTCGTGGGTCGTGACAACAAGGTCGGGGCGCAGTTCCACCCGGAAAAAAGCCAGACACTCGGCCTTGCCCTTATTTCGAATTTCCTGCGCTGGAAGCCCTGATATGATCCTTTTTCCCGCAATCGACCTCAAAGACGGCCAGTGCGTTCGCCTCAAGCTTGGCGATATGGAGCAGGCCACTGTTTACAACACCGACCCCGGAGCTCAGGCAAAGGCCTTTGAAGACCAAGGGTTCGAATGGCTGCATGTCGTGGATTTGAACGGCGCTTTCGCGGGCCAGACCGTCAATGGCGATGCCGTGGATGCCATTTTGAAGTCCACGAAAAATCCGGTTCAGCTTGGCGGCGGTATTCGCACGCTTGATCATATCGAGGCGTGGCTGTCGCGCGGTCTTGCCCGCGTTATTCTCGGCACGATTGCCGTGCGTGATCCTGTTCTGGTCATCGAGGCCTGCAAGCGTTTTCCCAGTCAGGTCGCCGTCGGCATCGATGCAAAGGGCGGCAAGGTTGCGGTGGAGGGCTGGGCGGAAGCCTCGGAGCTTGGCGTGATCGAGCTTGCCCAGCGATTCGAAGGTGCGGGCGTCGCGGCCATCATCTACACCGATATCGATCGCGATGGCATTTTGGCTGGTATCAACTGGGCCTCCACGCTTGAACTGGCGGATGCCGTTTCGATTCCGGTCATCGCCTCTGGCGGTCTTGCCTCCATGGGCGACATCAAGCGCATGCTGGAACCCGATGCGGTCAAGCTGGAAGGTGCCATCTCGGGTCGCGCCCTCTATGACGGTCGTATCGACCCGGTCGAAGCGCTCGCCATGATCAAGGAGGCACGCGCATGACGCTGAAAGCCCGTATCATTCCCTGTCTCGATGTTAAGGACGGACGCGTCGTGAAAGGCGTTAATTTTGTCGATCTCATCGACGCAGGTGATCCGGTGGAAGCCGCTAAAGCTTACGATGCCGCCGGTGCCGACGAGCTCTGCTTTCTCGACATCACGGCTTCTTCCGACAATCGCGATACGATTTTCGACGTTGTCTCGCGCACAGCCGACCACTGCTTCATGCCGGTGACGGTTGGCGGCGGCGTACGCGCGGTTGGCGATATCCGCAAACTTCTGCTGTGTGGTGCAGACAAGGTTTCGATCAACTCTGCTGCCGTCAACGACCCTGATTTCGTTGCCCGCGCTGCGGATAAATTCGGCAACCAGTGCATCGTGGTGTCGATCGACGCGAAACAGGTTTCCACCAGCGGCGAGGCTGACAGGTGGGAAATATTCACCCATGGTGGTCGCCAGCCGACAGGCATCAATGCGGTGGAGTTTGCGATCAGCATGGTCGAGCGCGGCGCAGGTGAGTTGCTCATCACCTCTATGGACCGGGATGGCACAAAAAGCGGTTATGACATCGCGCTGACGCGCACCATTGCCGATCAGGTGCGTGTGCCCGTCATCGCATCTGGCGGCGTCGGCACGCTGGATGATCTCGTTGCCGGTGTGAAAGAAGGCCATGCTACCGCTGTGCTGGCAGCCTCCATCTTCCATTTCGGGACATATTCCATCGGCGAAGCGAAAGCCTATATGGCAGACCATGGCATTGCCATGCGTCTCGATTGATCGGGGAAACGACCCATGACGAATTTTTCCCTTTCCGATCTCGAGCGCATCGTTGCGGAGCGCGCCAGCGCCTCGCCCGACCAGTCCTGGACGGCCAAGCTTTATGCTGCTGGCCAGACGCGTGCGGCGAAAAAGCTTGGCGAAGAGGCGGTGGAAACGGTGATTGCCGCCATTTCCAACGACCGCAAAAACCTGACCGATGAGGCTGCGGACCTTTTGTACCACCTGCTGGTGGTGCTGAAGATCGCCGATATACCGCTCTCCGACGTGTTGTCCGAACTGGAGCGGCGTACCGGACAATCAGGCCTTCAGGAGAAAGAATCGAGGCCCGCACAATGACGACGTTGGCACGCATGGGAGGACAAGGCATGCCAAACACGCTCGATCATTTCCGACCCGATGAATATTCACCCTACCACTTCTTCAGCTCCGACGAATGGTCGAAGTTCCGCGCCGACACGCCACTGACGCTGACGACGGATGAGCTGAAACGCCTGCGTTCGCTCAACGACCCCATCGACATCGATGAAGTCCGGCGTATCTATCTCTCGCTATCACGCCTGCTCTCCACCCATGTGGAGGCATCGCAGCTTCTGTTCGACCAACGCAATCAGTTTCTCAACATGGAAGGCGTCGCCAAGACGCCCTTCGTGATCGGCATCGCCGGGTCTGTCGCGGTTGGAAAATCAACGACTGCCCGTATCCTGAAAGAGCTGCTGGCGCGCTGGCCTTCCAGCCCGAAAGTCGATCTCATCACCACGGATGGCTTCCTCTACCCCAACGAGGTGTTGCGGCGCGACAATCTGATGGAGCGGAAGGGCTTTCCCGAAAGCTACGACATCGGCTCGCTGCTGCGTTTCCTGTCAGCCATCAAGGCCGGACAACCGGATGTCAAAGCCCCCAGCTATTCCCACCTGACCTACGACGTCATACCCAACGAATATACGACCATAGACAGGCCGGACATCCTGATTTTCGAAGGCATCAACGTGCTGCAATCGCGCGATTTGCCGGAGGGCGGGCGCATCGTGCCGATCGTTTCAGATTTCTTCGACTTCTCGATCTATATCGATGCGGATGAGGCGCTCATTCACAACTGGTACGTCAAACGCTTCATGAACCTGCGTCAAACCGCGTTTCGCGATCCCTCTTCCTACTTCAACCGCTACGCCTCGATTTCCGAGGAAGCGGCGCTGGCGATTGCCGAGGGTCTTTGGGAAAACATCAACCTGAAAAACCTGCGGCGCAATATCGTTCCGACACGGCCAAGGGCTGATCTCATTTTGCGCAAGGGCCAGAACCACCTGATCGACACGGTAGCATTGCGCAAGCTCTAATCGTTATCGGGCCTGCCGCGCATTTTCTTCACATCGGATCGCCCGGATTTGGCTTTAAGCCGTCTTTCGACCGAGCCTTTGGTCGGCTTGGTCGCCCGCCGCGTCGGTGGCGGTGGTTCGGCAGCTTTCAGAACCAGTTCTTTCAGTCGCTCTCGTGCATCTTCCCGGTTGCGCTCCTGCGTGCGAAACCGATTGGCTTCGATCATCAGGACGCCTTCTTTCGATAGGCGTCTGCCGCCGAGTTTGATCACGTTCTCCTTGATGCGATCCGGCAGCGACGGCGACCCGGCCACGTCGAAGAATAGCTGAACGGCGGTGGAGACCTTGTTGACATTCTGCCCGCCGGGCCCGCCAGCCAGCACGAATTGCTCCGTCAGTTCCCATCCGGCAATCGTAATTCTGTTGCTGATCAATAGTGCGGCGCTGGCCATGTCTTTTCTCCGGCAGCGGTGATGCCACAGATTTCCACGAATGAAAACCATGCCCGTCAAACGAAAAACCCGGCACTAGGCCGGGTTTGTCAATTCATCAGTCGGATCGATTATTCTGCGGCGATCAGCAGGCCGGGAGCCGCATCGCGAACCTTGCTGTCCACATGGTCTTCGAACTTGGTGAAGTTCGTGACGAACATGGAAACGAGCTTCTTGGCCTGCGCATCGTAGGCGGCACCGTCTGCCCATGTCGAACGCGGATCGAGAATTGCGCTGTCGACACCTTCCAGTGCAGTTGGAACTGCGACACCAAAATTCGCATCGGTGCGGAACTGAGCGTTCTTCAACTCGCCTGTCAGCGCTGCGGTCAGCAGGGCGCGCGTCGCCTTGATGGGCATACGTTTGCCGATGCCGTAGGCGCCGCCGGTCCAACCGGTGTTGACGAGCCAGCAATCGACGCCGTGCTTGCCGATCAGGTCGCGCAGCAGGTTGCCGTATTCTGCAGGGTGGCGCGGCATGAAGGGGGCGCCGAAGCAGGTCGAGAATGTCGCTTCCGGTTCGGTAACGCCTTTTTCAGTGCCAGCAACCTTCGCCGTATAACCAGAGAGGAAGTGGTACATGGCCTGCTCAGGCGTCAATCGGGCGATTGGCGGCAACACGCCGAAAGCATCCGCCGTCAGCATGATGATTGTCTTCGGGTGACCCGCAATGCCGGTTTCCGACGCATTCGGAATGAAGTGCAGCGGATAGGCACTGCGGGTGTTTTCAGTCAGCGAGTTGTCGTTGAAATCAGGAACGCGGTTTTCATCGAGAACGACGTTTTCCAGCACCGTGCCGAAGCGGCGGGTAGCCGCATAAATCTCCGGCTCGGCTTCCGCCGACAGCTTGATGGCCTTGGCGTAACAGCCGCCTTCGAAGTTGAAGATGCCATCTTCGCCCCAGCCATGCTCATCATCGCCGATCAACGTGCGCGATGGATCGGCAGACAGCGTCGTCTTACCGGTGCCGGAAAGACCGAAGAACACGGCAGCATCACCATCCGGGCCGACATTGGCAGAGCAGTGCATAGGCATGACGCCCTTAGCAGGCAGCAGGTAATTCAGAACCGTGAAGACCGACTTCTTGTTTTCACCGGCATAGGACGTGCCGCCGATGAGAACCAGACCCTTGGTGAGGTCGCAGGCGATCACGGTCTCGGTGCGCACACCGTGGCGGGCCGGATCGGCCTTGAAGCTCGGCAGGTTGATGATCGTCAGCTTCTGCTTGAAGGTGCCGAGTTTTTCACGCGCCGGGCGGATCAGAAGGTTACGAATGAACAGGCCGTGCCAGGCAAGTTCGGTCACGACGCGTGTTGGAAGCGCATTGTCTTCATCCGCGCCACCGATCAGGTCCTGCACGTAAAGCGTCTTGCCGGCAGCATGTGCCAGCATGTCCTTGTGGAGGATGTCGAAGTGTTCTGGCGACAGGGGCTTGTTGTTGTCCCACCAGATGCTGTCTTCCGTGGAGGCGTCGCGAACGACGAACTTGTCCTTGGGCGAACGGCCCGTATGCTGGCCGGTTACTGCACGCAAAGCGCCGTCTGCGGTGACATCCGCTTCGCCGTTGCGGATCGCCTCTTCGTACAATTCGCTCTCGATGAGGTTGTAGTGCACGACAGAAACGCCGGTCAAACCGAGTGCCGACACTCCATTTTCTGGATTATGTACTCCAAGTTCTTTCACGGGCACGTTCCTTTTTAAAGACGAAATGATCCAAATTTTCCCGGAAATTAATCCGCGTTTTTGAAAAACACAAGCCGATAACATGGAATAATTCAACAATTTCAATATATTAATCGATTTAAAAGATTTTATTTCATTTTAAATCGGTTTAGTCGGCGTTCTAAACCGACAATGCGCCGGTTCAGGAAATTTACTGCCAAAGGATTGCCGCCGGAATATCCGCATTTGCCCTTTGCCACAATTTGTTCCACCTTTATACTCAAGAGAAAGGCTCACGGCGCGCAACCTTGGCTGGGGTGGATGGCGGGAGTATAGATTAAATGACGATGGAGACCAATTTTATGCAAACAATTGCGCTTGTGGACGATGACCGAAATATTTTGACTTCGGTGTCGATCGCGCTGGAAGCAGAAGGTTATAAGGTCGAAACGTATACGGACGGAGCATCTGCTCTGGATGGGCTGGTCGCACGTCCACCGCAGCTGGCAATTTTCGATATCAAGATGCCGCGCATGGATGGCATGGAACTTCTGCGCCGCCTGCGCCAGAAATCCGATCTGCCCGTTATCTTTCTGACGTCGAAGGATGAAGAGATCGACGAGTTGTTCGGCCTCAAGATGGGCGCCGATGATTTCATCACCAAGCCTTTCTCGCAGCGCCTTCTCGTCGAGCGGGTCAAGGCGATCCTTCGCCGTGCCAGCAGTCGCGATGCCGCGGTTCCCGGTGCAAGCCCCCTCAAGCCAACGGCAGACCAGCAGGCGCGTACGCTGGAGCGCGGACAGCTTGCCATGGATCAGGAACGGCATACCTGCACCTGGAAAGGCGAGCCTGTGACTTTGACGGTCACGGAGTTCCTCATTCTTCATTCACTGGCGCAACGCCCCGGCGTCGTCAAAAGCCGCGATGCGCTGATGGATGCCGCCTATGACGAGCAGGTCTATGTGGACGACCGCACCATCGACAGCCACATCAAGCGCCTGCGCAAGAAGTTCAAGCTGGTCGATAACGACTTCGATATGATTGAAACGCTCTACGGTGTAGGATATCGCTTCCGCGAAGCAGCCTGATATCAGGCAAGGACGAGATAACGCCGCGACCATCAGCGGCGCCGAGGGACAACGTTGCTGAACAAGACGCAGGAAAGCGTATCGGATCAAACCGATGCCGACGATCGTGAGAGCGGTCGCCGGTATCGTATTCATCCGTTGACGATTATCCGCCGCATCTTCGGCAATGCCGTCTTCTCCAGCCTGACGCGGCGCATCCTGTTCTTCAACGTTGCGGCAACCGTGGTTCTGGTCGGTGGTATTCTCTACCTCAATCAGTTCCGCGAAGGACTGATCGATGCGCGCGTCGAAAGCCTTCTGACCCAGGGCGAAATCATTGCTGGCGCGATATCCGCGTCTGCGTCTGTCGATACCAACTCGATCACCATCAATCCCGAAAAGCTGCTGGAGTTGCAGGCGGGCCAGAGCATCACGCCGGTCCCAAATGACGAGGATCTGAGTTTTCCGATCAACCCGGAGCGCGTAGCACCCGTGTTGCGACGGTTGATTTCGCCGACCCGTACCCGCGCCCGGCTTTTCGATGCGGACGCCAATATCCTGCTCGATTCGCGACATCTTTATTCGCGCGGTCAGGTGCTGCGTTACGATCTGCCACCCGTCACGCCTGAGACCCAGA
Source organism: Agrobacterium vaccinii (assembly GCF_021310995.1). Classification (NCBI taxonomy): domain Bacteria; kingdom Pseudomonadati; phylum Pseudomonadota; class Alphaproteobacteria; order Hyphomicrobiales; family Rhizobiaceae; genus Agrobacterium; species Agrobacterium vaccinii. The sequence continues at coordinate 3,026,473 of NZ_CP054150.1, read as the reverse complement.
CTTGGAGCGAGTGGTTTGCCAGCGTCTTCAATCGCATGCTCCAACCGAGCAGTCTGCCGCTCTACAAGGAAACGCCCGGCGGTGATGGCTCGATCTACCCGGAAGTGATGAACGCTTTGACCGGCGTGCGTGGCGCCGTGGTGCGTGTGACCGAAAAAGGCGAATTGATCGTTTCAGTCGCCGTCCCCGTCCAGCGTTTCCGTGCTGTGCTTGGCGTGTTGCTGCTCTCCACGCAGGCGGGCGACATCGACAAGATCGTCCACGCCGAACGTCTTGCCATCATGCGTGTGTTCGGCATCGCGACGCTGGTCAACATCGTTCTGTCCTTGCTTTTGTCGTCCACGATCGCCACACCTCTGCGTCGCCTGTCAGCGGCAGCGATCCGTGTGCGTCGGGGCGCCAAGGCACGTGAGGAAATCCCGGACTTTTCAGCGCGTCAGGATGAAATCGGCAACCTGTCCATCGCCCTTCGCGAGATGACCAATGCGCTCTACGACCGCATCGACGCCATTGAAAGCTTTGCCGCCGATGTCAGCCATGAGCTGAAGAACCCGCTGACATCGCTGCGTAGCGCCGTGGAAACCCTGCCGCGCGCCAAGACCGAAGAATCAAAGCAGCGCCTGACCGAGATCATTTTCCACGACGTTCGCCGTCTGGATCGTCTGATCAGCGACATCTCCGACGCGTCGCGGCTGGATGCCGAGCTTGCCCGCGTCGATGCGTCACCGGTCGATCTGGAGGTATTGCTGAGCAATCTGGTGGAGATTTCTCGCCAGATCAGTGCGAAGAAAAAAAGCGTGACTATCGATTACCTCGTGGACCATAAACCCGGCACCAAGGTCAGCTATGTCGTCAACGGACATGATCTGCGGATCGGCCAGATAATTACCAACCTTATCGAGAATGCACGTTCTTTCGTCTCGCAGGATGGCGGACGGATTGTCGTGCATCTCCTGCGCCAGAAAGACCGCTGCATCGTGCGGGTCGAGGATAACGGCCCCGGCATTCAGGCAGAAGATATCGATCGTATTTTCGAGCGCTTCTACACCGACCGTCCTGCAAGCGAAGGCTTCGGGCAGAATTCCGGCCTTGGCCTCTCCATCAGCCGCCAGATTGCCGAAGCCCATGGCGGCACGTTGAAGGCAGACAACATCATCGACAAATATGGCGTGATTTCCGGTGCGCGCTTCAGCCTGTCGCTTCCCGCCGCGCATAGTCATGAGCGCTGAGCGAACCAATATCCACGCCACCGCTATCGTCATCGGCAAGACGGGCCTGTTGTTCGTCGGTCCATCCGGCAGCGGGAAAAGCGAGCTCGCCTTCAGTTTCATGACCGAGGCGCAGCGATGCGGCCTCGAAACTGCGCTTGTTGCAGACGATCAGGTTTTCATGACGTGCCGTGATGGGCGCGTGATGGTGGAGCGACCTGAGACCATCGCGGGTCTTCTCGAACTGCGCAGCAGCGGCATCATCACCATGAAAAGCGTCGCATCCGCCGTGATGGACTATGCAGTAACCACCGAACCAAACCACGAAACGCCCCGCTTGCCGCCGGCACGTGAGCGTTTTCAACTGAGTCTTGACGCCTCCCTGCCGTTGCTGCGCATTCCACGCGACAGCATCATGCCCTATGGAAAATTTGCTGCACTTGCTCAGAATCTTTTCATAACCAAGGGAATGTGAACGAAAATCCAGCAATTTGGGGCTTGCGCTTCGGATTTTCCTCATCAAGATGTGGCCCCACCGATGGACATGATTGCGGCATTGCGATAGTCGGCAATCAAGGTGCGTGTGCAAGGGAGCATTTCATGATCGGACTAGTGCTTGTCACCCATGGCAAGCTGGCCGAGGAGTTTCGTCACGCTGTAGAGCATGTCGTCGGCCCTCAGAAATTGATCGAGACGGTCTGTATCGGTCCCGAAGATGACATGGACCAACGTCGCCAGGATATTCTGGACGCCGTCACGCGCGCAAATGACGGCAACGGCGTGATCATTTTGACCGACATGTTCGGTGGAACGCCCTCCAATCTCGCCATCTCTGTCATGAATGGTGGCAGCGTCGAAGTCATCGCAGGTGTCAATCTTCCCATGCTGATCAAACTTGCGGGCATTCGCATGGAAGATAACATGGAGAAGGCCTTGCAGGAGGCCTCGGATGCTGGCAGAAAATATATCAACGTCGCCAGCCGCGTTCTCAGCGGCAAATAAAGAAGATCGCTGGAATGTCGCCTCTTTCGCGGGAATTGCTGATCGTTAACAAGCGTGGCCTCCACGCCCGCGCATCTGCGAAATTCGTTCAGATGGTCGACAGTTACGATGCCGCTATCACCGTGTCCAAGGATGGCATGACCGTTGGCGGCACATCCATCATGGGTCTCATGATGCTGGCAGCCAGCCCCGGCTGTACTGTGGTGGTCGAGGCCAGCGGAAATCAGGCAGCCGAAGCGCTGGCCGCACTCGAAGCACTGGTGGCAGACCGCTTCGGCGAAGAAGTTTGATAACCACGCCATATAAAGACATAAAGACTTCTTTATATCCTTATTGCCAGATTAGCCTCAGCCTGCTACACCGCAGCCTATATTTTCGAGGCAGCGGCTGGCCCCTGCCATCTTTGAGCAGGAGACATCTATGAGCGCTGAAAAAGATTACATCGTCGCCGACATCAACCTTGCAGACTATGGCCGCAAGGAACTGGACATTGCTGAAACGGAAATGCCGGGACTGATGTCCTGCCGCGAAGAATTCGGCCAGACCAAGCCTTTGAAGGGTGCACGGATCTCCGGTTCGCTTCACATGACCATCCAGACAGCCGTTCTGATCGAGACCCTTAAGGAATTGGGTGCCGACATTCGCTGGGCATCCTGCAACATTTTCTCCACGCAGGACCACGCCGCCGCTGCCATCGCTGCAACCGGCATTCCAGTTTTCGCCGTCAAGGGTGAAAGCCTGACGGAATACTGGGAATACACCGACAAGATTTTCCAGTGGGCCGATGGCGGCGTTTCCAACATGATCCTCGACGACGGTGGCGATGCCACCATGTACATCCTTCTTGGCGCACGCGCGGAAGCCGGTGAGGACGTTCTGTCCAATCCAGGTTCGGAAGAAGAAGAAATCCTCATCGCCCAGATCAAGAAGCGCCTCGCCGCTTCTCCGGGCTGGTTCACCAAGCAGCGCGATGCGATCAAGGGCGTAACCGAAGAAACCACGACAGGCGTTCACCGCCTTTACGACCTCAGCAAGAAGGGCCTGCTGCCCTTCCCTGCCATCAACGTCAATGACAGCGTCACCAAGTCGAAGTTCGACAACAAGTACGGCTGCAAGGAATCGTTGGTCGACGGCATTCGCCGCGCCACCGACGTCATGATGGCCGGCAAGGTTGCCGTCGTCTGCGGTTACGGCGATGTGGGCAAGGGTTCCGCCGCTTCGCTTCAGGGCGCTGGCGCTCGCGTCAAGGTCACCGAGATCGACCCGATCTGCGCGCTTCAGGCTGCCATGGACGGCTTTGAAGTCGTTCGTCTGGAAGACGTCGTTGCCTCTGCCGACATCTTCATCACCACGACCGGCAACAAGGACGTCATCCGCATCGAGCACATGCGCGAGATGAAGGACATGGCCATTGTCGGCAACATCGGCCACTTCGACAATGAAATTCAGGTTGCTGCGCTCAAGAACCTCAAGTGGACGAACATCAAGCCGCAGGTCGACATGATCGAGTTCGCCAAGGGCAACCGCATGATCCTTCTGTCTGAGGGACGTCTGCTGAACCTCGGCAACGCGACGGGTCACCCATCCTTCGTCATGTCTGCATCCTTCACCAACCAGGTGCTGGGTCAGATCGAGCTGTTCACGAAGCAGGGCGAATACAAAAACGACGTTTACGTGCTGCCAAAGCACCTCGACGAGAAGGTCGCACGCCTGCATCTTGAGAAGCTGGGCGTGAAGCTGACAGAACTTTCTGAAGTTCAGGCTGATTATATCGGCGTGTCCAAGACCGGTCCGTTTAAGGCTGAACACTACAGATATTGATTGTATGGTTAATATCCACACATAATGCACTAGATATGGACATCGCGGACTTGACAAAGTCCGCGATTTCTTTTTAGCGCCCTCCCTTCCCGGTGGTTTCCTAAGGCGGTATTGTCACAAGACTTGATTCGTGCGCGGGCATGCGTGCGGAAATGGGATGTCTTGTCGAAGATGCGGCACATAGGACGGAGACAGACCGGGGATGACGGTAGACGATTCAAGCTCGCAAAAGCGGGCAAAAGACAACGTGCGGTCGGGCAGCAATGATGCGCCTGTGCCAGGACGTTTGACGACAACGCTGATCGGCACTGCGGGCTTTGTTCGCAGGAAGGCTGTCGCGTTTTCCGCTCTGATGGCGGGCACGATCCTCAGCGGTTTTGCGGCTGTGGCGCACGCCCAGCAAAATCTGGTTCTGCGCACGGGAGAGCGGCTTTTCTCCTCGTCGGAAACCATCACCTATTCCCTGTTCATCGGCATCGTCTCTGCGACGTTGTTTTCCATTGTCTGGCTCGTTCGCCAGCGCGGGAACATCGAGGCGGAAACCAGCGAGTATCGCGCCGCACTTGCGGAAGCGAACGCCAAGATTTCCAAATACGAAGCTCTGATTTCCGACAAGTCCAGACGGATCGTCATCTGGGAAAGCGCCAGTGACCGGCCTGAGTTCATCGGCCAGTTGCCGCCTGAAACAGGCATGCCGCAGGCTGATCAGGACTTCCTCGCTTTCGGGCGCTGGCTTCGACCAACCTCAGCCTCCCCCTTGGAAAAGGCGATCGAGAAACTTCGCAGCCACGCGCAGAGCTTCGACCTGACGGTTGAAACACAGCGCGGAGAGGTCATCGAGGTTCAGGGCCGCGTTTCGGGTGGAAAAGCCTTTGCCCGTTTCGTCGCGCTCAACAATCTACGCGCAGAACTTGCCGAACTTCAGGTGGAGCGCGAGCGGCTTGTCTCCTCGATATCGACGTTCCAGGATCTTCTCGATTCCATCGAGCAGCCCGTCTGGCGGCGCAATTCCGATGGACAACTCATATGGGTCAACCATGCCTATGCGCAGGGTGTGGATGCCCGCAGTCCAGAGCAGACCATCACCGAACAGCGTGAACTGCTCAATACGGTCACGCGTCAGAAAATCCACGCAAGTGCGACGCCGGAGTCTCCCTATCACGACCGCATTTCCACGGTGGTTTCCGGCAACAGAACATTCTTCGATGTCGTTGACATCAAGACCTCTGGCGGTTCCGCCGGTATCGCCATCGATACGACGGAAGCAGAGACGGTTCGCGAAGAGCTGAAACGCACGCTGAAAAGCCATGCCGAAACGCTGGATCATCTGGCAACACCCGTCGCCATCTTCGATGGTCGGCAGCGGCTGCAATTCTATAATCAGGCTTTTGTCAGCCTCTGGGGACTGGATCTGGTTCTTCTGGAATCCAAGCCTGATAATTCGGAGCTTCTGGATCGCCTGCGGTCCCTCGGCAAGTTGCCGGAACAATTGAGCTGGAAGAGCTGGAAGGAAACCGCCCTCTCCGTCTATCGCTCCCTCGATACCAAGACCGATCTGTGGCACCTGCCCAATGGACAGACTTTGCGCGTCATCGCCACTGCGCACCCACAGGGTGGTGCGACATGGGTGTTCGAAAACCTGACAGAGCAGGTCGATCTGCAGATGCGCTACAACACGCTCGTCAAGGTTCAGGGCGAAACCATCGACCATTTGGCCGAGGGCGTTGCCGTGTTCGGTGCCGATGGTCGAATCCGTCTGTCCAACCCGGCCTTCCGTGCGTTGTGGGCGATTACCGCCGATGAGGCTGCGGCAGGCAAACACATTCGCTCCATCGAAGACGTCTGCGCACAGTCCTACGACAAGCCAGATGGCTGGCGCGCCTTCAGCCAGTTTATCACCAGTTTCAATGACGAGCGTCTGTCCAAGCAGGGAACGCTCGAGCTTCTATCCGGCCTCGTGCTGGATTACGCGATCATTCCTTTGCCGGATTCGCAGACCATGCTGACCTTCGTCAATATGACTGACAGCGTGCGGGCCGAGCGGGCGCTTAAGGAAAAGAACGAGGCACTGCGCAAGGCCGACGAGCTCAAGAACGATTTCGTCCAGCATGTGTCCTATGAGCTGCGTTCGCCGCTGACCAATATCATCGGCTTCACCGACCTTCTCAAGACGCCCGGCATGGGTGATCTGTCCGAGCGGCAGGCGGAATATCTCGACCATATTTCCACATCGTCCTCGGTTCTTCTAACCATCGTCAACGACATTCTCGACCTTGCGACTGTGGATGCCGGTATCATGCATCTCAACTACACCGAAAACGATCTGAACGAGCTTCTCGAAGACGTGTCGGTACAGATCACCGACCGCCTGCAAGAAAGTGGCGTGTTGCTTGAAATCGTGGCCCCGGCGCATCTGGGCGCCATTGTCGCGGATCATCAGCGTCTCAAGCAGATTCTTCTCAAGCTGCTGACCAATGCGTCGAATTTCGCCCCCGAAGGCTCCGTGGTGACCCTGACCTGCAAGCGCACGGAAGGTGATTTCGTGTTCTCGGTCGCCGATCAGGGTCCGGGTATTCCCGAGGAGATGCTGAAGACGGTGTTCGACCGCTTCTCGACCCATGGCAATGGCGGTCGTCGCACCGGTGCAGGTCTTGGCCTTTCCATCGTGGAAAGCTTCGTCAGCCTGCACAGCGGTCAGGTCACAATCGACAGCCGACCCGGTGAGGGAACAGTCGTCAGCTGCCGTATTCCATCCGGCGCGCACCCGCATGCCATCGCCGCAGAATGAACGACACGGCTTCTCCCCTGTCCATTTTTCTCGCCGGTGAGGCAGACACGATCAGGCTTGGCGAAGAGCTGGCGCTGACAGTGCGTCCCGGCGATTGCATCGCGCTTGTCGGGGACCTGGGCGCTGGAAAGTCCACTTTGGCGCGCGCGCTCATTCGTGCCATCGCCGATGACGACCAGATGGAGGTGCCAAGCCCGACCTTCACTATCGTCCAAAGCTACGCGCTGCGTTTTCCCGTCGCTCATCTCGACCTCTATAGGCTGTCGGATGTTTCCGAACTGGATGAACTGGGTATCGATGAGATGCTGTCGGATGGCGTCTGCCTGATCGAATGGCCGGAAATCGCTTCCAGCGAACTGCCCAGCGACAGCACCATCATTCTGCGCCTCACGCATCAGGGCGAAGGACGTGTCGCGACAATCGAAGCGCCGCCTCACCAAAAAGCCCGATTGGGTAGGGTTTTTGCCATCCGCACGTTTCTGGAAGCTGCAGGTCAAACGGACGCGACACGAAGATATTTCAGTGGCGATGCTGCATACCGGACCTACGAATCCGTCCGCAACGGCGATGATCAGTATCTGCTGATGGACTGGCAACCGCCGCCAAGGGGGCCGATTATTCAGGATGGCAAGACCTATGCCGAAATCGTGCATCTCGCGCGTGAGGTGATGCCCTTCGTCGCGCTCGATCATTATCTCACGGAGAACGGGTTTTCGGCACCGGCTATCCTCGCACAGGATCTGGAGAGTGGCTTATTGCTCCTTGAGGACATGGGCCGCGACGGCGTGCTGGACGGCGCCGGAAACCCTATCGAGGACCGTTACCTCGAAAGCGTCGCCTGTCTGGCCAAACTACACGAGGCCACGGCGCCCGGCCAGATTACAATGAGCAACGGCGCTACCTACACTGTGCCGCCATTCGACCCTGCCGCCATGAAGATCGAGACGTCTTTGTTGCTGGACTGGTATGTGCCACATATCCGCAACGAGGCGATTGACGAGCACGAAAGACAAAGGTTTTTTAAGGCTTGGGATCAATTGATCGAAAAGCTCTCGGGCGCCGAAACCGGGCTTCTCCTGCGCGATTTCCACTCGCCCAACATTATCTGGCAACCTGATCAATCGGGAATACGCCGGGTCGGCCTGATTGATTTTCAGGATGCGATGATCGGACCAACGGCCTATGATCTGGCCTCGATCATACAGGATGCACGCGTTACTATTTCACCTGATTTGCAGGCCAGGATGATGGAGCGATATCTTGGCATTCGTCGCCAAAATTCCGGTTTCGATGAAAAGTCTTTCCTGAAGGCCTTTGCCATCATGGCGGCCCAGCGCAATTGCAAACTGGTCGGCATCTGGGTGCGGCTGATGAAGCGTGATGGCAAGCCGCATTACATGCAGCACATGCCGCGCACCTTTTCCTACCTGCGTTCCGCGCTTGAGCATCCAGAGCTGGCACCTCTGCGCGGCTGGTTCACCGATGCAGGCATCGATCTTCACTAACAGCGAAGTGTTTCCATGACGATCAAACAAGCGATGGTGCTCGCCGCTGGCCTCGGCACCAGAATGCGCCCGATTACCGATACGATCCCGAAGCCTCTGGTGCAGATTGCCGGAAGACCGATGATCGACTACGTGCTCGATGCGCTGGTTGAAGCTGGTGTCGAGACCATCGTCGTCAACATCCATCACCATGCCGAGCAGATGGTTGCGCATCTTGCGACCCGTAAGGACGTCGAGATCAGGATTTCGGACGAAACTGCCCAGCTGATGAATTCCGGTGGTGGACTTGCCAAAGGGCTGAAGCTTCTGGAGCCCGGCCCTGTGCTCGTCATGAATGCGGACCTGTTCTGGGTTGGTGAAATCGCCGGTCAACCCACCAATCTGCACAGACTTTCGACGTTTTTCGACCCCGCGGTCATGGATATGGCCATGCTCTGTGTCGATATGGATCGCACGACCGGGCACAATGGCAAGAAGGACTTCAATCTCGCCGAGGATGGTCGCCTGACCCGCTACAATGAGGGTGAACCGCACCCTGTCGTCTATGCCGGGGCCATCGCCATGGAGACGCGTCTGCTTGATGATGCACCCGCCGATGCGTTCAATCTCAACATCTATTTTGACCGTGCTATCTCAGATAACAGGCTTTTTGGTCTGTCGCTTGACGGTCAATGGATTACCGTCGGCACGCCGGATGCTATAGAGGATGCAGAGCGCACCATCGCGGCCACCGAAATCGACAAGTGAGACCACCCATTGGCGCATGCCAAGCGAATCCTGACCATCGCCCCCGGAACGCCATTTTTGAAAACGCTGGCGGAAAGCCTGTGTGATGGACGTCTGACGACCGCCTTTCGTTATGATGCTGCCGATCCGCTTTCGCTGGCAAAGGTCACGATCTACGTCCCGACCCGCCGCTCGGCCCGTGTCCTGCGCTCGGAATTCGTCGATCTCTTGGGTGGTCGTTCCGCCATCCTGCCGATCATAAGACCGCTTGGCGAGACGGACGACGACAGCGGATATTTCGATATTGAAACGCCAGCGACAATCGATCTCGCGCCACCGATTTCGAGCACGGCACGGCTTGTGGAGCTTGCGCGTCTCATTCTCGCCTGGCGAAACAGCCTGCCGGACGCCATCCGCGCTGTCCACTCCGATTCGCCTCTGGTTGCCCCCGCCAGCCCTGCTGATGCCATCTGGCTGGCGCGCGCGCTTGGCGAAGTCATCGACGCCATGGACACCGAGGACCGGGACTGGGATGCGCTGGCAAAACTCGATACCGCAGACCATGCACAGTGGTGGCAACTGACGGCAGACTTTCTCAAGATCGCCAGCGTCTTCTGGCCCGCCCGCCTTGGGGAACTGAACAAATCGTCTGCCGGACGACACCGCAACGCGATTTTGCGCGCGGAGGCCGGGCGTCTCGCAAAGATCGGGTCTAGCGATCCCATCATCGTTGCAGGGTCCACCGGCTCCATTCCGGCAGCCGCCGATCTCATTGCCGCTGTCGCTGCCCTGCCGCAGGGCCTCGTGGTTCTTCCCGGCCTCGATACCGAAATGCCGGAGGAGCAATGGCAGGACATCAACGAAAGCCCTGATGACCCGTCCACCCGCACCCATTCGCAATATGGTCTCTTCGTCCTTCTGCAAAAACTAGGTGTCTTGCGCGACGATGTCGAACAGATCGGCACGGTGGATATCGATCTGCAAAACCGCGCGGCGATCTTTTCCACAGCACTTGCCCCTGCCAAGGCGACCAGCGAGTGGAATGAATGGCGGGGCGACAAGTGCGAGGCCTTCTTCAACGACGCGTTTTCTTCCGCAGCCATCATCGAGGCCGCCAATGAGCGGGAGGAAGCGACAGCGATTGCCATTGCGCTTCGGCTGGCGCTGGAAAAACCCGGCAGCGGCCTCCAGTCGCAGGCTGCTCTGATAACGCCCGATCGCGGACTAGCGCGCCGTGTCGCGACAGAACTTGCCCGGTTCGGTATCGAGGCTGATGATTCTGCCGGTACTCCACTGTCTGCCACGCCGCAGGCAGGTCTTCTCCAGCTTGCCCTCGAAGCGATTTTACGCCCGGGCGATCCGGTGGCGGTCATGTCCCTGCTGAAACACCCGCTCTCGCGTTTCGGACTGGCGGTCGATGCCGTCCCCAACGCCGTTGCGGGTCTGGAGCTTCTGGCATTGCGGGGTGGCAGAACCGAAACTACGCTCGATACGCTGGACGTGCTGTTGCAGCAGCAACTGGCCTTGCATCACCAGGACCGGCACGCGCCGCAATGGCGTAAGGCTCTGTCACCGGATGTCGAGCTGGCTGCCGCCGATCTGGCTGGGCGCATCAAGCTGGCAATCGATCCGCTGGACTCTGCACTCATTCGCAAGGACCCGGTCAGCGGACGTCTGACCGAGCGTCTGACGCTGTCGGAATGGGCAGAGCGAACGGGCCGCGTGCTTGAAGCCTTCTGCATGGATGAGCGCGGTGATCTCGCAAGCCTCTGGTCCGGCGAAGCGGGTGAAAAACTGTCCGGCCTGCTGACGGAATTGATGGACTGCGGCGGCGTTCTGGAAGCCGATGGCCCGCAGTGGATCGATATCATGACGGCCCTGATTGCAGGCGAATCGATCAAGCCGCGCGCCATGCGTCACCCGCGTGTGTTTATTTTCGGTGCTCTCGAAGCCCGTCTTCAGGCTGTCGATACGGTCATCATCGGCGGCCTGAATGAAGGTATCTGGCCCGGCCAGACCGCCAACAATCCGTTCCTGTCGCGCAATATGAAAACCGCAATCGGTCTGGAGCCGCCTGAGCGGCGGATCGGGCAACTGGCGCATGACTTCGAGATGGCAAACGGCACGCGACAGATATTCTACAGCCGCGCGCTGCGTCAGGGATCGACGCCCGCCGTTGCCTCACGATGGCTCCAACGCCTTCTGGCCCTCGGTGGCGAAACATTTGGAGAAACCTTGAAGGCACGCGGCGCGACCTACCGCCACTGGGCCGTGATGCTGGACGAGCGCGAGGGCCAACCTCCAGCCAAGCGCCCTGCCCCGACGCCGACCGCGGATTTGCAGCCGAAATCCTATTCTTTCAGCGAAGTCGGCAGGCTTCGCCGCGATCCCTATTCCATCTATGCGCGTCGCATTCTCAAACTCGATCCGCTGGATGAGTTCAATCGCGATCCCGGCGCCGCCGATCGCGGCACGCTGTATCACCGCATCATGGAAAATTATGCGCGCGAAGAGCACGTACCCGGTACGCCCGCTGCCGAGGCCGCGATGTCTCGCGTGCTGCATGCCTGCTTCGACGCGGAAAAGCTGCCCCCGCATATCGACGTGGTATGGAGACAACGGTTCGAGGCGGTTGCCCGTGAGTTTCTGAAGTGGGAAACGGAAAGACGCCACCTGATCAAGCGCAGCCACATCGAAGCGCGCGCCGGGCAGGAGATTGCCGAGGCGGGCATTCGCCTCACCGGCGTTGCCGACCGTATCGACATCAAGACATCCGGCAAGGCTGATATTATCGACTACAAAACCGGTCTTTCACCCTCGGTTAAACAGGCCCGTTCCCTGCTCGACCCGCAACTGGCGCTGGAGGCAGCGGCCCTAATGCGCGGCGCCTTCCGCGATACCGGATCGCCGGTGCCCGAGGACCTGATCTACGTTCGCCTGCGCCCGGGTGAACGATTCGGAACCGATACGATCAACAATGAACATGCCAAATCGACCGCCAAGACCGCGCCGAAATCGGCGGCGGAACTGGCGACGGACGCCATCGACCAGCTTTCCAAATTCGTCATCTCGCTGCGAGAAGGCAAAAACGGCTTCGTCTCTCGGCTGATACCCGAGGAGCAGCAAAGCTATGGCGGCGAGTATGATCACCTCGCCCGTGTCTCCGAATGGTCCACCGCAGAACCGGGAGATGGTGATGCTGAATGACATCATAGATCACGGTCCTGAGCGCGATGATCCGACGAGCTGGATCGACTGGACGACCAGACAACAGACGAGGGCATCCGATCCGACTAGCTCTGCCTGGGTGTCGGCCAATGCCGGCTCCGGCAAGACGCACGTCCTGACGCAGCGCGTCATCCGCCTTCTGTTGGCCGGATGTCGGCCATCCGCCATTCTCTGTCTGACCTACACCAAGGCGGCAGCGTCGGAAATGTCGAGCCGCGTGTTCGACCGTCTCGCAGACTGGGCAACGCTCTCGAATGCTGATCTCAGCGATCGCATCACCGCCATTGAGGGCCGTGTTCCCGATCTCATCAAGCTAAAGGAAGCCAGACGCCTGTTTGCCAAGGCGCTGGAGACGCCCGGCGGATTGAAAATTCAGACCATCCACGCCTTTTGCGAAGCGCTTCTGCACCAGTTTCCACTGGAAGCGAATGTCGCTGGACATTTTTCGGTGCTGGATGATCGCGCGGCCAGCACTCTTTTGGCCGAGGCCCGGCGGACGCTTTTGACCGCAGTTTCCCTGGAAGTGGATCAGCCACTCGCCCAGGCGTTGGCCTATGTTCTCGATGCCGCCGACGAGACAGGGCTCGAATCTTTATTGAGCGCCATCGTCGCCAACCGGAATGCCATTCGTGGCTTTCTCGATATGACCCGTAGCCATGGCGGCATAGACGCGGCACTTCGCTCTCGCGCTGGTGTGAGCGCGGATGAAACCGAACAGACGGCTGCGGCGGCCTTCTGGCCACTTCCCGGTCTTTCCGGCCTGTCACTCGACACCTATCTGACCCTTGCTGACGAAATTGGCGGATCACGCGTGATCGATGTCGCCTACGCGCTTCGCGAGGCAAGCCGTACCACGGATGTCTTCAAACGCGTCGACTTTATCGAAGCAGCGCTGCTGACCTCGCAGGGTGCGCCGAAATCCGACACCTATGTCATCAACAAGGCCATGCAGAAATCCGCGCCCGGTTTGCTGGACGATCTGACGCTTGCACGCGCGCATGTCGTCGCCTGTCGTGATCGTTACCGCACCCTTCGCATGCTGGAAGCGACGAAACACGCATTGACCCTTGCCGAACGCCTGATCGGCGATTTCGAGGATTTGAAAAAGCAGCGCAGCCAGCTCGATTTCGAAGACCTGATCGAGCGCGCCGCCACGCTTCTCAACCGCGATACAGCGGGCGCCTGGGTTCATTACAAGCTAGATCAGGGCATCGACCACATTCTGGTGGACGAAGCACAGGACACGAGCCCGGTGCAATGGACGATCATCCAGTCTCTGGCGGCCGACTTCTTCCATGGCGATACCGCGCGTGAAGGTCGTCGCACTGTGTTTGCCGTGGGTGACGAGAAGCAGTCGATCTATTCGTTTCAGGGCGCCAGACCCGAACGCTTCTCGCAAGAAAGCCGGGAGACCCAGCAACGCGTCAGAGCCGTGGAACAGACATTCCATTCCGTGCGTCTGCCCCTTTCATTTCGTTCCACCGACGATGTGCTGGCCGCCGTCGATCAGGTTTTCTCCGTTCCCGAACATGCCGAGGGTTTGAGCGCAGAGAACGAACCCGTCGAGCACCGCTCCAACCGCCAGGGACAGGCGGGTACCGTCGAGCTCTGGGATATGGTCGCAGCCGAGCCGGTGGAAAACGAAGAGGACTGGACGGCTCCCTTCGATGCGCTACGGGAAAGCGCACCCCCCGCCATCGTCGCCCGCCGGATTGCGGCGCGGATCGCCGAAATGATCGGTACGGAAACGATTGTGGAAAAAGGCGTGGAGCGCGTCATCGAGGCAGGCGATATTCTCGTTCTGGTCAGAAAGCGCCACGCCTTTGTCAACGCGCTGACCCGCGAGTTGAAGCAGCGCAAAAACATTCCCGTCGCCGGTGCCGACCGGCTGCGGCTGACCGATCACATTGCCATTCAGGACCTGCTGGCGCTGGGTCGTTTCGTGCTGTTGCCGGAAGATGATCTATCACTTTCTGCCCTGCTCAAGAGCCCGCTTTTCAACCACACTGAAGACGACATTTTCGAATTGGCGGCACTGCGCGCAGCCGACACTAGTGTGTGGCAGCATTTGCAGGCCATCTCGACCGGAGAAGCCAACCGATTCAAGACGTCCGTTTCTCTGCTGACCCATTTCATAAACCTGTCGAAAATACAGACCATCCATGATTTCTTCGCCGCCGTGCTGACACTGCATGAGGGGCGAGCGCGGTTTCTGGCACGGCTCGGCAATGAGGCGAGCGATGTGCTGGACGAGTTCTTGTCCTTTGCACTGGACCATGAGAAGACCGGCCTACCCGGTCTGCAATCCTTCATCTCGGTCATTGAGACCGATGCACCAGAGATCAAACGCGAGCAGGACAAGGAGCGCGGCGAAGTCCGCATCATGACCGTTCATGCGTCCAAGGGTCTGGAGGCACCTGTCGTGTTTCTGGTGGACGGCGGCTCTAAGGCCTTTATTCACAGCCATCTGCCCAAGCTGCGGTTCGTTGAGACAACCAATGCCTCCCTACCCATCTGGCTACCCGGCAAGGGTTTCGATAATGCGCTGGTTTCCAAAGACGAGGACCGTCTAAAGCTTTCGGCGGAACAGGAATATCGACGCCTGCTCTATGTTGCGATGACGCGCGCTGCCGACCACCTGATCGTCTGCGGTTATCGCGGTCCTCGCGAAAATCCCGATTGCTGGCACGCCATGATCGCTCGTTCTCTCGCTGCCGATGAGACACGCTGCAAGCGGCAAGCGTTTGCAGCAGGCGGAGAAGAATGGGATGGCCTTCTCTGGCACTCCACCAGCCGGGAGACAAAGCAGGTCGGCAGGATCGCGCCACCTGAACTGCCGGTGCGTGACGCCCTGCCTGCATCCTTGATGACACCATTGCCGCCGCCGCCTTCGCTGCCACGCCCACTCAGCCCATCGGGCGCCGGGACGATCATCGATGATGGCTCCGAAGATCTGCTGGTCAGCTCTCCGCTGTTTACAAAGCCCGAAGTGTCCTCTGGCCTGGCACTCCAACGGGGTCGTCTGGTCCATCGCATGTTGCAAACACTGCCGGATTATCCGCAGGAAGAGCGTCCGACCGCTGCCCGACGATATGCAGAGCGTGCCGCGCGCTTCTGGCCGGATTGGGAACGGGAAAAGCTTATTGCCTCGACGCTGGCGGTTCTATCAGAACCCACGATCCAACCCGCCTTTGCGGCAAACAGCCGGGCGGAAATCTCCATCATGGGAACGTTGCGTTTGGGCAGACAGGACTTCGCCGTGTCAGGCCGGATAGACCGTCTGGCGGTGGAGGATGATCGGGTCATTCTCGTCGATTACAAGACCAACCGCGTACCGCCACCAAACGACGCGGCCATCCCCTTTGCACATAAGGCGCAGCTTGCAATCTACAAAAGCATTTTGGAGCCGCTCTACCCCGGCAAGACCTTTACCTGCGCGTTGATCTATACGGAAAACGCCTCCTTCATGCCATTGAGCGAGGAAGCGTTGCACGCGGCCCTTGCTGCAATCGAGACAAAGTGAGATACCGGGCATTGAAATTGCCCGCCGCCAGCATCACATGCTTGCCAACAAGATCTCTGACAAAAGGAGAGCCACCGATGGCTACCGTGAAAGTCGATACATCCAATTTTCAGTCTGAAGTTCTGGATTCCGCAGAGCCAGTTGTCGTTGATTTCTGGGCGGAATGGTGCGGCCCATGCAAGATGATTGCGCCAAGCCTTGAGGAAATTGCGACCGAACTTGCTGGCAAGGTCAAGGTCGTCAAGCTCAACATCGATGAAAATCCAGAGCTTGCAGCACAGTTCGGCGTTCGCTCGATCCCGACGCTTGCCATGTTCAAGGGCGGTGAAGTCGCTGACATCAAGGTTGGCGCGGCTCCCAAGACAGCTCTTTCGGCCTGGATTTCCAGCGCCGCTTGAGTGAAGGCATATAGTGAATGAGTAAGGCCTCGGAGCGATCCGAGGCTTTTTTGTTTGTCCGCCATTCCGGCCTTGAGCCGGAATCAGGTTCGGGATGACGGTGGGAAATTACTTCGGAACCGTTCCGTTGAACGCCAGCGCATTACCCGCCAAATATAGCGATCCACCGATCAGAATGCGCGGCGCTGGCTTGCCCGGCACGATCCGCTTTTTCAGCTCTTCCAACGCTTCTTCGATAGATGACGTGGGGGCCGCGACCAGACCCGCATCAAACACCGCATGCGCCAGCACGACCGGATCGATTGCAGCGTCCGTGCCATGGATCGGCACGGTAAACACATATTCGGCGATATCGGCGAAAGCCTTGAAGTAGCCGACCTGGTCTTTCGTATTGATCATGCCAGCGATGAGAACGAGTGGTCTCGCCTGCTTTTCCTCAAAACCCGCCATGGCCTCGGCAATCACCTCACCCGCGCCGGGATTGTGGCCACCATCGATCCAAATCTCCGATCCCGCAGGCGCGAGATCGACGATGTGGCCGGTCTTGATGCGTTGCAGGCGGCCCGGCCATTCGACCGATGCCATGGCCGTCTCGATCATCTTGTCCGTCACTTCGAAGCCAGCGGCCTTGACGGCGCGAATGGCGGCAGCGGCGTTAGCGAGTTGATGGCGACCCGGAAGACGCGGCAGTGGCGCGTCTACGAGGCTGAATTCATCCTGATAGACCATACGGCCAAATTCTTCATGGGCGGAATAATCTTGACCGTAAACCGCCGTTGGGCATTTCAGGCGCTCTGCTGTGTGCACCAGCACATCCAGCGCGGCGTCATATTCCTGATGGCCGATCACGACAGGTGATCCCGATTTCATGATCCCGGCTTTCTCGGCAGCGATCAGCTCGACACTGTCGCCAAGATAGGCCTGGTGATCGAGCGAAATGGGCATGATGATGGACACAGCGGGATTGGCGATGACATTGGTCGCATCGAAACGACCACCCAGCCCGACCTCAAGGATCGTGACATCTGCTGGATGCTCAGCAAACAGCACGAAGGTCACGGCAGTCAGGATTTCGAAAACGGTGATCATTTGGCCGTCATTTGCCTCTGCTACACGCTCAAGCGCGTTGGCCAGAACCGCGTCCTCGACATAACGCCCTTTTTCGCCCCTGACACCGATACGATAGCGCTCGTACCAGTTCACGAGATGCGGAGAGGTATGGACATGGACGGCAAGGCCTGCCGCCTCAAGGATCGCGCGGCTGAACGCCGTTACCGATCCCTTGCCGTTTGTACCGGCCACATGGATGACCGGTGGCATCCTTTTATGGGGATTGCCCAGCTTCTCCAGAAGGCGGATTATTCTGTCGAGTGAGAGATCGAAGCCCTTGGGGTGGAGCCCCAAGAGCCTCTCGATAATCTGTTCGGCCTCGCTGGAAGCGGGCGTCGTCATATCCGTCATCCGCGCCTCCTGAACCCGTTTCTATCAGGCGGACGCAGCCAACGGCATAACGTCTTTCGACGTGTTGGCGGGCGCCTTGGTCATGATCTTCAGCAAGCTGGCCAGTGTATCGGGAATTTCGCGACGATCCACGACCATGTCGACCATGCCGTGATCCAGCAGATATTCCGATGTCTGGAAGCCCTCAGGCAGCTTTTCGCGGATCGTCTGTTCGATCACGCGCTTGCCCGCAAAGCAAATCTCTGCACCTGGCTCGGCAATGTGCACATCGCCTAGCATCGCATAAGAAGCCGTAACACCGCCCGTCGTCGGGTTGGTGAGGACGACGATGTAAGGCATCCCCGCTTCCTTCAGCATATTGACCGCAACCGTGGTGCGCGGCAGCTGCATCAGCGACAGGATGCCTTCCTGCATACGTGCACCACCGGAGGCCGGGAACATCACGACCGGGCAACGCTCGGAAATGGCGCGCTCGAAGGCCTTGACGATGGCTTCGCCAGCGGCGATGCCGAGCGAACCACCCATGAACTGAAATTCGTGCACGATGGCGACGATCTTCAAGCCCTGAAGCTTGCCGACGCCGGCCAGGATCGTGTCTTCCTGCTCGGTCTTCACGCGGCTGTCGCGCAGACGGTCTGAATATTTCTTGGAGTCGCGAAACTTCAGGGGGTCCTGAGCCACTTTTGGCTGGACCAGCGCTTCGTAGACGCCGCCGTCGAACAGGTCTTCAAGGCGTGCCTTGGCGGGCATCTTCATGTGAAAACCGGAAGCAGGAATGACCCACTTGTTTTCCTCAAGGTCCTTGTGGAAGACCATCTCGCCCGTCTCGGGGCACTTGATCCAGAGGTTTTCCGGGGTCTCGCGGCGGCCAAGCATGGAGTTGATCCGAGGCCGTACGTAGTTGGTGATCCAATTCACGTCTAATACTCCTGACTAGCTGCGCTGAACCGAAGTCTTACTCGGCAGCGGCAAGGCGCGATGCGCGCACACCTGTTGAAAGTCCCTTTACCAGTGTTGTCACTGAGGGAACAGTGTCGTTGGTGGCCTTTCCATCCTTGGTCAGACTTCCGGCAATCTGGTTGACGATGGCAGAGCCCACCACGACGCCATCGGCAACAGCGCCGATTGCACGGGCATGATCCGCCGTCTTGACGCCGAAGCCGACACAGACCGGGAGACCGGTATGCGACTTGATACGACCGACTGCGCCGGAGATCGTCGACGGATCGGGCAAAGCCGAACCGGTGATACCGTTCATCGATACGTAATAGACGAAACCGGATGTATTTCTAAGAACCGCAGGCAGACGCTTTTCATCCGTGGTCGGCGTTGCCAAACGAATGAAATTGATGCCGCGGGCCAGCGCAGGAACGCAAAGTTCATCATCCATCTCGGGCGGAAGATCGACGACTATCAATCCATCGATGCCAGCTTCGAGCGCATCATCCAGAAACTTTTCGACGCCGTAGATATAGATGGGATTGTAATAGCCCATCAACACGATCGGGGTGGTGTCGTCGCCCTTGCGGAATTCGCGAGAAAGAGCGAGCGTCGTCTTTAGCGTCTGCCCGCCCTTTAGGGCACGCTGCGCCGCCATCTGGATCGCCGGGCCATCGGCCATCGGGTCGGAAAACGGCATGCCGAGTTCGATGACATCGGCACCGGCTTCCGGCAGCGACTTCATGATGCCGAGCGACGTGTCGAAATCCGGATCGCCACCCATGAAATAGGTGATCAGTGCGGGGCGGTTTTCAGCGCGCAGATCAGCAAAGCGCTTGTCCATACGTGCAGTCATGATTACGCACCCATTTCCAGAAGTTTCGCTACGGTAAAGATGTCCTTGTCACCACGACCGCACAGGTTCATGACGATGATCTGATCCTTGTCCATCTTCGGTGCACGCTTGACGACTTCGGCCAGCGCATGGGCAGGCTCAAGAGCGGGGATGATGCCCTCGGTGCGCGTCAGCAACTGGAAGGCATCCAGCGCTTCAGTGTCCATGATGGGGACATATTCGACGCGACCGGCATCCTTCAGCCAGGAGTGCTCGGGGCCGATGCCGGGATAATCGAGACCGGCTGAGACAGAGTGGCCTTCCTTGATCTGGCCATCGCTGTCCTGCAACAGATAGGTACGGTTGCCATGGAGAACGCCCGGCGCACCCGCCGTGAGCGACGCACAATGTTCTTCGCCCTCAAGGCCCTTGCCGCCCGCTTCCACGCCGACGATCTTGACGCTGGCGTCATCCAGGAAGGGGTGGAACAGGCCGATGGCGTTGGAACCGCCGCCGACTGCTGCCACCAGCAAATCTGGAAGACGGCCTTCTGCCGCCATCATCTGCTCGCGCACTTCGTGGCCGATGACCGACTGGAAGTCGCGGACCATTTCCGGGTAGGGATGCGGACCGGCTGCCGTGCCGATCATATAATAGGTGTCATCGACATTGGTGACCCAATCGCGCAATGCCTCGTTCATGGCATCTTTCAGTGTGCCGTGGCCGGAGGTTACCGGAATGACTTCTGCGCCCAGAAGCTTCATGCGGAAGACGTTCGGCGCCTGACGCTCCACATCGGTTGCGCCCATATAGACGACGCAGGGGATGCCGAAACGGGCAGCGACCGTTGCCGAGGCAACGCCGTGCTGACCGGCACCGGTTTCCGCGATAATACGGGTCTTGCCCATGCGCTTTGCAAGAAGAATTTGGCCGAGGCAATTGTTGATCTTGTGCGAACCCGTGTGGTTCAGCTCATCGCGCTTGAAATAAATCTTTGCGCCGCCCAGCTCCTGCGTCAATCGCTCTGCGAAATAGAGCGGGCTTGGGCGGCCTGTATAATGGGTGTTGAGGTGGGTCAGCTCTGCCTGAAACTCGGGATCGGTCTTGGCTTTGTTCCACTCGTCCTGAAGGTCAAGGATCAGCGGCATCAACGTTTCGGCCACGAAGCGGCCTCCGTAGATACCGAAGCGGCCGTCCTCATCGGGACCGGCGCGGAAAGAGTTGGGTTTCACCGTTTCGTTCACTCTCAAACTCCCTGCGTTCTGGCAGACCGTATCGCATCGAAGAATGCGTCGATCATGGCCAGATCCTTGACACCCGGTGCGCTTTCCACACCGGAAGATGCATCTATTCCCAAAGCGCCTGTCACGTCCAAGGCTTCGGCAATGTTGTCTTTGTTCAATCCCCCGGAAAGCATGTAATCCACACCCTCGTCAAGAGAGCGCAGCAAGGTCCAGTCGAAGGAGACGCCATTGCCGCCGGGCAGATCAGAGCCCTTTGGTGGCTTGGCATCGAACAGAAATTTATCGGCAATCCCTATATAGGCACCAATTTTGGCGAGATCACCGCCATCGCGAATGGAAAACGCTTTTATGACGGGCAATCCGTAGACGGCCTTGACGTTCAGAACCCGCTCGGGGCTTTCGCTGCCATGGAGCTGAAGCATGTCGGGTTTCAGCAGATCGATGATCTCGTCCAGCTCGTCATTGTCGGCATCGACGGTAACAGCCACGATCTTGACGCTGCCACGCACGGCATCCACCAGCTTGCCAGCAATATCGGGTTCGATATTGCGCGGGCTCTTTTCGAAAAAGATAAAGCCGATATGGCTCGCGCCGCGTCGAACAGCTCGCTCGATGGCGTCAGCAGACTTTAATCCGCAAATCTTGATATCCGGTTTCATGACTTGGGAGGTGCCATGAAATAGCTGATGAGTCGAGCCAAATCGAATGTAACCCTAATACAGGCAGATGTTTCACGTGAATCCAAAATGGTTTTTTAAGGATTCACTCGAAATCGATGGCGTGGAGTTGCGAGCCGTTGCGTTTGAGCCAGGCTTTCGACGCTTCCGTTGTCGGGCAGAGTTTTTCGCACAGCGCCCAGAATTTCGGGCCATGGTTCATCTCGCGCAGATGGGCGACCTCGTGGGCGGCGAGATAATCGATGACGCTTTCCGGCGCCATGACGATGCGCCAGGAAAAGCTCAAGTTACCCTCATGCGAACAAGAACCCCAGCGGCTGCGTGTGTCCTTCATGGAGATGGACCGTGCAGGCCTGCCAACTGACTTGGCGTGATGGGCCACCAGCCTCTCAAGATCGGCCCTCGCCTCTTTCTTCAGAAAGGTCGAGATGCGACGGCCAAGATGTTCCGGCAGACCGCTGACCCGCAGCACCGCTTCGCCCTCTTCATTCGTCGCGAGATGCGTTACGCCGCGCAATGTGCCGGTGTGTTCGATGCGATGTGGCACGCCGCGGATGGAAATGCTGCCGCCATCGGCAACGCTGCCGCCTTCCGAAAATTTCAACAGCCTGCTTTTCAGCCAGCCATTGTGGCGGTCGAGAAAATCATCCACGTCGCGATGGTGAAGACCATAGGGAATGGTCATTTTCAGCGCCTTACCGCCCGGCTCGATGCGGAGAGTGATGCGGGTAGCGCGCTGATTTTCTGTAATGGTGATGGGAACGCTGCGTCCACCGACATCCACCACGCGCTGGGACAGCACGGCCTTGGCGCGCGAAGTGGATTTCAGGGACTTTCGGAGGAGCGAAAACATCGCCTTTCATAGCGATTCGCGCCGCAAAAAGCTATCCGGTCGCCTCTATGCGGCACGCTCGTTTTTGCGGATGAAGTCCAGCATGCGTGGGACGATATCGCGGCGGAAGCGAGAACCGTTGAAGACACCGTAGTGGCCGACATCCGGCTGCATGTAGTGCTCGCGCTTCTCGGGCGGGATATTCGAGCAAAGATCATGCGCGGCCCTGGTCTGGCCGACGCCGGAAATGTCGTCATTCTCACCCTCGACGGTGAACAGTGCTGTCCGCTTGACGGAGGACGGATCCACCGCCCTGCCCCGATGCAGCATCGTTCCCTTGGGAAGCGCATGTTCGATGAACACGGTTTCGACCGTCTGGAGATAAAATTCCGCCGTCAGATCCATCACCGCCAGATACTCATCGTAGAACTCGCGGTGCTTCTCTGCCGTCTCACCGTCGTTCTTCACAAGGTTCATGTAGAAATCCTTGTGTGCCGTCATGTGCTTGTCGAGGTTCATCGACATGAAGCCGGTGAGTTGCAGGAAGCCGGGATAGACGGCGCGGCCAAAACCGGGCTGCGGCCACGGCACATGCATGATGACATTATCACGGAACCACTCGATGGGCTTGCCCTTGGCCATTTCGTTGACCGCCGTGGGGTTGATCCGTGTGTCGATCGGCCCACCCATCAGGGTCATGGAGGCCGGTGCGCACGTGTCATCGTCGGCCTCCATCAGCGAAACGGCAGCCAGCACCGGCACGGATGGCTGACAAACGGCCACGACATGGACGCCCTCACCAATGTGGTGGATCATATCGATGAGGTAATCGATGTAATCATCGAGATCGAAACGGCCATCCGTCAGCGCCACGGTGCGCGCATCCAGCCAATCCGTGATGTAGAGATCGGCAGACGGCAGAAGCGCCTCGACCGTGCCGCGCAGCAAGGTCGCGTAGTGGCCGGACATGGGCGCGACCAGCAAGACTTTTGGATCTGGTGTTTGGCCGACAGGGAGATCGCGTTTGAAATGGATGAGATTGCAGAACGGCAGCGACCAGACAATCTCTTCGCTGACACCAACGGATCGTCCGTCGATTACTGTCTCCGAGAGCTCGAATTGCGGCTTGCCGTAGCGACGTGTCAGACGTTCAAACACTTCAAAACCAGCGTCGAGGCTTCGTCCAAATGCCGTATTGGAGAGGGGATTGACAGGATTGTTGAAGGCCTGCCGCATCATATCGGCGCTGGCCCGCAGCGGCATCATGGCCGCGTGGTTCATTTCATAAAACTGATAGAACATGGATGAACGCCTCCCGTCGTTTATCTACTTCTTTTCGTCATGATAGCATCTTTTCGCACATGCACAAAATCGGGCCGTTATTTTGGGAGTTGGCCGCTGTCTCGACGCTTAGTTTTAAAGGATTTACGGATTCTGAGCCCGATGAAGATCAAGGAAGCGATCATTGCCAAAGCTAAAGAAAACATCGGGCCCGTGATGAGGAGCACAATCCAAGGACAAGCGACGTCCTCGCATTTATAAAGGCCGTTTAAACCTGCCTGAAAAGCCAGCCAATACCCTAAGATGATACAAGCGCCTGCGATGCAGAGGACTGCCAATACTATCTTTATTGTTCTCACGACTACTCCCGCAGCAAGGTAGCAGCTTGTCACACGCAGACGCGAAAGGGCAAGCCAAGGCCTGCCCTTTTTCATTCCGCACTGTTCAATAACAGACTCAGACGTCGGCCACGAATGTCTGCTTCTGCGTGCCGAGACCTTCGATGCCGAGCTCGACCACGTCGCCAGCTTTAAGGAAGCGTTGCGGCTTCATGCCGAGACCGACGCCGGGAGGGGTGCCGGTGGAGATGATGTCGCCGGGATGCAGGGACATGAACTGGCTGAGGTATGAGACGACATGGGCAACGCCATAGACCATGGTCTTGCTGGAGCCGTTCTGCATCGTCTCGCCATTGACCTTCAGCCACATGCCGAGGTTTTGCGGATCGGCGACTTCGTCCTTAGTCACAAGCCACGGGCCAACCGGGCCGAAGGTATCGCAGGACTTGCCCTTGGTCCACTGCCCCTGGCGCTCGGACTGGAAGGCGCGCTCCGACACATCATGCGAAACACAGTAACCGGCGACGTAATCCAGAGCATCGGCTTCGGAGACATATTTCGCCGTTTTGCCGATGACGACGCCGAGTTCGACTTCCCAGTCCGTCTTTTCCGAACCGCGCGGGATAACGACATTGTCGTTGGGACCGACGATGGCAGATGTGGCCTTCATGAAAATCACAGGCTCCGGCGGCACGGTGGCGCCTGTTTCAGCTGCGTGATCGGAGAAATTGAGACCGATACAAATGAATTTGCCGGTGCCGGAGACGCAAGCGCCGATACGGTCGTCGCTCAGAACCGGAAGCGAAGCCAGATCGATGGCTGCGATCTTTTTGAGACCTTCTGGAGAAATGGCATCACCGCCGATGTCTTTCACATGCGCAGACAAATCGCGCACCTTTCCTTCAGCATCGAGGATGGCTGGCTTTTCGTGACCCGGTTGGCCGACGCGTAACAATTTCATGACATTTCTCCCATTGTCCGACATGTTCATGCATATATGAACGAACTATTTATCCGTGTCACCCCTGCTGAAATTCAAAAAACGTCTCCGTTCGGATTGTAGGAGGCATTTTTCTCAGCGGGGTGTATGACATTTCTTGAGGGCCTCACGGTGCGCCTCTGCATCATGACGTCAAACAGTGTCGAGGAGATGATATGACCTACGCCAATTCACGCCAATCCGAGTATCCGGTCGATCCCATATTTCTGGATCGCTGGTCGCCACGGGCGTTTGACGGGACAGGAATGCCGAGAGAGCATCTGCTGACGATCCTCGACGCTGCGCATTGGGCGCCGTCTTCGTCCAACCAGCAGCCATGGCGTTTCGTCTTTGCCCATAAGGGCACCGAGCAATGGGATACGTTCGTCAGCCTGCTGATGGAAGGCAATCAGGTCTGGGCAAAAAACGCCGCCGTGCTGCTTTTCGTCATCTCCCGCGACTTTACGATTTCCCGCGACGGCGAGAAGAAGCCTGCAACGACCCATTCTTTCGATGCCGGTGCTGCCTGGCTGTCGCTTGCCTTGCAATCCCATATGCTCGGCTACCACGCCCATGGCATGGCGGGCATCTTCAAGGACAAGATTGTCGAGACACTGGACATCCCAGCCGGTTTCGTCGTCGAGGCCGCCGTCGCGATCGGAACAATGGCCGACAAATCCACCCTATCGCCAGAGCTTGCAGAGCGGGAAATCCCCAGCGACAGATTGCCACTCTCCGACGTCGCCTTCGAAGGCAAATTTACCGGCAAGGCCGAATAGACCCTGTTTCATCAGCACGAGCTCAAACAAAAGGCCCGAGGAAGAATATCCCTCGGGCCTTTTCTTAAGATTGCGTTTCACGTGAATCGTCTCATCAGACAATCCACCTAAAAATCAGATGTCGAGATTGGCGACGTTCAGCGCGTTTTCCTGGATGAAGTCGCGGCGAGGCTCGACCTCGTCGCCCATCAGGCGGGCAAACAGGCTGTCGGCATCGGTTGCGTCAGGAATTTTCACCTGAAGCAGCGAGCGCACGTTTGCGTCGAGCGTGGTTTCCCACAGCTGCTCGGCGTTCATTTCACCAAGGCCCTTGTAACGCTGCATCGACAAGCCCTTGCGGCCTGCTGCAAAGATGGCATCGAGAAGCGAGCGGGGGCCTGAAATCGTCAGCGTACCGTCCTTGCGTTGCAGCACCGGCGGCGTCTTGTAGATGTCACCCATGCGGGTGGCCAGCTGGTCGATGTGTCGCGCATCTGCCGAACCCATCAGGCCCATATCCAGCGTGGAGACTTCTTTCACGCCGCGCACCATTCGCCAGAAGCGCAGGCCGCCATCATCAAGAACTTCGCCGGTCCAGCCGCGCTCGGTCTCTTCGGCGATCATGTCCAGACGACGCGCAACCTCGGCAACGGTGGCTTCAGCCTTGCTGGCATCAGCCGACAGTTCAGGGTTCATCGCACCGGCGATGGCTGCCTGCTCGACAATCGAGCGGCTGTAGCGTGAATGCAGATTGTCGATCAGCGTGCGCATGCGTACCGCATCGAGAATGACCTCACGCAAATCCTGGCCGACACGGACTTCGCCGGAACCCAATGTCAGCGAGGCTTCCTCGATGCCCATTGAAATCAGATAATCTTCCAGCGCCTTTTCGTCCTTCAGATACTGAACGGACTTGCCGCGCGTCACTTTGTAGAGCGGTGGCTGGGCGATATAGAGATGGCCGCGCTCGATCAGTTCCGGCATCTGGCGGAAGAAGAACGTCAACAGCAGCGTGCGAATATGCGCGCCGTCGACGTCAGCGTCGGTCATGATGATGATCTTGTGGTAACGCAGCTTGTCGGCGTTGAACTCGTCCTTGCCGATGGAAGTGCCGAGCGCCGTAATCAGCGTGCCGATTTCCTGGCTCGACAGCATCTTGTCGAAACGCGCGCGTTCGACGTTCAGGATCTTACCCCGCAATGGCAAAATGGCCTGCGTTTCACGCGAACGGCCCTGCTTTGCAGAACCACCGGCAGAGTCACCCTCGACGAGGAAGACTTCGGATTTGGCCGGATCACGCTCCGAGCAATCGGCAAGCTTGCCGGGCAAGGAGGAGATATCGAGTGCGCCCTTACGGCGGGTCAGTTCACGGGCCTTGCGGGCGGCTTCACGCGCAATCGCGGCTTCAACGACCTTGCCGACGAGGATTTTGGCTTCGGTCGGATGTTCTTCGAACCAGGTGCTGAGCGCTTCGTTGACGAGATTTTCGACAACGGGCCGCACTTCGGACGACACCAGCTTGTCTTTGGTCTGGGACGAGAATTTCGGGTCGGGAACCTTGACCGAGAGAACAGCGGTCAGACCTTCGCGGCAATCTTCGCCCTGAAGGGAAACCTTTTCGCGCTTGGTAATACCGGAGCTATCGGCATAGGAGGTCACCTGGCGCGTCAACGCACCACGGAAACCGGCCATATGCGTGCCGCCATCGCGCTGAGGGATGTTGTTGGTAAAGCAGAGCATGTTTTCGTGGTAGGTGTCGTTCCACCACATAGCGACTTCAACGGTAATTCCGTCTTTTTCGCCAATGATGTAAACAGGCTTGTCGACCAGCGGCTTCTTGGAGCGATCAAGGTACCGAACGAAGGCCGCCAGACCGCCATCATAGAGCATCTCTTCCTGCTTGATGTCGGAGTGGCGCTTGTCGGTCAGAAGAATGCGCACACCCGAATTCAGGAAGGCAAGTTCGCGCAGCCGGTGTTCCAGCGTCGCGTAGGTGTATTCCGTCATGGTGAAGGTTTCGGTGCTGGCGAGGAAGGTGACTTCCGTGCCGGAGCGACCTTCATACTCGCCCACGATCTTCAAAGGGCCGTCGGCCACGCCGTGCGTGAAGGAAATCTCGTGGATTTTGCCGTTGCGGCGAATGCGCAGCTTCAGCCAGACAGACAGAGCGTTCACAACGGAAACACCCACGCCGTGCAGACCGCCGGAGACCTTGTAGGAGTTCTGGTCGAACTTACCGCCCGCGTGCAGCTGCGTCATGATAACTTCGGCAGCCGAGACGCCTTCACCGGTGTGGATATCGGTCGGGATGCCGCGACCATTGTCTGTCACCGATACCGAACCATCGGCATTCAGCGTCACCGTCACCAGGTCGGCATGACCGGCCAAGGCTTCATCGATGGCGTTGTCAACGACTTCGTAGACCATGTGGTGCAGACCGGAACCATCGTCGGTGTCACCGATATACATGCCGGGACGTTTGCGCACCGCGTCAAGGCCCTTCAAGACCTTGATCGAGTCGGCTCCATAGGCTGCACTGGCGGCGTTTTCGCTCGACGGAGTTTCAGTCATAAGCACTCTTTCCAAATGTATCTGTCGCAGCGCATCTGTTTGCGGACGGCGCGACAGCGAATCACTTTAAATCTGACGTGTGACTATAGAAATTCCGCCTCGATATCCAAAGTCCACGAGCGTCAAAACCCTGCATAAAGCGGGGGATAGCGCGGGTTTCAATCGTAAGAACGGCTTTTTTGCAGCACCTCTGTCAATTCGTCTATCACAGTTGGCGGCAGCTTGCGAATATTCCGCGCCAAACCATTGGCCAAAGCGGTATATTCCTGCGGCAAACCGCTGGTATCGATCACCACCCTTGGATCGGAAACGCCTGCGAGGGAGAACAATTCCTCCGCCTCATCCCAGATGATGTTGAAATAGCCTGCAATGCGCTGAAGAAGATTGAAGCTCGGCTTGCCACGTTTGCCGTGTTCCAGCGCCGAGAGATAGGCAGGCGACACACCGATTGCCAGCGCCATCTCTTTTTGCGTCACGCCCTTTTTCTCGCGAAGCATCCGCACCGCCTGTGCGAAGGGTGTCATGACCGATCTCCACCACGACGCGCCAGACGCACGTAGAGAGCGCCGTCCCCTCCATGGTTCATGGAGGCATCTTCGTAGGACGAAATGAGATACCGATATTCCGGTTTGGAAAACCACATCGGCACGGCCCGCTTCAACGCGCCTTCACTTCCCATTGACCGTCCCTTGCCGGTGATGACCAGAACGTGGCGCAGACCCCGCTCATGCGCGCGGATCAGAAAGTCCAGAAGCACAGCGTGGGCCTCGCTCTGGAACATGCCATGAAGGTCGATGCGCGCTTCCAGCGCCAGCCGTCCCCGTGTCAGCTTGCGCTTGACCGGCTTTTCAAGCGGATGGTGGATGCGATCCTTTTTCGGCGTCGGCAGCAAGGTATCGACAACGGGTTCGATGATCATCCTTGGAAAGGGTGGCGGTGGTTTCGGCGTCTTGACATCAGGCACGGGCGGCGGCTCGACCTCTTCCAGATCGTCCAGATCCTCGATCTTGCCCGATATCACGCGTGTCGTTCGGGCGACCTTTCCCCAGAGAACCCGCTCGTCCCTGCCGAGTTTGCGGCCACCTTTCATCACCGATACCTTTCCGCTGCTCCACGGGGTATCAGTATATAAAAATCGGCGGCGTTGCGCACGGTTCCTGCACGTTCTCCGGCCTCATCCCCAGAGCCGGTAAAAATGTCACCCCTTGCAGGTCCAACGATCGCAGATCCGGTATCGAGCGCCAGCATCAACCGGCCAAAGGGCTGGCCGTCATCGAGATGCGTAAGACTGGGCGCGCTGATGTAGAACGGAAATCCAAATGTATGGATCAGCCTGTCGACCGCGAGCGAGCGGCCCGCAATCAATGGAACCTTGGCCGCAGCAATCGGTCCCAGGTCCAGTTGCTCCACATCCGCCTCGCGAAAGAAGATGTAGGACCTGTTGTGCCAGAGAACCTCGTCAACCTGATCGGGGTGCGCTTCAAGCCACGCACGGATTGTCTGCATGGATATGGTCGCCGGGTCCAACTCTCCTCTGTCCAGAAGGAGCCGCCCAATCGGTGAAAACGGATGCCCGGCTTTTGCCGCATAGGTGATGCGCTTGATGGCGCCATCGGCATAGCGGAGCCTTGCTGCACCCTGCACATGAACGAAGAACAGATCGATTTTGGATTTTGCCCAGGAAATTTCTAGCCTGCGCCCGGCCAGATATCCGCGGTCGATTTCCCCCCTGTCGGGATAGTGCGTAATCGTACCATCGCGGTTCAGCGCAAAGGCATAATAGGGGTCGATTTCTTCCGGCCGGTTACTGTCATCGAGATCGATGAGATCGTCGGGGCGGCGATAAATGGGATATTTCCAGATCTCGTCGGGCGTATCGGACACTGCGATTTCCGGCTCATAGAAAGCCGTGACGAAGCCGCCTTTGCCTGTCGACGGCTCGATCAGAAACGGAATGCAGTGATCTTCGAAAAACCGGCGTGCCGTGATGGCGTCGGCAAAATCAGCGGTTTCCGCCTTTTGCAAAAACTCCGCAAGTTCATCGGCACTCAGCCCCAGCGCACCGGTGCGATAGGGCTTTCCATGTCTAAGATGCGTTAGAATGGACCGCATGGCAGGTAACAACGGCGTCGGGTCGTCTGCCTGCCAACCGGGCAGTTGCGCAAACGACACCTGTTTGAGTTCGAAGTCCCTGCCCTTGCCGGTCATTGCTCGGATTCGGTCGCAATCAGTTTCCAGTTCGGATCGCGCGAGCGGATGTCGCGGGAGAACGTCCAGATATCGTCAACTTCCGACACGGCCTCCGGGTCGCCGTCAATCAGCTTGCCATCCTTGTCGAAGGTCGCGGAAATAAGCTGGCTGATGATGCGCAACGTGATCTGCTCTTCGGAATCGCGAATGCTGGCATGGGTGATGTCGATCTTCTCCGTGCCGACGAATGTCGACTTGACGACCTCACCACGCGTCTCACGCTCGGTGATCGCCGCATCGAAACCGTCATAAACGTCCTTAGACAGAAGATTTTTGAGCGTCTTGCGATCACCATCTGCAAAGGCCGTGACGATCATCTCGTAGGCCATGCGCGCACCGTTGATAAACTCCTTCGGACGGAAAGTCGGATCGCTCTTCGTCAGTTCGCGCAGCGAATCATTGACCGCGGAACCCACAGGCGCAACGGCATCGATTTCGGCAAACGGATTTTCTTCTTCACCGTCGCCACGGCGGGGCAAGGTAACGACCTTGTTATCGTCGGCTACCGGGGTTTTAGCCACATCGCGTGGGCTATAGGGGTCCACAGGAGGCTTTTCATTGCCAGTACGGCGGCCAAGCACGCTTCGCAACTGAAGAAAAATCAGCACGGCAGCCACCAGGAAAAACAATGTTATAAAGTCGCTTGAGCCCATCTTTTACCGAAACCACCATTTAAATCTAATTTTCTACACATCATATAGTCTGCATCTGCTCATCATTCAAACAGGCAGATGCAATCGCTGGTCTCTAAAGGCAGGCAAATTGACGATATGCTTCGTCATTGAGCATTTGGATCAACCCAAACAACGCCTCTGCGTTAGTGTCCAGCATCTGATTTCTGTCCGTGAATACGTCTCGATCACCGTCAAGGACGTGCAGCGCTTCAACACCACGCAAGGCTAACAATATGCGTTTCTCATTCCTGCCCATCATCGTCCTCGCAATGCCGATCCTCGAGATCGCCGGATTTATCATTGTCGGAAAGGCGCTTGGCCTCTGGCTGACGATGGGCCTTATTTTTCTGACCTCGTTCCTGGGCCTGATCATTTTGCGGACCGGGGGTCTGAGCATGGTGCGCGATTTGCAAAATGCCAGCCGGACCGGCGCTGAACCCGCAAAGGCCATGATAAGTGGTGGCATGCGGGTGATTGCAGGCATCCTGCTATTCGTGCCTGGCTTCATCACTGACGTAATAGGGCTTCTGTTGCTGGTTCCGGCGTTCAGGGCTTTCATATGGAAGGCCATAGGCCCGCGTATCGTCGTCGCTGGCTCTTTCAAGGGCACAGGTTTTCGCCCGGGGCCGCAGTCGAACGGCTCCTCCAAAGTGGTGGACCTGGACGAGGACGACTTTCACCGCGATGGTCCAAAGAACTCGCCATGGTCCCCCGGCAAGGACGGTCACGATCTGCCAAAACCCTGACCTTCCCTTGAGATCAAAGGGTTGTAAGCCATAATTTGAAATGATAGACGGGCTTCCAAGAATTCAATCCGCGAGGACATAGTATGACCACTGAAAACGGTGCGCAGGAAGGAACAAACCCTTCCCTTAACATTCTAACCCAGTACACCAAGGATTTGTCGTTCGAAAATCCTGGCGCACCGCGTTCGCTTCAGGCCCGTGATGGCGCGCCTGCCATCAATATCAACGTCAACGTCAATGCGAACCCGATTTCGGGGTCCGACTTCGACGTGGTTCTGACATTGAATGCAGAAGCCAAGGATGGCGACAAGGTCCTGTTCGTGGCCGAGCTGGTTTACGGCGGCGTTTTCCGCATCACCGGTTTCCCGCAGGAACATATGCTGCCGGTTCTCTTCATCGAGTGCCCGCGCCTGCTGTTCCCGTTTGCACGGCAGATCATTGCAGACGTGACCCGCAATGGCGGCTTCCCGCCACTGATGATCGACCCGATCGATTTTTCGCAGATGTTTGCACAGCGTGTTGCTGAAGAACAGGCCCGCGCGAAAGTTCAGGCTGTTCCGAACTAAGGTTCTTTACCGACGACGAAATATGAACCCGGGTCAAGGCCCGGGTTTTTTAATGCGCGTATTTGTTCCAGATCGCCTTGTCACCCATGGCGAGGACGAGTTTTCCATGCGCTGCTGCCGTATCCGCATCGAGCCGCGGCGGCAGAGCGCGAGGACGAGCGACAACTTCGATCGGCCCTTCATCAACGACTTCATTGACCTGAGTTTTCGCGACGGCACCAAAACCAAGCGCGGTCTGACGTCCTCCGATCATCTCGATATAGACTTCGGCCAGAAGTTCGGAGTCGAGCAATGCTCCATGCTTGGTGCGATGGGAATTATCTATCCCATAACGGCGGCAGAGCGCATCGAGGGAATTCGGTCCCATCGGATGTTTGCGCCGCGCCATGGACAGCGTATCGGTCACCAACTCTGGCGGAACCGCTTCTATTCCAAGACGGCTGAATTCTGCGTTGATGAAACCCATATCAAAAGTCGCGTTATGTGCGACCCAGCGAGCGCCCTCGAAGAAATCCCTGATCTCTTGGACGACTTCACCGAACTTCGGCTTGTCTTTCAAAAAGTCATCTGTGATCCCATGGACCGCCAAAGCGTCAGGGTGAACTTTTCTGTCCTCGGGATTGATGAACAGATGAATAGTGCGTCCGGTCGGAAAATGATTGAAGAGCTCGATGCCACCGATCTCGATGATGCGATCGACCTTCGATTCCAGACCTGTTGTTTCCGTATCGAATATGATCTCACGCATTGTCTTTTCCTTCTCGCTCGGCGCTCAAAGCAGCAAGCACAGACTTCACCTGCTCGTGTGCATCGGCAATTCCACGGCTCGTGTCGATGACAAAATCTGCCAGCTGTCTCTTTTCCTCATCCGGCATCTGCCGCGCAAGGATCATCTGAAATTTCTCTTCCGTCATGCCCGGTCGGGCTAACACTCTCTGCCTTTGTATATCAGCAGGGCAACTTACGACAACAATGGTGTCAACACGGCTTTCCGCCCCCGTTTCGAAAAGCAGCGGGATATCGAGGAGAGCGAGTGAAGCGCCTTCACTCCGCTGATGTTCCAGAAACTCTTCCTGTTTCCTCCGAACCAACGGGTGAACGATTTTTTCGAGACGTGCAAAATTAGCCGGATTCCGCCGAAGCGCTTCACCGAGCTTTTCACGGTCTACGGTCCCGTCGCGCGTGGTGCCGTTGAAGGCATCCTCAATCAAAGGCACGGCTTCGCTCTGATAAAGTTGATGAACAACCGCGTCTGAATCGCATACGGCGATGCCCTCAGCAACGAACAGCTCTGCTGTCGTCGACTTGCCCATACCGATCGATCCCGTCAGCCCCATGATGATCATCCGTGTTTCCCAATATCGGCTATGATGAGCCCTCTGAGTTCGTCATTCACGAAGGGAGATTGACCGAACCATCGCTCAAAGCCTGGCTTTGCCTGATGAAGCAACATGCCCAACCCATCGACAGTCGCGAACCCTTGCTCTTCCGCCATCGCAAGAATGGGGGTTTTGAGCGGTACATAAACAAGATCGGTGACGACGGCGCCGGTTTGAAGGGGTGAGAAATCGAGGTAGGGGGTATCGCTCCCCTCCATTCCCAAAGACGTCGTGTTGACGAAAAGGCCTGCACCTTCCATCACCTCGTGGAGTGCAGGCATCGGGTGGGCGAAAATTTTATCGCCAAACCTGTCGCGCAATTCCTTCGCGCGCCCGACGGTCCTGTTGACGACATTGATTTCGGAAATGCCACGATTGCGCAAAGCCTGGACAATCGCCCGACTTGCCCCGCCGGCACCGAAAACAACGGCTCTATCGGTTTGATCCCATCCCGGCTGCTGTACGTCGAGATTCGATAGGAAGCCGTAGCCATCACTGTTGGTCGCATAGAGCAGGCCATCTTCCAGCCAGATCGTGTTCGCCGCCCCCAGTTCCTGCGCGATATCGTCAGGCTGGTCGGACCACCGATAGGCGGATTCCTTGTGAGGAATTGTTACGTTTCCACCGACGAAACCACCATTCTCTCCAGCTTTCAGATCAGCAATGAATGTGCCGAAGTTTTCAGGCGCCACTTCCAGTGCTTCGTAAGAGCCCGCAATTCCGAAACTCTTCAGCCAGTGACCATGGATCAATGGTGAGCGGGAATGCTTGATCGGGTAGCCGGTAACAAACGCTTTGATGGTTAATGTTTCACGTGAATCAACCATCGATCATTCCGAGTTCGCGAAGTTTCGTTAATAAAGGCAACAGCGGCAATCCCAGAATAGTGAAATAATCACCGTCTATCTGACTGAATAACTGGATTCCCTCGCCTTCCAACTGGTACGCCCCAACACTCGACAGCACGCCTTTTCCGACGCGCTGGAGGTGACGCTCCACAAATCCTGCATCAAAGTGCCGCATTGTCATGTCGGCAATCGTCACGACGTCCCAGAGGATTTCACCGTTCTGAGCCAGTGCAGCGCCGCAGTTCAAGCGATGCGTCTTTCCCGACAAAGACAGAAGGTTCGCATGGGCTTCAGCCATGTCTTTTGGCTTGTGAAAAATCTTCGTTCCCAGAGACATTGTCTGATCACAGCCCAGAACAATCGCGCCGGGCATGATGGCGCTGACAGCAAGCGCTTTTGCTTTTGCCAATTCTACCGCAATCCGGTCCGGCGTAGCGCCTTCTGCTTCAAGACGAGCATCGATGGCTCGCTCATCGACAGCGGCGGGCATTGCCGTGAATGTCAGCCCAGCATTGCGCATCAGCATCTGGCGTGATGCGCTGGAAGAGGCAAGGATCAGCTCTGGTCTCATCAACCACGGTCTCCGAACAAGAATGCGAAGGAATTAACGCGTCCTTTGGCGAAGAGCAAGAATGGCAGCGGCCGTCTCTTCAATCGAGCGACGGGTGACATCGATCACGGGCCAGTTATTGCGGGCGCAGAGGGAGCGCGCATATTTCAGCTCCTCCATGATCGTTGCCCGGTCAATATATTGTCCGCGGTCAAAACCGCCGGTGACGCCCAGTTCACGATTTTCGCGGACCTGCGATATCCGATCCGAAGTTGCCACCAGACCAACGATCAGCGGCTTCGTGGCCCTATAGAGGCTATCCGGTAACAGCACGTCGGGAACCACTGGAATATTGGCTGTCTTGATTCCCCTGTTGGCGAGATAGATGCTCGTCGGCGTCTTTGAAGTGCGGCTGATGCCTATGATGACGACGTCAGCGTCATCGTAATTTTCCGGCATCTGCCCGTCGTCGTGGTCCATGGCGAAATTCAGCGCTTCGATCCGCGCAAAATAGTCTGCGTTCAACGCGTGCTGCGCACCAACGCGGCGTCGTGATGCCGTGCCGAGATAGGTTTGAAAGATGCCGATGACAGGTTCCAGAACATTGACGCAGGGAACGCCCATGGCATGACATCGCAGATCGAGGAACTCTGCCAATTGCTCGTCAACGATCGTATAGAGGACGATTCCCGGCTCTTCATCGATGCTGTCAATCACCTTTTGAAGCTGCTTCTGGTTTCGGATCATCGGATAGACGTGCTCAAGCGGCATCGCCGCATGAAATTGTGCCGACACCGCCCTGCCCGCAGACATCAGAGTCTCACCGGTGGAGTCAGAAATCAGATGAAGATGGAAGAAGCTTTTTTGGTTCTCCACGTTGTTTTCGGCTCCCTGTTGATAAAGGTGCACAAACCTCGCACTCGGGTTCGGCACCGGGTCACGGCCTGCATAACTGCCGTTTTATCCACAATCGGCGATCCGGTGTAGCAAGCAAACACGTCCCTGTGAATTCTGTGGAGAAATAGACTCCATTAAAAACGATCAGCACGTTGTCCACAGGCCGGAGCGAATGCGAATGCATCTCAAGCCTCTGAATCTTTAAGGAGATATTGGGATATGACCGAAGTTTTCCAAAACCTCGGATTTTATCAAAGCTGAAATCTGTGTTTCAGCCCGATGCGGCATTTCCGCCTGATAGATTTTAATCCTTGCTACTCACAGACTCTAAGAAATAGAAAATCATTTAGATCTCTTAGATTTTATTTTTTAGAAAAGATGAGCCCATGTCAGAGCGTCGTGTTATCAAGGTTTTGAACGGGGAGACGTTGGGCCCTCCTCCGATCTGGCTTATGAGACAGGCAGGACGTTATCTGCCGGAGTACCGGGAAACGCGGAAGGCAGCAGGAAGTTTCCTTGATCTCTGTTACAATCCTGAACTTGCCACAGAGGTTACGTTGCAGCCGATCCGACGTTTCGGTCTGGACGCTGCGATCCTGTTTTCCGACATCCTAGTGATACCCGACGCGCTGAAACGCAACGTCTCCTTCACCGAGGGCAAGGGCCCTGCGATGGATCCGATCGATCCCGCTGGTATCGCGGCCTTGAGGGGTGACAACATCCTCCCGCATCTGGCTCCTGTTTTCGAAACGGTGAAGCGGTTGAGGCAGGAATTGCCCAGTGAAACAACGCTGCTGGGTTTTTGCGGTGCACCCTGGACGGTTGCGACCTACATGATTGCGGGGCATGGAACGCCGGATCAGGCCCCTGCCCGTCTGTTCGGCTATCAACACCCACACGCCATGGAAACGCTTCTTGCTTTTCTCGCTGAAGTTTCTGCCGATTATCTCGTGGCGCAACTCGATGCTGGCGCGGATGCCGTTCAGATATTCGATTCCTGGGCCGGTGTTCTCGGCGAAAAAGAATTCGAGGATTTCGCGGTGAAGCCCGTGGCCCGTATCATTGAATCCGTTCGGGCACGTCGCCCTGGCGCAAAAATAATAGCCTTCGCGAAGGGTGCCGGTATCCTTTTGAAGGATTACCGACAGAAGACCGGTGCTGACGCCATTGGTCTCGATTGGAGCGTGCCGCTGTCTTTCGCCCGTGAGCTCCAGAAGGATGGACCGGTACAGGGTAACCTCGACCCGATGCGGATGGTGGCCGGTGGCCGGGCTTTGGAAGACGGGATCGATGCGATCCTGAACTGTCTTGCTAACGGCCCGCTGATTTTTAATCTCGGGCACGGGATCACGCCACAGGCCGACCCGGAGAATGTCGCCAGATTGGTGTCCCGCGTCCGTTCACATGGCTATGCGCTATGAGCGGGGAAAAGCAGACTTCAACCACAGCAGGCCGTAAGGCGCGCTTCCGAGCTGCAGCAGCGCTTGCTGTTTTTATCGGGTTGGTTGCCGTGGTACTGCATGTCGATCCTACGGATGCCTACCTCTGGATCAAGGCTTTGCACATCATTGCCGTCATCTCGTGGATGGCTGGCTTGTTCTACCTGCCCCGGCTTTTCATCTATCACACCGACGCAGCGCCCGGTTCCGACAAGTCTGAGACCTTCAAGATCATGGAGCAGCGGTTGCTCAAGGTGATCATGAACCCCGCAATGATGATCTCATGGGTTCTCGGCCTTTATCTGGCG
The DNA here is from genome assembly GCF_021310995.1 of Agrobacterium vaccinii. NCBI lineage: Bacteria > Pseudomonadati > Pseudomonadota > Alphaproteobacteria > Hyphomicrobiales > Rhizobiaceae > Agrobacterium > Agrobacterium vaccinii. The sequence goes on along the minus strand of NZ_CP054150.1, from coordinate 2,988,702 downwards.
TGGTCCGTTTATGGTTTTTCCGGCGGCTGGCTGCATGCGAAGATCTGGCTTGTCACACTGATGACGGTCACCCACGTCTATTTCAGCAGAAGCGTGCGCCGGTTTGCGCGCGACGAAAACACACGGACCGCCCGTCACTGGCGGTTGATGAATGAGGTCCCAACCCTTTTGATGATCCTCATAGTCATACTTGTGGTTGTGAAACCCTTCGCTTGAGGGGTCATCACGATAATTTTCTCGGAATTGGTGCTTTCCTCTTGCGGCTTTCAGGTTGAACCGCTATTTTCCGGTAACTCATCTCAATGGCATGTGAATTATTCAGACGTCTGCGGGCCACCCACAGTACCTGATTCGCGAACAAGCCTTTCCCCACACACATATTTTAAAGACGGTCTTTCTCTTCATGGCTGAAATGAAGCTTCAGGAACTTAAGAGCAAATCCCCAACCGATTTGCTGACTTTTGCAGAATCCCTGGAAGTCGAAAATGCGAGCACGATGCGCAAGCAGGAGCTCATGTTTGCAATCCTCAAGGTATTGGCAAGTCAGGACATCGAGATTATCGGTGAAGGCGTTGTTGAAGTTCTTCAGGATGGCTTCGGCTTTCTGCGCTCTGCCAACGCAAACTACCTGCCCGGCCCGGATGATATCTACATCTCGCCTTCGCAAATCCGCCGCTTTTCGCTCAAGACCGGTGATACCGTCGAGGGCCCGATCCGTGGACCAAAGGAAGGCGAGCGCTACTTCGCGCTGCTGAAGGTCAACACGATCAACTTCGATGACCCTGAGAAGATTCGCCATAAGGTTCATTTCGACAATCTGACACCGCTCTATCCGAATGAGCGCTTCAAGCTTGAACTCGAAATACCGACATCCAAGGATTTGTCTGCGCGTGTGATGGACCTCGTCGCGCCGCTCGGCAAAGGCCAGCGCGGATTGATCGTTGCGCCGCCGCGTACGGGTAAAACCGTTCTCCTGCAGAACATTGCCCATTCCATTACCGCCAATCACCCGGAATGCTACCTCATCGTGCTCCTCATCGACGAGCGTCCTGAGGAAGTGACGGACATGCAGCGTTCGGTGAAGGGTGAAGTCGTTTCATCCACATTCGATGAGCCTGCCGTGCGCCACGTTCAGGTCGCCGAAATGGTGATCGAAAAGGCCAAGCGTCTTGTCGAACATGGCCGTGACGTCGTTATTCTGCTTGATTCGATCACGCGTCTCGGGCGCGCCTACAACACCGTTGTTCCTTCTTCTGGTAAGGTTCTAACCGGTGGTGTGGACGCCAATGCCTTGCAGCGCCCGAAGCGTTTCTTCGGTGCAGCCCGTAACATTGAGGAAGGTGGATCGCTGACGATCATCGCGACCGCCCTGATCGATACGGGAAGCCGCATGGACGAAGTCATCTTCGAAGAATTCAAGGGCACTGGTAACTCGGAAATCGTTCTGGATCGCAAGGTCGCCGATAAGCGTATCTTCCCGTCCATGGACATTCTCAAGTCCGGTACGCGTAAGGAAGACCTCCTCGTACCCCGTCAGGATCTTCAGAAAATCTTCGTGTTGCGTCGTATCCTTGCGCCGATGGGCACGACCGATGCTATCGAGTTCCTGATCGACAAGTTGAAGCAGACCAAGACCAACGGTGATTTCTTCGATTCGATGAACACCTGATCGCTGGGTTTACAATCAGAGTTTGCCTGACCGCGCCTCACAAGGGCGCGGTTTGTCGTTGTATCGTTCAGGCGTGGCATACCCATTGGAGTTAAAGACCTTGGTTTCTTCTACGGACACAATCTACGCCCTTTCCAGCGGCACTCTGCCTGCGGGAGTCGCTGTGCTGAGATTGAGCGGAAGTCAGGCCATGGTCGCGATGTCTATGCTGACAGGGGGTCGTCTTCCAGCACCCCGCGTTGCCGCACTCCGAACGATTCGTAACCGAAACAAAGAAACAATCGATCAGGCTTTGGTGATTCAATTTCCAGCCCCTCATTCTTTCACGGGCGAAGATTGCGTCGAAATCCATCTGCACGGCAGCAAGGCCGTCGTTGACGCTGTTTTCACAGAACTGGATGCTATCGATCACATCCGGCCCGCGGAAGCCGGAGAGTTCTCCAAGCGCGCCTATGACAATGGCAAGATGGATTTGCTGGAAGTAGAGGGCTTGGCCGACCTTTTGAAAGCAGAAACGGAAATGCAGAGGCGCTTGGCCGTTGAGCAGACATGTGGCCAGCTCTCTGCACTATACGATGACTGGGCGTACCAACTCACCCGTTGCCGTGCATTGATTGAAGCGGAGCTTGATTTCTCTGATGAGGAAGACGTTCCCGATTCGGTAGCAGACCAAGTCTGGGTTACCGTCTCGAGGCTAAAAACGGAAATATCGGATCATCTAAATGCAGGCGGCTCCAGCGAAATCATTCGCAACGGGTTCAAGGTCGCACTTATCGGTTCGCCGAACGTTGGTAAATCCAGCCTACTGAACGCCATGAGCGGACGTGATATTGCTATCGTGACGGACATTGCGGGCACCACACGCGACGTGATCAGCACCGACTTGGATATCGGCGGATACCTGGTGACGATCTATGATACCGCCGGATTGAGAGACACCGACGACGTGGTTGAGCGCGAAGGTGTAAGACGTGCCCGTGCGAGCGCAGCGGAAGCTGACCTCGTTCTATCGCTATTCGAGACCGATTCGGATGCGCAACAAATTGATTTGGCATCTAACGTCTCGATAGTAACTGTCGCTACGAAAACTGATCTTTATCCTGAGCGTTGTACTGCTCCCTACGATCTGGTCATCTCGGCGAAGACCGGGGAAGGCTTGGTAGAACTCAAGTCCCTGATCAGATCGCATATCGAAACGCGTGTTGGCGTGACGCATTCATTGGTGCCTGTGCGAGCCAGACATAAGAAACGACTTGAAGAGACGTTGAACTATGTTAGTGATGCGCTCAATTCTGAAGGCATGGACCTTGCGGTCCGATCAGAATATTTGCGACTGGCTGCGACGTCGTTGGGACGAATCACTGGTCGGGTTGATGTAGAAGAGTTGCTCGGTGTGATATTCTCCGAATTCTGCATTGGAAAATGATTCACGTGAAACACTGAGCCGATAGGGCGCGGGCAGACCGAAAGGACGGGTCTCGTCATGAAGTACGATGTTGTTGTCATTGGTGGTGGTCATGCCGGTAGCGAAGCTGCCGCTGCCGCTGCGCGCCACGGGGCAAAAACCGCCCTGCTCACGCATAATAAAGACACCATCGGCGTCATGTCCTGCAATCCGGCGATCGGTGGGCTGGGAAAAGGCCATCTTGTCAGGGAGATCGATGCTCTAGATGGACTGATGGGGCGCGTTGCCGATGCGGGCGGAATCCAGTTCCGAATGCTCAACCGCAAGAAAGGTCCCGCAGTCAGAGGTCCACGCACGCAGGCGGATAGACGGCTTTATAGAGAAGCGATGCAGGCGGAAATCTCGGCAATTTCGAATCTCACTGTCCTTGAAGGTGATGCGTACGACATTGAATTTGCAGACAACGTCATAACAGCTGTCATCCTAGCCGATGGCACTAAAATCGCTTGCCGATCGATCGTTCTGACGAGTGGCACATTTTTACGCGGCCTCATTCATATCGGATCCGAAAAGATTCCCGCGGGTCGCGTTGGTGAAAGGCCATCCGTTGGTCTCTCAGATACATTGGCTCGTGCTGGGCTTTCTATGGGCCGCCTGAAAACGGGAACACCAGCGAGACTGGATGGCAAGACCATTGATTGGGCGTCAGTCGAGCGTCAGGGCGCGGACGCGGATCCCGTTCCCTTCTCCTTCATGACGGACCACATTCGCAATCCCCAGATCGAATGTGGTGTCACGAGAACGACGCCTGCTGGCCACAAGATCATTCAGGATAATATCCATCTCTCTGCCATGTATTCGGGTCAGATTGAAGGTGTAGGCCCGCGTTATTGTCCTTCAATCGAAGACAAGATTGTGCGATTTGGTGAACGCGATGGCCATCAGATATTTTTGGAACCCGAAGGGCTGGATGATGATACTATCTATCCAAACGGCATTTCGACATCTCTGCCCCTATCGGTCCAGGAACTCTTCATCCACACCATCCCTGGCCTTGAGCAGGTAAAAATCCTGCAGGCGGGTTATGCCATTGAATACGACTATGTCGATCCAAGAGAGCTGCGGCCATCTCTCGAATGCAAGAAAATTCAAGGTTTGTTTTTGGCTGGTCAGATTAACGGAACGACTGGTTATGAAGAGGCGGCGGCACAGGGGCTTGTTGCAGGGCTCAATGCGTCAGTTTTTGCAAGTGGTGGCGCTCCAGTCCACTTCAGCCGGACAGAATCCTATATCGGCGTGATGATAGACGACCTGACATCGAAGGGTGTCACCGAGCCATATCGAATGTTCACCTCACGCGCGGAATACCGTCTATCGCTGCGTGTCGACAATGCCGATCTGCGGCTCACGCCGTTCGGTGCAACTGCTGGAGTTGTCGGCACAGAGCGGTCGAAGCGGTTTGCCAACTTTGTCGATACGTTGGATGTGGCTCGGGCGAAACTGAAAGAGCTGACAATTAGTCCATCTGAGGCAGCTAAACAGGGTCTCAAATTAAATCAGGACGGCCAAAGACGATCTGCCTATGAGTTGCTTTCCTATCCAGACATCACGTTCGCGACAATCACAGACCATTGGCCTGAGCTGTTAGCACTGGCGCCCAAGATCGCTGAAGTCCTTGAAATCGAAACAGGCTACGCCGTTTATTTGCAGCGACAAAACGCGGATATCATCGATATAAAGCGAGATGAAGACAGGTCCATTCCTGACGATTTCGATTTCTCTACGCTTTCCGGCCTTTCCAACGAGTTGAAGCAAAAGCTTCAAAAGGCGCGCCCCGCGAACATTGCTCAGGCTTCTCGGGTCGATGGCATGACGCCTGCCGCCATTTCGCTTATTCTTGCTCTGCTCAAGAAAGGCGTCTATACGCGACGTCAGACGTTGCGTGCACAGTTATAACGAGTCTCTTATGAATATAAACGGCCAAAGTGTTTCACGTGAAACACAGGAAAAACTTGAGCATTTCGTCGAACTTTTCAAAAAGTGGAACGCGACAACAAATCTTGTAGCGCCTTCAACGCTTACGGACCTTTGGTCCCGCCACGTTGCCGATAGTGCTCAGATATTCCAGCTTGCGCCAAAACCCCAACACTGGGTCGATCTGGGAAGTGGCGGTGGCTTTCCTGGAATCATTACCGCTATATTTCTTACAGAAATCGGCGACGGCTGGGTAGACTTCGTCGAAAGTAATAACAAAAAAGCTGGTTTTCTACGTGTCGCCCTAACGGAGACAGGTGCTCGCGGTTCTGTCCACCCTGTTCGGATTGAGAAGGCACCAAGTTTGGTCCAACAATGCGACGCGATATCCGCTCGGGCACTCGCTGACCTCGATACACTGTTCGGTTATATCGAACCATGGGCGCATAAAAACTATAATCTCACTTCTTATCTCAACAAAGGTCGGGATTATGAAGTCGAAGTGAATAAAGCGCGTGGTGGATGGGATTTCGATCTGGTAAGACATCAAAGCAGTGTAGAAGCGAGCTCTGTTGTGCTCGAAATCAGTCACCTACGTCGGAAAGCTGATTGACCAGGTCAGGTGCGGCATCATGTTTGAGAAAAATCGGATTATAACGATCGCAAACCAAAAGGGTGGCGTTGGTAAGACGACGACCGCCATCAACCTTGCCACGGCTCTCGCCGCAATTGGCGAGCGTGTGCTGGTTGTGGACCTAGACCCCCAGGGTAATGCGAGCACCGGGCTGGGTATCGACCGCCGTGAACGTAAGCTATCATCCTATGATCTTCTGGTTGGCGCCAATTCGGTTGCCGAGGTTGCCGTTCCCACAGCCGTACCAAACCTTGATATCGTCGCGTCGACCATGGATCTCCTGGGATTTGAAATGGAGGTGGCCAATGCTTCCAATCGCGTATTTTTGCTGAGAAATGCGCTACAGGCTGCTGATGCACGAGCTTACTCCTATATTCTGGTTGATTGCCCCCCATCGTTTAATCTTTTGACGATGAACGCGATGGCGGCAGCGCATTCGGTGTTAGTTCCTCTTCAATGCGAGTTTTTTGCGTTGGAAGGCCTCAGCCAATTGCTTGATACGGTCAATCAAATTCGCGGAACGGTAAACCCGGCTCTCGATATTCAGGGCATCGTGCTCACCATGTTCGACTCGCGAAACAATCTTGCTCAGCAGGTTGTCAATGACGTCAGAACGCATCTCGGTGAGAAGGTCTATCACACGTTGATACCGAGAAACGTTCGCGTTTCCGAGGCGCCTTCCTATGGTAAGCCCGCTATTCTTTACGATTTGAAATGCGCGGGAAGCCAGGCATATTTGCAGTTGGCGTCTGAGGTCATACAGCGCGAACGGCTGCGAAAGGCCGCTTAAGCCGTGATTGCGTCAACTGAGGGGATGACGAGCGAGGACTCGCGACCTATTCGGATTTTTGGAGTTTGATTTATGAGCGATGATTTATCGAAGCGCCGTCTCGGTCGCGGACTTGCAGCCTTGATTGGCGAGATGGACCAGCCTCTCCCCGTTGGCGAGCCTCAACGTGCTGTCAGCCCCGATCGCACGATCCCGATTGAGTTCATCGCCCGCAGCCCGCGCAATCCACGTCGCCATTTCGATGAAAATGAATTGCAGGATCTCGCATCCTCCATTCGCCAGCATGGTATCGTCCAACCTGTCGTCGTCAGAACGGTCGAGCAGAATCGCTATGAAATCATCGCCGGTGAACGTCGGTGGCGTGCAGCACAACTCGCTGGCTTCACAGAGATTCCCGTTATCGTTCGCGATGTGGATGATCGCACCGCTCTCGAACTGGCCATTGTCGAGAATGTCCAACGCTCCGATCTCAATCCGTTGGAAGAGGCGCTGGGTTACGATCAGTTGATTGCCGAACATGGCTATACCCAGAATGATCTCGGTGAGATTATCGGCAAAAGCCGTAGTCACGTCGCCAACAGTCTGCGACTTCTAAAGCTGCCCGATCCCGTGCGTGATATGCTTGCCGAGGGTACTCTATCGGCTGGCCACGCGCGCGCGCTTGTCACGACGTCGGATCCACTTCATTTCGCCCGCGCCATCGTATCTCGTGGCCTGTCTGTCCGTGATGCCGAGCGTATGGCTCAGGCTGATATCAAGGCCCAGCTTGATCCTGGTCATTCCCGCAAGCCGGAAAATGAAAAAGATTCCGACACTATCGCTTTGGAGCGGACATTGACCGATGCACTCGGTCTCGACGTCAAAATCGCCCATAAGGGCAATGGCGGTCATATTCGCATCAACTACCGTTCATTGGAACAGTTGGAAGCCGTGTGCCGTTTGCTAGAGCAGAAGTAATTTAAGGTATTGTTTTTAAATAAGAAATTTTTAAGGACTGGCGTCGATCAAAAATCGATGGCTCGGCCTTTGATTTCGTAATCGCCGAATCGGACGGGTTCGACCCCTCCCCGTCCGCCCGTTTCCGGTGGCAGCTCCAGTGCTTCCGCATGCTTGCGGCGTTCTTCGGCTTCCTTCAGCGCGCGTGCTGCGGCTGGCGAAATCGGCTTGCGGTTTTCACCACTATTGTCGTTGTCTGCGTTTTCCATTGTTCCAAGGCCTTATGACAGGATATTGAAAAGCGTTTCTTCGTAACCAGATTATAGAAGTCGAGATGGCTTGGTAAGCCATTCCACTCAATTACGGAGATTATCGGATGAACATGATGCGTACGGCCATGTTGTTGGCGTTCATGACCGCTTTGTTCATGGGCATCGGTTTTATGCTCGGCGGTCGCGGCGGCATGATGATCGCGCTCGTTGTTGCCGCAGGCATGAACCTGTTTTCCTACTGGAATTCCGACAAGATGGTGCTGAAGGCCTATCACGCGCAAGAAGTGGATGAGCGCAATGCACCGGAGTTCTTTGCTATGATTCGCGATCTGGCTCACAATGCTGGTTTGCCGATGCCAAAAGTTTATGTGTACGACAGTGCGCAGCCAAACGCCTTTGCCACGGGTCGCAATCCACAGAATGCCGCAGTGGCCGCCTCCACCGGATTGATGGAGCAGTTGACGCCCGAGGAGGTCGCTGGCGTCATGGCGCATGAGCTCGCCCATATTCAAAACCGTGACACGTTGACGATGACCATCACGGCGACCTTGGCCGGTGCCATCTCTATGCTCGGCAACTTCGCGCTGTTCATGGGAGGCAACCGCGAAAACAACAATCCTCTGGGCTTCATCGGCGTTCTGTTCGCCATGATTGTCGCGCCTTTCGCCGCCATGCTGGTGCAGATGGCGATCAGCCGAACACGTGAATATTCTGCCGACAGACGTGGTGCGGAAATTTGCGGTAACCCGATCTGGCTGGCGTCCGCGTTGCAGAAGATTTCCGGTGCTGCTCGCCAAATTCATAATGATGATGCGGAGCGCAACCCTGCTACGGCACATATGTTCATCATCAATCCGCTCTCTGGCGAACGAATGGACAATCTGTTTTCCACGCACCCCAACACGGATAATCGCATCGCGGCACTGCATGCTATGTCCGGTGAGTTTGCGCAGCCATCGACCTACCAGTCCACAAGTGCTAAGCCGGTCCGCAAATCACGTTCCGTTCCCAACACGGGTTCGGGTCGAAGCGATAATAATGAGCGCAAAGGGCCTTGGTCTTGACATCGAATTCTTCCGCCAAACCGGTAAAACATTTCAAACGTAAGCCGTCTGGTGGAAACGATGAAGCATCCACGTCGGGTGACGCCTGGAAGCCCGGGCTCGGCTCGCGGATGGCGGCGGTCAAGATTTTGTCCGCTGTTCTCGAAAAGAAGACATCCCTCGATGGCATGATGGACGCCGAAAACGGCAACCCTACCTACCGGGCTCTCAATGTTGCAGACCGAGCCTTGGTGCGTGCCATCGTCAATACAGCGCTACGCCACTTGCCGCGTATCGATGCAGCGCTTGGCATGTTGCTGGATGGACCGCTTCCGCAAGGCGCCCGCTCGCTCCATCATGTTCTGGTCGTGGGTGCGACGCAGATGTTGTATCTGGATGTGCCAGATCACTCGGCTGTCGATCTTGCTGTCGAGCAAGCGCATCGCGATCCACGCAACAGACGTTTCGTAAAGCTGGTCAATGCCGTCCTGCGGCGGTTGGGGCGCGAAAAAGACGAGGTTCTACAGGCTGTTAGTGCGATACCCGTCTTGCCTGAATGGTTTTATAGACGTCTGTCGAAAGTCTATGGCGCGGATGCTGCCGAACGTATGGCGCAAGCGCAGCTTATACCATCCGTCATCGATATCACCGTAAAGTCCAATCCCGAACATTGGGCCGAGAAGCTCGCTGGCACGGTTATGCCCAATGGCAGTGTCCGGCTCGGCTCATTCGAAGGCTCGGTTTCGGGACTGGAAGGGTTTGATGAGGGCGAGTGGTGGGTCCAGGACTTCTCCGCCAGCATGCCTGTCCGACTCATGGGTGATTTGACGGGAAAACGTGTGGTGGACGCCTGTGCGGCTCCCGGCGGCAAGACGGCACAGCTGATTTTGAGCGGCGCGCAGGTCACGGCGCTCGATCAGTCTGGCAATCGCCTGAAACGGCTTCGCGAAAATCTCGGGCGTCTGAAGCTGGAGGCCGAGACGATCGAGAGCAACATGCTGAAGTTTCAGCCGGAGGAGCTGTTCGACGCGGTGCTTCTGGACGCACCATGCTCATCCACCGGCACATTGCGCAAGCATCCCGACGTTTGCTGGACCAAGGACGAGCGTGATATTGCCAAGCTTGCCGGTCTTCAGGAGCAGATGCTGCGCCATGCCTCCACATTCGTAAAGCCCGGCGGGATTGTCGTGTTCTCGAATTGCTCGCTCGATCCCTCCGAGGGTGAAGAGATGGTGGCGAAGGTATTGGCTAGCTCGGCTGATCTGGAACGCGTACCCGTATCTGCACAGGACTTTCCCGGCATGGAGCATGCTGTCAATGCGGATGGTGACCTGCGCACCACGCCGGATATGTTCGGCGGAGTCGATGGTTTTTACGCAGCGGTGTTGCGTAAACGATAGTCCATTGCTTGTCCTTTTCTGGATGTCGCTGCGATGAACGACTGGTCGCAGCGCCATCCATCCATGTGTCCATCTCTTTTCGCACCACCCGGTTTCTGTAGAGCGCTCCTGACCGGGAGCTGCTCACGCGTCTTTCTTTGCCGCATGGTGGATTGTTTACAGAATATGAAGTTTTTCATGAAACATTGAGTGACTTGTCCATTGCTAGCCAGCATCCATCATTCTGCGATCCATCCACTATCGTTGCGCAGGCGGGAAAGACACGTTTGGTAAGATCCCTGAACAGCAGCTTCAGCGCGGCGGGGCTATTTCTACGCACGCTCCGAAACCATCTGATGATTGGCATCGCACCTCTGCGCCTGAAATTATCCAAGCTGGCAAAACGCGCTCCCAGCGGGCTGGTGGCAGCGCCAACGGATTTACGGGCGGTCGATCCCTATGTGGCTCAAGAACTCGTTTATGGCCGCATCGCGCTTGCCGGGCGCATTCTGGAAACCGGTGGCGTGTCGCCTTTCTCGCTTGAAATGCCATCGGTGGCTTTCGAAGAAAGACTGCATGCGTTCAGCTGGCTGCGCCATGTTCGGGCCAGTAAGTCGGACGAAGCCTGCCACCGGTCGCGTGTTCTCGTGTCTGACTGGATCGCGCTGCACGGCCGCACTTTCGTTGGGGTTGCCTGGGCGCCTGATACAGCGGCTCAACGGTTGATCGCCTGGCTGTCCCATTCCCCGGTCGTTCTGCACAATGCCGATGCGGGCTTCTATCGGCGTTTTCTCAAAAGCCTGGGCTTTCACGTCGCCTATCTCAGCCTTATCGCCAGATATGCGCCCGATGGAGAGACCCGCCTTAAAATCCGTATTGCGCTGGCGGTGGCGTCCATTTCACTTCCGAACCGCTCTTCGAAAATTGCGCGCTTCGGTATGAAGCTGGACCGGGAGCTGGAGCGCCAGGTTCTGCCCGACGGCGGCCACATGTCGCGCAATCCACGTGTTATGCTGGAGCTGCTGCTGGATCTGCTGCCGTTGCGGCAAAGCTACATCAATCTCGGTCACGACGTGCCGCCCGGTCTCGTTCCGGCGATCGACCGCATGTTTCCCGCCATTCGCTTTTTTCGCCATCAGGATGGTGACCTTGCGCTTTTCAATGGCTCGACGGCAACGCTAGCGAATGAACTGGCCTCCGTGCTGCGTTATGACGAAACATCCGGGCGACCATCTCGCGCCTTGCCTGATGTGGCCTATCAGCGGCTTTCAGCGGATGATACGGTCATCATCGTCGATACCGGCATTCCGCAGTCCATGGAGCTTTCCAGAGGTGCCCATTGCGGCTGCCTGTCTTTCGAGCTCTCCTCTGTTCGCAACCGTTTCATCGTCAATTCCGGCTTTCCCTCCTATGCCGCACCGGATTTCAAACGCGCGAGCCGCTCAACAGCGGCGCATTCGACGGTAACGATCAACGATACTTCGTCTTGCCGGCTGTCACGGTCACGCCTGCTGGGGCCTATCATGGTTGCCGGTATCAGCGAGGTCAGCGTTCAGCGGGAGACCGATCAAAAGGGTGCAGACGTGTTGATTGCCTCCCATGACGGCTATGTCAAAGACTACGGTTACATCCATCAACGCGAGCTGGAACTGAGTGCAGCAGGAAGCAAGATCAAAGGTCGTGATTTCATTTATCTGGCTCAGCAGGATAAAAAACAACCTGAAGGGACGGTCGATACCGTCTCCCGCTTCCACATTCACCCATCTATCGAACTGGTGAGGCAGGACGAAGAGTCGGTGATGATGCGGGCAAGCGATGGCACAAGCTGGGTATTTTCGGCACCGGGGCAGATGGTTGCCATTGCTGAAGATGTCTTCATGGCGGATGCCTCCGGCATCCGTCCCTCCCAGCAGTTGGAAATCCATTTTCAGGTATTAGACACCAGTGAAGTGCGCTGGCTGATCGAAAGAAAGCTTTAGGCAGCGCTTCCCCATCAGAAAAACCCCTGCCGAATCGCAAGCTGTACGTCGTGGCTGTGTTTATTAATGCGCAAAGCTGTGCTAACGCGGCGGCAACCGCCGGAACGATTGATCTCCGGCCCTTCCTCCATGTTCCACGGAGTAGTCCCATGGCTGTCGTTTCCAAGAAAATCCCTGCGCCTGACAAGGTCAAAATCCGTACCGCGCTGCTGTCGGTGTCCGACAAGACCGATATTATCGAACTCGCCGGTACGTTGGTCAAACTCGGCGTCAAGCTGCTGTCGACAGGCGGAACGTCCAAGGCGATCGCAGATGCCGGACTGCCGGTGACGGATGTGTCCGATGTGACCAAGTTTCCCGAGATCATGGATGGCCGCGTCAAGACGCTGCACCCCAACGTCCATGGTGGGTTGCTGGCCATCCGCGACGATGAAGAGCATGTGGAAGCCATGCGTGCGCATGGCATTGAAGCCATCGATTTGGCCATCATCAATCTCTATCCGTTTGAAGAGGTCAGGGCTAAGGGTGGCGATTATCCGACGACGGTAGAAAACATCGACATCGGCGGACCCGCCATGATCCGAGCTTCGGCCAAGAACCACGCTTATGTCACCGTCATCACCGATCCTAGCGACTACCCGGAACTGCTGGAAGCTTTGCAGGCGAATGATGGCGAAACGAGCTACGCGCTGCGTCAGAAATTTGCAGCAAAGGCCTACGCACGTACTGCTGCCTATGACGCTGTCATTTCCAACTGGTTTGCCGAAGCGCTGTCCATCGAAACACCGCATTACCGCGCTGTCGGCGGCGTGCTGAAGGAAAAGATGCGTTACGGTGAAAACCCGCATCAGAGCGCGGGTTTCTACCTGACAGGCGATAAACGTCCCGGCGTTGCAACAGCGACCCTTTTGCAGGGCAAACAGCTTTCCTACAACAACATCAACGACACGGATGCCGCTTACGAACTGGTTGCAGAGTTTCTGCCGGAGAAAGCGCCTGCGGTTGCCATCATCAAGCATGCAAATCCCTGCGGCGTGGCGACGGGTGAGACCCTGCTCGACGCTTACAAGCGGGCGTTGGCATGCGATCCAGTCTCGGCCTTCGGCGGCGTTATCGCGCTCAACCGCACACTGGATGCAGAGACGGCTGAAGAGATCATCCAGCTCTTCACCGAGGTCATTATCGCACCTGATGTGACCGAGGAAGCAAGGCTGATCGTTGCCCGCAAGCCAAACCTGCGTCTGCTGTCAGCCGGTGGCCTGCCGGATGCGCGTGCGCCCGGTATCACCGCAAAGACAGTCTCTGGTGGCCTTCTCGTGCAAAGCCGCGATAACGGCATGGTGGAAGACCTCGATCTCAAGGTCGTCACCAACCGTGCGCCGACGCCGCAGGAACTCGAAGACATGAAATTTGCCTTCAAGATTGCCAAGCATGTCAAATCCAATGCTGTGATTTATGCCAAGGACGGCCAGACCGCTGGTATCGGTGCGGGCCAGATGAGCCGCATTGATTCTGCACGCATTGCAGCCCAAAAGGCAGAGGATGCCGCCAAGGCCATGGGCCTTGCGGAACCCCTGACAAAGGGCTCAGCGGTTGCTTCGGAAGCATTCTATCCCTTCGCAGATGGACTTCTGGCTGCGATCGCTGCCGGTGCCACCGCAGTTATTCAGCCGGGTGGCTCCATGCGGGATCAGGATGTAATAGACGCGGCCAACGCCCATAACGTTGCCATGGTCTTCACAGGCATGCGTCACTTCAAGCATTGATGAAATAAGGGTGGCGAAGCCGGAAACGGCACGCCACCCCTTTTTGAACACCCGGCGTGCGCCCGGTGTTTCACGTGAGACAGACCATCACGTCACAGCGCCGACCTGCCACGGCACGAACTCGTTGTCGCCGTAGTCGTAGATTTCACTGACCGTCTTGTCGCCCGAGGCAACAGCGATGATGTGCTCGAAAATCCGTTCGCCGGATTCTTCGATGGTCTCGTTACCGGTGACGATCTCGCCGCAGTTGATGTCCATGTCCTCTTTCATGTGTTCGTACATTTCGGAATTCGTGGCAATCTTGATGCAGGGAGATGGCTTGAAGCCGGAGACCGAGCCTCGCCCTGTGGTGAAACAGATAACGTTGCAGCCACCTGCCACCTGCCCCGTGACAGCAACCGGGTCGTAGCCGGGTGTGTCCATGAACACCAAACCGGGTTCTGTTACGGTTTCAGCGAACTCATAGACGGCTTTCAACGGCATTGATCCGCCCTTGGCGACAGCACCGAGTGATTTTTCGAGGATGGTCGTGAGGCCGCCCAGCTTGTTGCCGTGGGACGGATTGTTATTCAGCTCATCACCGTTGCGGGCCGTGTAATCCCGCCACCAGTCGATGCGTTGCAATAGTTTTTCCGCCACCGCAGGCGTCACGGCTCTGCGCGTCAACAGATGTTCGGCGCCGTATATTTCAGGCGTTTCCGAAAGAACCGTCGTCCCGCCGTTGCGCACGATAAGGTCCGACGCATAGCCCAGCGCAGGATTGGCCGAGATGCCGGAATAGCCGTCCGACCCACCGCATTCCAAGGCTACTTTCAGCGCCGATAGCGGTTGCTCTGTTCTTATTGCGGCATTCACGCCTGGCAACATCTCCTTGATGTTGGCGATCGCCGCTTCGATCGTCTTGCGCGTGCCGCCGTGCTGCTGGATCGTCATGGTGCGCAGACGCTCGCCCTCTTCCATCCTGTAATGTTCGAGAATGGGCGCGATCTGGTTGGTTTCGCAGCCCAGCCCGATCAGAAGAATACCTCCGAAATTGGGATGGCGGGCATAGCCCTGGATCGTCCGTATCAACAGGCGATAGCCTTCGGACTTGGTGTTCAGCGCGCAGCCGGTGCCGTGGGTCAGCGCGACGACGCCATCGACGTTGTCGAAGCCCTCGAGACCACCCTGCTTATTGAAGTAATCCGCGATGTAGCGTGAGACCGTGGCGGAACAGTTTACGGATGCGATGACGCCGATGTAGTTGCGCGTGCCGACGCCGCCAACTCCGCGATCAAAGCCCATGAAGGTGCGTCGCTCGCTGAGCGGCAACATGCCCTTTTCTTCGATATCCACGCTGAACTGATGGGAATGTTCCGATGGTACCATGGCGAGGTTATGCAGGTGAACATGGCGACCAGGCTCGATATCCTGCGTGGCGACGCCGATGACCTGCCCGTATTTCAGCACCTCATCACCGATTCTGATGGTGCTGAGAGCGACCTTGTGCCCACGCCCGATCAGTTCCACGGCCTTGAGGTCGCCGCGACCGGTGGCACCTCCGGGCTGGATGGATCGCCGCGCGACGGCGACGTTGTCACGCGCGTTCAGCTGAATGGTGGCTTCGCTATTGTCTGTCACGCGGTCTCCTCCTCGCGATTGTCTTTTGTCGAGATCAGTTCTCGACCCATCGCCGTCTGGAGCTGTCCAGATGGCTGTGCATCGTGGCTTGCGCCAGCAATGAGTCCTTTGCCTCCAGTGCGGCCAAAATGGCCTCATGCTCCTGCAAGGCGTAAACCCAGGTGTCGCGGTCTTCGAATTTTACGCGAAACTGCGCCGAAATTGGGCTGTGTCGCTCATCGAAAAGGTCTCCGACCAGACGGGCTAGCACGCTGTTACCCGATTGCTCGGCAATAAGAACATGGAACTGACGGTCCTGGTCCAGCGGCTTGCGCCCGGCGTCGATCTCGATGCGCATCGCATCAAGCGTTGCGCGCAGCGTTTCGAGAGCCTGCGCATCGATGCGGCTGGTTGCCAGCAGCACTGTGCTCCCCTCAAGCGCCGCACGCGCCTGCATCAGCTCCGAAGGGCTTTCTCCCAAAGACTTCGTACGACCTTGCGACTGGACGGGCTCGGCAGACACATAGACGCCCGATCCCATGCGGATTTCCACGCTACCATCGATTTCGAGCGCGATCAGGGCCTCGCGCAAGGACGGCCGTGACACGCCCAGCTTTTGCGCCAGTTCACGCTCGGCAGGCAGGCGCGCGCCCGCTTGAAACTCGCCATTCTCGATCAGCTCGCGGATCTGGTCTGCGATCTGCTGATACAATCTGCGCGGTTCGATGTTTTTGGCCTGACCATTCATGCGATTTTTCTGACGGCGTTCGGTGCTTCGTAACTTTGGCCTTACCGTATCGACATCGTGAGCATGAAGCAAGATATTGTTTATTAAATTGAAATTTAATGATAATATCACATTTCCCGATTACTGATCTGTATATCATCAATCTCTTTTTCATCTCTCATCGGACAATTGGCTTGACCATAGAAAAAATGCGGCCTAACCATTCCGCCCATCGCAGCACCTTGAGTGGAGTCAGGGCGCTACCGGGAGGAACGAGATGTCGAAGGGCGCATCGACTGTTGAGAATGCCGCCGCAGCCGGTGAAACGGCACGCGTGCATGGTCGCATTTTGCTGCGCCTCGACCACATTAGCAAGGAATTTCCCGGCGTCAAAGCGCTGAGCGATGTGCAATTCGATCTGCGTTCCGGCGAAGTTCACGCCGTCTGCGGTGAGAATGGCGCGGGCAAGTCCACGCTGATGAAAATCGTCAGCGGCGTCTATCAGCCAACCAGCGGCACCATCCTGCACAAGGGCCGAACCGTTCAATACGCTTCGCCGCTCGAATCCGAAGCTGCCGGTATTGCTATCATCCATCAGGAACTCAACCTCGTGCCGCATCTCAGCGTGGCCGAGAACATTTATCTGGCGCGCGAGCCGCGAAAGGGCTTTCTCGTCGATCGCAAGACCTTGCGCAGCAATGCAAAGCGCTGCCTCGACCGTCTCGGTGTCGATCTCAACCCGGATCAACTGGTGCGCGGGCTATCCGTGGCGCAATGTCAGATGGTGGAAATCGCCAAGGCGCTTTCGCTCGATGCGGAAGTTCTTATCATGGACGAGCCTACGTCTTCGCTGACGGAGCAGGAGACGCGTCTTCTGTTCAAGGTCATCCGCGATCTCAAAGCGTCGGGTGTCGGCATTGTCTATATCTCGCACCGGCTTGATGAAATGGCCGAGATCGTGGATCGCGTGACGGTGTTGCGCGACGGGCGCTATATTTCCACCGATGACTTCGCCGATGTTACCGTGGACGACATCGTGACCCGAATGGTCGGTCGTTCGCTGGAAGACAAGTTTCCCGAGAGAACATCGAAGCCGACCGATGAGGTGATATTTTCGGTCAAGGGGCTGACGCGGACCGGCGTGTTTCACGATGTGAGCTTCGAACTGCGGCGCGGTGAAATACTCGGCTTTGCCGGGCTCATGGGCGCAGGCCGCACGGAAGTGGCGCGCGCCATCTTCGGGGCTGACGCTTTCGATGCCGGGACGATCACGTTCGAGGGCCGAGAACTATCGATAAAGTCACCCCAGGATGCCATTGCCGAAGGCATCGCCTATCTGTCCGAGGATCGCAAAAGCGATGGCCTCGCGATCAAGATGTCGGTGGCGGCCAATACGTCCCTTGCGAATATGGATGCGGTGTCCAACCGTTTCGGCCTGATCGATTTCAAGAAGCATGACGACGTGGCGCGCCGCTATGTCGATCTTTTGAACGTCCGCACGCCGTCCATCAAGCAGACCGTTCGGCTTCTGTCCGGCGGCAACCAGCAGAAGATCATCATCGGAAAGTGGCTGTTTCGGCAGTCGCGCGTGTTGTTCTTCGACGAGCCGACGCGCGGCATCGATGTCGGCGCAAAGTTTGCGATCTACAAGATTATGGACGAGCTTGCGGCAAAGGGCATCGGCGTCATTCTCATCAGTTCGGAACTGCCGGAAGTTCTGGGCCTAACGGACCGCATCGCCGTGTTCCATGAGGGCACGATTACCGGCATCGTCGAGACGGCCAAGACCACCCAGGAAGAAATCATGCGCTATGCCTCCGGCTATAGCAGTGGGGATAGACATGTCAGATAGTGCACCGCCACCCAAGAGCTTCGCCTTCAGCGACCGGCAGAAGGACATCATCCAGAAATTCGCAGCACTCGGCAGTCTCGTCGTGCTGACCATGGTGTTTTCGGCCACCAGCAGTGCATTTTTCACCGTCAACAATGCCATGACGATTGCGCTTCAGGTGACCTCGATTGCGCTTTTGGGCATCGGTGCGACCTGCGTCATCATAACCGGCGGTATCGATCTTTCGGTCGGTTCCGTCCTGGCATTGGCTGGCGTGGTCGCGGCACTCGCCGTAAAAGAGCTTGGCATGCCGGTGCCGGTGGGCATGTTCTTCGGCATTCTGACCGGCTCGCTGTGCGGCCTCATCAACGGATTGCTGGTCACGCGCTTCCGGCTTCCGCCCTTCATCGCCACCCTTGGCATGATGCTGATTGCCCGCGGCGTTGCCTTGCAGATCACCGGCGCCCGCGCCGTATCGGGCCTTGGGGAATCCTTCGGCGAGCTTGGCAATGGCGCCTTGTTCCGCATCGTGACCATCGGCGATGATGGTTTCCCCAATGTCGTTTTTCCGGGCATCCCTTACCCGGTCATTCTGATGATCGTGATCGCGATTGCCGTGTCCTTCATGCTGAACCGTTCCGTTCTTGGGCGGCATATCTACGCGGTGGGCTCCAATGCTGAAGCCGCCCGTCTTTCCGGGGTCAACGTCTCCAGAGTCACCAATTTCACCTATATCCTGTCCGGCACATTGGCTGGGCTGACCGGCTGCGTGCTGATGTCGCGACTGGTCACGGCGCAGCCGAATGAAGGCGTCATGTATGAGCTGGATGCGATTGCCAGTGCGGTGATCGGCGGCACGTCGCTGATCGGTGGTGTCGGCACGATCTCCGGCACCGCGATTGGCGCATTCGTCATCGGCATTTTGCGCAACGGTCTCAACATGAACGGCGTGTCTGCCTTTACCCAGCAAATCATCATCGGTCTGGTCATTCTGGGCACGGTGTGGATCGACCAGCTGCGCAACCGCCGCTGATCGAACAAACAGGTTCACATGGGGTGCGGACCCTTTCCGCGGGATACCGGCGAGACGACGAGGAGATATCGCTTGGCCGGACTAATGGAGGACAACATGAAGAAACTGACCACTGTTCTTTTAACCTCGGTCATCGCCTTGTGGAGCGTATCCACGGTTCAGGCCGGTGAAATCGCCGTGATCGTCAAGACCGTCAATTCGACCTTCTGGCAGAACGTGCAGAAGGGCGCTGATGCGGCTATCAAGACTTCGACCGGCAACACCATGACCTTCCAGGGTCCTGCCTCGGAATCGGCCATCGCCGATCAGGTCAACATGGTAGAAAACGCCGTCAACCGTAAGGTCTCAGGCATCGTTCTGGCGCCTTCCGACCCGGACGCGCTGGTCCCCGCCGTCAAGAAGGCATGGGAAGCCCGTATTCCCGTGGTGATCGTGGACTCGCAGCTGGCCAAGGGTGCGGAGCAATATTACCAGTCCTTCCTCGCAACCGACAATAAAAAGGCCGGTGAGCTTGCGGCTCAGGCGCTGATCGACAAGGTTGGCAAGGAAGGCAAGATTGCCGTGATGTCCTACGTTGCGGGCGCCGGTTCTGAAATTGGCCGCGTCGGTGGTTTCACCGATTACATCAAGGCCAATTCCAAGCTTCAGATCGTCGGCCCCTATTACTCGCAGTCGCAGATGGCGACCGCGTTGAACCAGACGACCGACGTTCTCGCTGCCAATTCCGATCTGAAGGGCATTTTTGGCGCGAATGAGCCGACAGCCATCGGCGTTGGCCGCGCATTGGCGCAATCCGGCAAGGCAGGCAAGGTCGTCGCCATCGGCTTCGATGGTAATCAGGACCTTCAGGGCTTCGTCAAGGATGGCACGCTGGCCGGTATCGTCGTTCAGGGTTCCTACCAGATGGGCGAGCTTGGCGTTCAGACGGTTTCGAAGTTGATCGCCAAGGAAAAGGTCGAGAAGTTCGTCGATACAGGCGTCGTTGTCGTGACCAAGGACAATATCGACAAGCCGGAAGCCAAGAACGTTCTGTACTAACGCTTCCGTCGTCATGCTCGGGCTTGTCCCGAGCATCTACCACCGTTGCATTTTGTTCAACGTGGTTGGATCCTCGGGACAAGCCCGAGGATGACGAATAGGGGAAAGCGACCGTTCCACCAATTTGAACGGGGGATGCTGCGTTGACCTTGAGAGATGTGAATTTGAGAAAGCCTGCGCCATGAAAGTCTCCGATAAACGCAAATTGCCCCGTCGCGACGTCGATGTAACCCTGATCGGTCTCGGCTGTGCCCAGATGGGCAACCTCTATCGCGTCACGCCTTACGAGGAATCGAAGGGTGCCTTTGACACGGCCTGGAAGCACGGCATACGTTATTTCGATACCGCACCGTTTTATGGTTACACCCGCTCCGAGCGGCGGCTTGGCACGATGGTGACGGAGCATGAGCGGGCGGACTATACGCTGAGCACCAAGGTCGGCCGCGTCATGGTGCCGGACGAAACCGTAGGGCCGGAAGAGGACGCCTATATTGCGCCCCTCCCCTTCCGTCCGGTCTATGATTACTCCCATGACGGCATTTTGCGCTCCTTCGAGGCCAGCCAGCAGCGACTCGGTATCCTGAAGCCCGATATTCTCTACATCCATGACATTGGTTCCGTCACGCACGGCTACAAGCATCAGCATTATTGGCAGCAGCTGACGGAGGGCGGCGGCTTCAAGGCGCTGGCCAGATTGCGCGACGAAGGCTCTACCGGAGCCATCGGCCTTGGCGTCAACGAATGGGAAGTCGTTCGTGACGCGATGGAGGTCTTCGATATCGACATCGCCATGCTGGCCGGACGCTACACGCTTCTGGAACAGAGCAGTCTCGACTTCATGGACAATTGCACGAAACGCGGCGTCGGCATTGTCGTCGCTGGTGCCTTCAACTCCGGCATTCTGGCTGGCAATCGCAAGTTCAATTATGCGGACGCGCCTGCCGATATCATCGCGAAGGTCGGTGCTTTGCATGAGGTTTGTGAGGAGTTGGGCGTGTCCTTGCAGGCCGCAGCCTTGCAGTTTCCGTTAGCGCATCCGGCATCGGTGACGGTGGTATCCGGCGCGCGCAATGCACAACAGCTCTCAGCCAACATCGAGTGGTTCGAGCAGGATATTCCCGTCGAGTTCTGGCACGAGCTGGAACGACGAGGCCTGCTGGCTGAAGGCGTGCCGGTGCCGGGGGCTCAGGCCTGATCATGCGGATCGACGCCCATCAGCATTTCTGGCTTTTGAAAGATCACGCGGGAGACTGGCCACCACCATCGCTGGAGCCCATCTACCGTGATTTTCTGCCGGATGATCTGATACCGCTCCTGCAAAAAGCCGGGATTTACGGTACCGTGCTGGTCCAGACCATGGAAAACGCCGGTGATACCGATTTCATGCTGGGGCTGGCAGATGATAACGACTTCATCAAGGGCGTCGTCGGCTGGGTGGACATGAAGGCAGCCAATGCGCCCGATGAGATAAGACGCCGTGCAGCGCATCCGCGTTTCAAGGGCGTCAGGCCGATGTTGCAAGGTATGGAGGATGTCGCATGGATCGATGATCCAGCGCTCACGCCTGCGGTCGATACATTGGTCGAACTGGGGTTGGTCTTCGATGCGCTGGTTTTACCGCCCAACCTGCCGTATCTCCTGAATTTCGCCAAGCGCCATTCAGCCCTACCCATCGTGATCGACCACGGTGCCAAGCCGTTGATCGCGACGGGCCGTTACAGCGCCTGGCGACGCGATATGGCGGAGCTTGCCGCGCTGCCGAACCTTCACTGCAAGCTTTCCGGTCTGCTGACCGAACGCGGTGAGCAAAAGCCGCAAGCCGTGCGGCCCTATGCCGAGACCATATTGGAGCTTTTCGGGCCGGAACGTGTGTTGTTCGGCAGCGACTGGCCGGTTTTACGGCTAGCGGGCGATTATCAGGAATGGCTGGATGTCTGCCGCGATATCGTGCCCGCCGCCGATCATGATGCGGTGTTTGGGGACAATGCCGTGCGTTTCTACTCTCTTATAAACAGGTGAACCATGCTGGCGATTTTCTGCGATAAACCGGGGCTTCTTAGCGCCAAGGACCTGCCGAAACCGCATTGGGCCGAAGGCGAAGTCCTGGTCCGCATTCGTCGCATTGGTGTGTGCGGCACGGACCTGCATATTTTCACCGGCAACCAGCCCTATCTCTCCTACCCTCGTATCATGGGCCACGAACTCTCCGGTACGGTAGAAGATGCGCCTGATGGCAGCGCGCTGTCCAAGGGCGATATCGTCACCGTCATTCCCTATATGTCCTGCGGAAAATGCAACGCCTGCCTGAAAGGCAAGAGCAATTGCTGCCGCAATATCGGCGTCCTCGGCGTACACCGCGATGGCGGTATGGTGGAGTATCTGAGCATTCCACAGCAATTCGTGTTGAAGGCGGAAGGTCTGAGCCTCGATCAGGCTGCAATGACCGAGTTTCTTGCCATCGGCGCCCACGCGGTCCGACGCGCTGCCGTCGAAGCGGGGCAGAGCGTGCTGATCGTAGGCGCAGGGCCCATCGGCATGGCCGTCGCCGTCTTTGCTGTTCTCAACGGTGGCATCGTCACCATGATCGACAGCCGACAGGACCGTCTCGATTTCTGCCGCAACGAACTCGGTGTCTCCCACACCGTGCCGCTGGGAGAAGGTGATAAGGATCGTCTCAGCGAACTGACTGATGGCGATTTCTTCGATGCCGTCTTTGATGCCACTGGCAACCCGAAAGCCATGGAACGTGGCTTTTCCTTCGTCGGCCACGGCGGGACCTATGTGCTGGTTTCCATCGTCGCCAGCGACATCAGTTTCAACGACCCGGAATTTCACAAGCGCGAGACCACACTTCTGGGCAGTCGCAACGCGACCCTTGAGGATTTTGAGGCAGTTCTGGAGGCGCAGCGCGCCGGGCGGGTGCCGGAGGCGCTGATCACCCACCGCATGACGCTTGCCGAAGTGCCCTCGCGTTTTGCAGACCTGACCAACCCGAAAGCGGGTGTCATCAAAGGCATGGTCGAGATTGCCTGACCCTGCCTGTCACCCATTTCCATGATCTCTGACCACGAGTACCGGCCATGACAAAAATTACCGACCTGCGCGTTTTCGATCTGCGTTTTCCCACCTCCCAGAGTCTCGATGGCTCCGATGCGATGAACCCGGACCCGGATTATTCGGCAGCCTACGTCATTCTGGATACGGATGATGACGATCTCAAGGGACACGGCCTGACCTTCACCATTGGGCGCGGCAACGACATTTGCTGCATGGCCATCAAGGCCATGCGCCATCTTGTTGTTGGTACCGAGCTTTCGACAGTGCTGGAAAATCCCGGCAAATACTGGCGTCACCTCACCAGCGACAGCCAGTTGCGCTGGATTGGCCCGGATAAAGGCGCCATGCATCTGGCAACCGGTGCCGTCGTTAATGCCGTGTGGGATTTGCTGGCCAAAAAGGCGGGCAAACCGGTCTGGCAACTGGTGGCCGATATGAGCCCGGAGCAGATCGCCGATATCGTCGATTACCGATACCTGACCGATGTGCTGACCCGCGATGATGCGCTTGCAATCCTGAAAAAGGCTGAGAGCGGCAAGGCGGAACGGATCGAGATCCTCAAGAGCGAAGGCTACGCCTGCTATACGACGTCAGCCGGTTGGCTGGGTTACAGTGACGAGAAGCTGCGTCGTCTCTGCCAGGAAGCGATTGATGCGGGTTTCAATCACGTGAAGATGAAGGTGGGGCGCGATCTGGAAGACGACATCCGCCGCCTGACCATTGCCCGCGAGGTCATCGGCCCCGATCGCTATCTAATGATCGATGCCAACCAGGTCTGGGAGGTCGATCAGGCAGTCGAATGGGTCAACAAGCTCGCTTTCGCCAAACCCTTCTTCATCGAAGAGCCGACGAGCCCCGACGATATCGCAGGCCACCGCAAAATCCGCGAGGCCATCGGTTCGGTGAAGGTGGCCACCGGCGAAATGTGCCAGAACCGCATCATGTTCAAACAGTTCATCGCGGAAGGCGCCATTGATGTCGTGCAGATCGATAGCTGCCGCATGGGTGGATTGAACGAAGTTTTGGCCGTGCTGCTCATCGCGGCGAAATACGACCTGCCAGTCTGGCCGCATGCGGGTGGCGTCGGGCTGTGCGAATATGTGCAGCACCTGTCGATGATCGATTATCTGGTGGTTTCTGGCACAAAGGAAGGCCGCGTGATCGAATACGTCGATCACCTGCATGAGCACTTCATCGAGCCCTGCGACATCAGGGATGCCGCCTATATGCCGCCGACCATGCCGGGTTTCTCGATTGAAATGAATCCGGAGTCTATCGAGGCCTATACGTTCAAGGGGTGAGATGCTCGCGAACCAGTCGCCTCCAAACCGTCATCCTTGGGCTTGACCCAAGGATCTCATCACGCTCCTGCGGATGAGACGTTCGTAGATGCTTGGGACAGGCCCGAGCATGACGGAGAGGGTGGTGATCGGGTCTTAAAAGCTAGCTA
Organism: Agrobacterium vaccinii; assembly: GCF_021310995.1. Lineage (NCBI taxonomy): Bacteria > Pseudomonadati > Pseudomonadota > Alphaproteobacteria > Hyphomicrobiales > Rhizobiaceae > Agrobacterium > Agrobacterium vaccinii. The sequence continues at coordinate 2,964,120 of NZ_CP054150.1, read as the reverse complement.
AGGCCGCTTCCAATCTTGTCCACTCCGCTTCGTTGCCCGGCAGGCCAAAGCGGAGATCGGCTGGCCTTTCATCGAAACTGCGCGTGAGAATGCCGTTGTCCATTAAATGGGTGAATAAGGTCGGCACTCGTTCATCTCTGACCAAAGTGAACAGGGACGTTCCCCCGACAATCGAAAGACCGGCTGCGCCCAAGAGATCATTCAGCCGCCTTGAATCTTCTTTTAGCCGGAGTCGCATCGCCACGCTCCAGGCCGTATCTGTCAGCGCTTCGGTTGCGATATGCAGCGCAGGACCCGAGACCGCCCACGGTCCCAGCCTTGATTCGAGGTCTCCGGCGGTATCGGGATGGGCCACGGCGAAGCCGAGGCGCACGCCTGCCATGCCATAGAACTTGCCGAAGGAGCGCAGGACAACAAGGTTGTGTGAGGTCGTCGCGTCGGCAATGCTTTCCGCATCGCCCGTTTCGATGAAGGCCTCATCCACCACAAGCAGCCCGCCTTTTTTGCGCATGGCATCAGCTGAGGCCAGCAGTTCCAAGCGTTCCAGCACCTGTCCATCGGGATTATTGGGGTTGATGACGACGGCATAATCGAAAACGGTTAAGGCCTCGATATGTGATACCTCCGTTACGGGAAGCCCTGCCATGCGGGCGGTGCGGGCGTGTTCGGCATAGGCAGGGGAGAGAACGCCGCAGCTTGTGACGCCTCGCCTGACAGCAATCTCCGCAAGCAGCGGCATCAGCATTTGCGTTCCCGGCGCCGCCACGATGTGCGCCTCCGAAGGTGCGCCGAAAGCTGCTGCTGCGACCTCTTTCAGCGTTTCCAAGGCACCCGGTTCCGGCAAACGGGCAAAGGCGCTGGCGGGAATGGGCGAATGCGGGTAGGAGTGCGGGTTGATCCCGGTGGAAAGGTCGATCCACGGTTCGGGTGCCCTAGGAAAAAGCTGGCGCGCCCGTCCCAGATTGCCACCATGGCGGATCGCCGGTTGCGCTTTGTCTGGTACCCTCTCGCCCATGTTCTTCGCTCTCGCTTTCCTGTCCCTGCTGATCGAACGCCTTGTTGGCTATCCCGACTGGCTGTTCAAACGCATCGGCCACCCCGTAACCTGGATGGGTTCGCTTATCGCGCTCTTGGACAGAAAATGGAACCGGGAGGGCGACTCATTTTCGCGTCGCAAGGGCCTGGGTGTGTCGGCTCTGTCCGTTTTTCTGGGCTTGACGGTGTTGATTGCCTTTGTATTGCAGTCGTCACTTTTATGGCTTCCTCTCGGATTGCTGATAGTTGCAGTGCTTGGCGCATCGCTTCCAGCGCAGAAAAGCCTAGAGCAGCATGTCCAGGCGGTGGCGGAGGCTTTGAAACGTGACGGTATTGAGGGTGGTCGAAAGGCGGTGTCGATGATCGTCGGCCGTGATCCCGAAACGCTGGATGAAGCCGCTGTCTGTCGGGCGGCGATTGAAAGTCTGGCAGAAAATTTCTCCGATGGCATTGTCGCACCCTCGCTTTGGCTCGGGCTTCTTGGGCTGCCCGGTGGTGCCGGTTACAAGGCGATCAACACGGCGGACAGCATGATCGGCCATCGTTCTCCTCGCCATGAAGCCTTCGGCTGGGCCTCCGCAAGGCTAGATGATCTGGTCAATCTTCCCGCCTCCCGTCTCACCGCCCTCTTGTTCGTTCTGGCTGCGTTTTTTGTAAAAGGTGCCTCGCCTCGTCAGGGCTTGCAGGCGATTTTCCGCGATGCGCGCCATCACCGTTCGCCCAATGCCGGGTGGCCGGAAGCGGCGATGGCGGGTGCGCTGGGTTTTGCGCTGGCCGGTCCACGCTCCTATGGCGGGCAGATGATCGAAGCACGGTTCATGGGTGAAGGCGGACGTCGGGATTTGACCGCTGCCGATATTCACCGGGCACTGAAGCTCGCACGCATTGCAGATGCCATGTTGATTGCACTGTTCGGCATATTGGCCTTAGCTATCGCGCTATAGCCAAGAGGGCATCGAGATCGAGATGGCGCTCCATATGGTCGGCCAGGCGGTCGAGAACCGCATCCACCTGTTCCTCGTAATTGAGTGTCGAGTTTTCCCCACCCAGCCGTTTTAGCCATCCGCTGCGTTGGTGGTCATCGGCAAACAAGCCATGGATATAAGTGCCAAACACGCGGCCATTCGGTGACATCGCGCCTTCTGTGTGGTTGCCGATTGTGGAAAACGGTCGCTTATCATCCAGTCCACAAGTGACGCCCACATGCATTTCATAGCCGGAGAAGGGGATTTGATCAAAGCTCTGCCCGGTCACGGAGACGAGCCGTTTGTCACCCGTCAGCACGGTATCCACGTCGAGCAAGCCAAGCCCTTCAATCGCGGTGGGAGCACCTTCGATGCCGTCCGGATCAGCCACGCTTTTCCCGAGCATCTGATAGCCGCCGCACAGGCCAAGCACATAGCCTCCACGCCGCACATGTGCTTTGATATCCACGTCGAGCCCGGCATTTTTGAGCGCCGTCAGATCAGCAATGGTGGACTTGGAACCGCACAGCAGCACCAGCGCACAATCTGCCGGGATGACGTCTCCCTGGCGCACGCGGATAAGCTCGACATCCGGCTCGGCATCCAACGGGTCGAGATCATCGAAGTTGGAGATATGCGGCAGGATCGGTACAGCGATCCGAATTTTCGCGTCGCGCTTTCTTTCGCCAGCTCCACTCAACCCTAAAGCATCCTCAGCCGGCAGGCGGCTTGCATCGGCAAAATGCGGCAAGAGGCCAATCGGGTTCCAGCCAGTCTTGTCCGAAATAATCCGCATGCCGTCATCGAACAGGTTTGGATCGCCTCTGAAGCGATTGACGATGAAGCCTTCGATCATCGCCGCATCGTACGTATCCAGAACCGTCTTCGTGCCGACAAGGCTGGCGATCACGCCGCCCCGGTCGATATCGCCGATCAGGATCACAGGCGCATTGGCTGCGCGGGCAAAGCCCATATTCGCGATGTCATTGGCACGGAGATTGACTTCTGAAGCACTGCCCGCGCCCTCCACCAGAACGAGATTGGCCATGGTTTTCAGATGCTCGAAGCTTTCCAGCACGCGTGGCATCAGCCCGGCTTTCATGTGCTGGTAATCAGCGGCTTTGGCATTGCCGATGACCTTGCCCTGCACCACCACCTGCGCGCCCGTTTCGCTCTGGGGTTTGAGCAACACCGGGTTCATGTGGACGGAAAGCGGTACGCCCGCCGCCCGCGCTTGCAACGCTTGCGCCCTGCCGATCTCACCACCATCGGCGGTGACGGCGGCATTGTTGGACATGTTTTGTGGCTTGAACGGCATGACGGACAGACCGCGACGAACAAAAGCGCGCGCCATCCCCGCCACCATCAGCGACTTGCCGACATCGGAGCCGGTGCCTTGAAACATCAAAACGCGCGCTGTCATGGATTAATACTCGATGCCGGACTGCGCTTTGACGCCCGCCTTGAAGTGGTGTTTCACAAGCGTCATCTCCGTCACCATATCGGCGGCGTCGATCAGCAGCTGTTTGGCGTTGCGACCGGTGACGATGACGTGCAAGCCATCGCGGCGGTTCTGCAGGGTTTCGACCACCTCTTCCAGCGGCAAATAATCATAACGCAGTGCGATGTTGAGCTCATCCAGCACTACAAGACCAATGGTTTCATCGGCCATCAGCGTCTTTGCCTCTTCCCACGCCTTGGTCGCAGCAGCGACATCGCGTTTCAGATCCTGAGTGTCCCACGTGAAACCTTCGCCCATGGTACGCCATTCGACGCGATCTCCGAACAGGGCCAACGCCCCCTGCTCGCCGGTGGACCATGCGCCCTTGATAAACTGGACGATGCCGACGCGTCTGCCGGTGCCGAGCATGCGCAGGGCCAGACCGAAAGCTGCGGTGGATTTACCCTTGCCCGGGCCGGTGTTGATCATCAGCAGACCTTTTTCGATGGTCTTTTCCGAGACTTCGGCATCCTGCACCGCCTTGCGGTTGACCATTTTGGCGCGGTGACGCTCGGCCTCGCTGTCGCTGATGTCACGGGTCATTGTGGCTCATCCTTCCGGGTGTCATGCTTTTTCAAAGCGGCGACTATAGCCAAAACGTGTTCCACGGCAATGACACGGCGGCATTGACACAAAAGCACCGCAGGGCATAAGGGTTAAGGACTGACGGTCTTTTTCCGGCAACGGGAAAAGCTAAGAGGGAACACGGTGCCATTCGCGTGTGCGAACCAACCCGTGGCTGCCCCCGCAACTGTAAGCGGTGAGCCCGCGCCGAAAGCCACTGGACGAATGAGTCCGGGAAGGCGGCGCAAGGGTGTCGAAGCCGCAAGCCAGGAGACCTGCCGTTTCAGGAAAAACGTCTGCCGGGCGGGGTGCTCCGGTCAGTCGGTTGTTCGAACGATGGCGTTGCGTTGATCCGCATGCCGTTTTCGATATCCGCACCCCGAGACCATTGCAAAGGCGCGGAAACCATACCCTTGGATATGACATCGACATCATCAAGCCTGAATGAAAAGACGGACCGTGACACCGCGCCCGGCGTCGTGGTTTACGTTTGCCGCAGTTGCCGGTCGGAAGCCGATCCGAACGCGGACCCTCGCCCCGGTGCGACCCTTGCGCAGGCTGCTGTTGCACTCGGTCAGGCTGAAGGTGTCGATGTACGCAGCGTCAACTGCCTTGCCAATTGCAAGCGTGGCTTGAGTGCCGCGGTGCGCAGCGCCGATGGCTGGTCCTACATGTTCGGATCGTTGAGCGAAGACGACGCTGCCGACTTGCTGGTCGGCGCGCGCCTGTTGTCTTCAGCACCCGATGGCCTGATGCCATGGCGCGGACGGCCCGACAGTTTAAAGCGTGGCCTTGTTGCCCGCATTCCCCCTTTGAATTTTACCGAGGAGACATAATGACCACGCTCAACCGCGTTCCCTGCACCATCATCACCGGCTTTCTGGGCGCGGGCAAAACCACGCTTCTGCGCGGCCTTCTGGAAAAGCTCGAGGGCAAGCGGCTGGCCATCATCGTCAACGAGTTTGGCGATGTCGGCATTGATGGCGATATCCTCAAAGGTTGCGGCATTGAAAGCTGCCCGGAAGAAAACATCGTTGAACTAGCCAATGGCTGCATCTGCTGCACGGTGGCGGATGATTTCCAGCCCGCCATCGAGCAGATTCTGAGCCGCGAGCCACGCGTCGAGCATATTCTGATCGAGACCTCGGGTCTCGCTCTGCCGAAGCCACTCGTACAGGCCTTCCAGTGGCCCGCAATCAAAAGCCGGGTGACGGTGGATGCGGTGGTGGCCGTGGCCGATGGTGTCGCGCTTGCCGAAGGCATGGTGTCGCATGATCTGGAAGCGCTGGCCGCTCAGCGCCAAAACGACGAGGCGCTTGATCACGATGATCCGGTCGAAGAGGTCTTTGAAGACCAGATTGCCTGCGCAGACCTCATCGTTCTGACCAAGGGCGATTTGCTGGATGCGGCGGGTCTTGAGCGCGCCAAGGCGCATATCAATGCGCATCTGCCGAAGGCGGCCAAGATTGTCGTGGCGTCCAATGGCGTGGTCGATCCTGCCGTGCTGATCGGTCTTGGCCTTGCGGTGGAAGAGGATATTGAAAACCGCCACACCCATCATGATGAAGAAGAAGATCACGATCACGACGAGTTCGATAGCTTCGTGGTGGAACTGGACGCCGTCACCGATGCCGAGGCCTTGGCCGCGCGTATCTCGGAAACGGCAGCGTCGGAAAACGTGCTCCGCATCAAGGGTTTTGTCGAAGTGTCGGCGAAGCCGATGCGATTGCAGGTGCAGGCGGTCGGCTCGCGCGTCAATCATTACTTCGACCGTCCCTGGGCCGCAGGCGAGGTGCGCCGCAGCCGTTTGGTCGTTATCGGTGAGAAAGGTCTCGACCGCGCGAAAATCGAGCGGATGCTGGCTGCCTGATCCATGCACATCCTCGCCACCACATCCTCGTCTCTGGACGACCTGATCGAGCCGGTTGATCTCAATCAGGGTCAGGCGGATGTGGTAGTGCTGTCTTTTTCGGCCAGCGATCTGGGCGGGCTGGAGCGCGGATGGCAACGCAGCACGGATGGTTCAGTGTCCTTTGTGTCCGCCAACCTCTCCGAACTTCGCCATCCCATGTCGGTCGATCTGTGGATCGAAAAGACGGCGGAATACGCCAAGCTGATCCTTATCCGGATTCTCGGCGGCGCCGATCGTTGGCGTTATGGCGTGGACGAGTTGTCGAGAATGGCGCGTCGGCGTGGTATCAAGCTCGTGCTTCTGCCCGGCGAATGCAGCGAACGCGATGAAAAATTAGAAATCGCGTCCACTGTCGATCTGCCGACACAGTCCACGATTCTCTCTTTCTTCCGCGAAGGCGGGCCGGAGAATATGGAGCGGGTTGCGAGATTGCTTGCTGCGTTTGCGCGGGAAGACGCCTGGCCGGATGTCGTCGCTGAACCTTTGCCCAAATGCGGGTTTTATCAGCCTGGCGAAGGCGTTGTTGACCTTCCGGCAGCGCTGGATGGCCGTGAAGGCTGCATGCCCTTTGTTCCTATACTGTTTTACCGTTCCATGATGATGGCGGCTGACGTCGCCCCCATCGATGCGCTTTACGACGCCTTGCACTTACGCGGATTTTCGCCGCTGCCGATCTTCGTCAGCGGTTTGAAAGACGCAGACGCTATCCGGTTTCTGGAAGACACGCTTGTCACTTTGAAGCCAGCCGCGATGATTGCAGCCACGGCCTTTGCCAGCCATTCGGACGACGATGGCAAGAGCCTGTTCGACCGGTTGGGTGTCGCGACCTTTCAGGTGATCATGGCCACCACCCGCCGCGATGGCTGGGCGGACAATATGCGCGGCCTCAACCCGTCCGATCTTGCCATGCATGTGGTGTTGCCGGAGCTGGACGGTCGTATTCTCGCCGGGGCGATCTCCTTCAAACAGCCTGACCCTGAAGGTGGGCGCGGGCTGGTGCATTGTCCGGAACCTGATCGCGTCGAACAGGTCGCTGAACGCATCTCTGCTTTTCTGCGGCTGAAAAACGCAGATCCATCTGAGCGGCAGCTTGTTATTCTTATGCCGGATTATCCGGGCGCCGCACCGGGTCGCACCGGTTATGCGGTGGGTCTCGATGTGCCGCAGAGTGTTCTGGAGATGCTGCACGATCTGCGCGATGCCGGTTATGCGGTGGGCGATATTCCCGAAACGCCTCGGGCTTTGCTCGACCGCGTTGAAAGCGAGACGGCTGCTTTCGGGCTGGCGGAGTATTCAGCGTTTCGCAGCGCCCTGCCCCAAGCCGCCAATCTGGCTTTGGGTGAAACATGGGGTGATGCCGAGGCAGATGATGCTGTGACAGGGGGCGTCTTCCATTTCCGCGCCGCTCGATTCGGTTCCGTAACAGTCGCTCTTGCGCCGGATCGTGGTCGGAACGAAGATCGGCGGGTGGATTATCACGACCCGGCCTTGCCGCCTCGGCATGCGCTGGTCGCGTTCGGGGCCTGGATGCGGCAGAGCCTCGGGGCGCATGCCATCATCCACGTCGGCGCTCATGGCACGCTGGAATGGCTGCCCGGCAAGACGGTTGCGCTGTCGCAAGCCTGTTTCCCCGAAATCGTCACCGGCTCACTGCCCGTGATCTATCCCTTCATCGTCTCCAATCCCGGGGAGGCCGCAGTTGCGAAGCGGCGCATCGCGGCTGTGACCATCGGGCACATTCCGCCTGTGTTGGTCGATGCCGGGCTTTCGCCAGAGCAGATGGCGCTGGAACAGCTTGTCGATGAATATGCGCAGGCCGATGGGCTGGACCGTCGCCGCCGCGACCGTCTGGCCAAACTGATCGTCGAAAAGGCACAGGAAACGGGATTAGCAGCCGATGCCGGTATCGACACGCAGGACGATGCCGATACGGCGCTGTCACGCATCGATGCGTTTCTCTGCGATCTCAAGGATTTCGCGATCAAGGATGGCCAGCATGTGTTTGGCCGCTGCGCTGACGATGAGCCTGATGTCCTCAGGCGCGACAGCGCGCTAGCGGAAAAAGCGTCTTTGCTGGCTGCTCTCAATGGGCAGCATATTTCGCCCGGCCCATCTGGTGCGCCAGCGCGCGGGCGGCTGGACGTGTTGCCGACGGGGCGTAATCTTTACGCTGCCGACCCGCGCACCATGCCGACCCCGACCGCTTTCGAGCTGGGCCGCATGGCGGGTGAAGAAGTCCTACGGCACCATCTGCAAAGCCACGGCGATTGGCCGAAGAATATTGTGTTCGACCTCTGGGGTTCGGCATCTTTGCGCAATGGCGGCGAAGATGTCGGCCAGGCGCTGCATTTGATGGGCGCTCGCCCGATCTATGATCAAGGCACGGGCCGCGTAACCGGCATCGAAGTGCTGCCGCCTGCGGCTTTGGGACGGCCCCGCGTGGATGTGACATTCCGCATTTCCGGCCTGTTCCGCGATATGTTTCCGGCGCTGATTGCTCTGCTCGACGCTGCCGCAAAAGCCATTGCGCGCCGTGAAGAATCACCGGGCGATAACCCCTTGGGCGAAGAGGCTGCCTGCCTCGGCCATATCCCCGCCCGCATTTTCGGTTCGGCACCCGGCACCTATGGCGCTGGCATCGAGGAAAAGCTGGCGAACGGGCGCTGGGATGAGCGCGAAGAGCTGGGCCAGATCTATCTGGATGCCGCAAGCCATGCTTTTGGCGGGGCGGATGGGCTTGGTGTTTCCGCTGATGCCAGCTTTTCAGGCCAGGTGGAAAAGGCCGATCTTCTGGTTCACACGGGGGACGATCCCGGGCGCGACCTGCTGGACGGCTCGTCAGACGTCGCCTTTATCGGCGGCTTTGCGGCAGCCAAGGCAGCCCTTGGGCAATCCGCCGATGTCGTGGCGCTCGATACGACAGATCCCGCGCGTCCCCGCGCCCGTTCCATTGCACAGGCCGTTAACCGCGTGGTGCGCGCCCGCGCCATCAATCCGCGCTTCATTGCCGGGCAGATGCGGCATGGGCCGCGCGGCGCTGCGGAATTTGCCGAGACGGTGGACAGGCTGATTGGCTTTGCAGAGACCACACACGCCGTATCGTCCTCCCTGATCGAAGCACTGTATGATGCCTATTTCGGCGATGAAAACGTCCGCGATTTCATTCTGCGAGAAAACCCGCAGGCAGCAGAGGTGATGGCGCAGCGTTTTCTCTCTGCCCGCCGCCGCGGCCTCTGGCACAGCCGCCGCAATGCCGTGGATGCAGAGCTGGAAATGCTCATTGCGCCGAAATCCGCGAGGGTAGAGGCATGAGTGCTTTCGGCCCTGTGGATGTCCAGCCTTTCACGCGCCGCGGCGTTTGCCCTGCCCTGTCGGCTCCGATGCAGACGGGTGACGGGCTTTTATCGCGCATCGCCTTCACGAATCCTATCTCGCCCTCTGATCTGGAGGCGCTGTGCGCCCTCGCAATTGAGTACGGCAACGGGCTGATCGACATCACCGCGCGCGGCGGGCTCCAATTTCGCGGCCTGACGGCTGAAAGTGCAAAGGCTCTGGAACGCGATGTTCTCGCTCTTCATCTGCCGTTGCGGCAAGGGCTGACGGTGGAAACATCGCCGCTGACAGGGATCGACCAAACGGAACTTGCCGATACACGCGACATCGTCAGCCGGATATGCGGGCGAGCGGATGCGCTTCAGCTGCATGAGAAGTTGGCTGCAAAGATGTCCGTCATTGTCGATGGCGGTGGTCTTGTGGACATGGGTGATCTGCTTGCGGATATCCGGTTGAAGGCCACTCGTGTCGGCGATGACGTGTTTTGGCAACTCATGTTGGGTGGTTCCGAAGACAAGGCGTTGCGGGCGGGGTTGCTGCGGACCGAAGATGCTGCTGATAGTGTGATCGATCTTCTGATGCGCCTTGCTGAAAGGGGTTCTGGTACGCGCGGTCGTGACCTGGATATTGAACAGGTACGGGCCGTGTGTGCGGGTAGATTGCTCGACTCTCCGTATCCATTTACCCTCGCCCCCTCATCCCGCTGCCGCGACCTTCTCCCCGGCGGGGAGAAGGCGGAAAACCGCACCCCCACCGTTCATAACGACGCACGTCCCTATGGTTTGATGCGCCTCTCGGACGATGTGTTTGCAGCAGTTCTTGCGCCCGCCTTCGGGCAAATCGGCGCAGACGTGCTCTCTGCCCTTTGCCGCCATGCTTCGATATTGGGACTACAGCGTTTGCGGCCCGGGCCAGCACATGCCCTGTTTTTCACCGGCAGTGATGATGCATGCCGGGCTCTTCTCGATCATGCGCGTGACGCCGGTTTTGTGACCGGTGCCGACGATCCGCGCTCTTCCATCGCCGTCTGCGCTGGAAAACCGGCCTGCGCTTCGGGGTTTATCTCCACGCGAGACCTGGCGGAACATGCAGCGACAGACTGTGCGTCCTTGCTGGATGGCTCGTTCACGCTGCATCTTTCAGGCTGCTGCAAGGGCTGTGCGCATCCATCGCCTGCCACGCTGGCCTTTGCGGGCTCGTCTGAAGGGCTGGCCTTTACCCATTCAGGTCGCGTTTCCGACACACCGCAGGCGGTTTTGCCGCTTGCCGACCGCAAGGCGGTGCTTTCGCGGCTTGCCCGATTATATGAAAAAGAACATAAGCCCGGAGAAAATGCCCGCACCCTGCTTGCCCGTCTCGGCAAGGAGCGGATCGTCGCGGCGCTCCGACAGGATACGAGATGACTGAATACGACTATATCCGCGATGGCAACGCGATCTATGAGCGCTCCTTTGCGATGATCCGCGAAGAGGCGGACCTGTCGGCTTTCACGCCGGATCAGGCCGATATCGCTATCAGGATGATCCATGCCTGTGGACAGGTGGAAGCCGCGCAGCACTTCCGCTTTTCGCCTGACTTCGTGGATGCCGCACGTGGCGCGCTTCTGGCTGGCAAGCCGATCCTGTGCGATGCCAATATGGTGGCGCATGGGGTCACGCATGCGCGGTTGCCCGCTGGCAATCCGGTGATCTGCACGCTGCGCGATCTGCGCACGCCGGACCTTGCAAAGCAGATCGGCAATACCCGGTCTGCCGCTGCACTCGATCTCTGGGTCGATCAGATGGACGGCGCGCTCGTTGCCATCGGCAATGCGCCGACAGCGCTGTTTTATCTCTTGGAAATGCTGGAGCGAGGCGCTCCCCGCCCCGCCGCCATTATCGGCATGCCGGTTGGTTTCGTCGGCGCGGCGGAATCCAAGGATGCGCTGGAGGAAAGTCCGCTCGGCATTCCCTATGCCATCGTCAAGGGCCGCCTGGGTGGTTCTGCCATGACTGCGGCTGCCATCAATGCCATTGCGAGGGCCGGACTATGAGTGCGGCCTTGTTCGATCCAGCAGCGCAGCCGGTGCTGAAGGGCAAGCTGATCGGCGTCGGCACAGGTCCCGGCGATCCTGAGCTTCTCACGCTGAAAGCGGTGCGCGCCATTGAAAATGCTGATGTCGTTGCCTTCTTTTGCAAGAAGGGCAGCAAGGGCAACGGGCGCGGCATCGTCGAAAGCTTCATCCGCCCCGGCACGCTGGAAATGCCGCTGGTCTACCCCGTTACCGTCGAAAGCGACAAGAATGGAGACGATTACAGAGGCGCCATCGCCGCCTTCTTTGATCAATCGGCTCGTGATATCGCCGTCCATCTGGATGCCGGGCGCAGCGTCGCGGTGCTATCGGAGGGGGATCCGCTGTTTTACGGCTCCTATATGCACCTCCATCTGCGGCTGGCCCCTGCCTACCCTGCAGAAGTTGTCGCCGGTATCACCGCCATGTCCGGTTGCTGGTCCATGGCGGGTCTGCCGCTCGTGCAGGGCGACGACATCTTGAGTGTATTGCCGGGGACGCTGGGCGAGGAAACATTGACCGAACGTCTGTCCGGCACCGATGGCGCCGTCATCATGAAGGTCGGGCGGAACCTGCCGAAAATTTGCCGGGCTCTGGAAAGAGCGGGCAAGTTGCACAGTGCGCTTTACGTCGAACGCGGTACGATGGAAAACGGCCATGCCATCAGGCTCATTGAACGCGATGCATCGCCCGCGCCCTATTTCTCGCTGGTCCTCGTTCCCGGCTGGAAAGATCGACCCGTCGGTGAAACGGCATGAGCGGGCGGTTGACGGTTGTCGGGCTTGGGCCGGGTAGCCCGGACCAGATCACGCCGGAAGCACACGCCGCAGTGCGTGAGGCGGAAGATTTCTTCGGCTATATTCCCTATCTCGACCGTCTGGCGCTTGGGGCCCATCAACGCCGTCACGCCTCGGACAACCGCGAAGAGCTTTCCCGCGCGCAGGCTGCGCTGACCATCGCGGCTTCCGGTGGCAAGGTCTGCGTCGTCTCTGGCGGTGATCCCGGTGTGTTCGCCATGGCCGCTGCCGTCTGCGAGGCCATCGAGAACGGCCCCGTCGAATGGCGCGATATCGACTTCCACGTCGTTCCCGGCGTCACGGCCATGCTGGCGGTGGCGGCACGTGCGGGTGCGCCTCTGGGGCATGATTTCTGCGCTATTTCTCTGTCTGACAATCTCAAGCCATGGTCCCTAATCGAAAAAAGATTGATTGCTGCGGCTGAGGCCGGATTTGTCATGGCCTTCTACAATCCCGTCAGCAAGGCTCGGCCTCACCAACTGGCGACGGCGTTTGATGTGCTGCGCGCCCATCTGCCTGAAACCGTGCCCGTTATTTTCGGGCGCGCAGCAGGCCGTGCCGACGAGCGCATGCGCGTGGTGCCGCTGGGACAAGCCGCGAGCGATATGGCCGATATGGCGACCTGTATCATCGTCGGTTCTGTGGAGACACGGTTGATCGAGCGCGATGGCCAAGCACCGATCGTCTATTCGCCACGCTCGTCCAAAAGGGAAAGCTGATGACGGATGGCGCTGAGCGCAGTGTCGATATCGGCGACCGTATCACCATACGGATGCGCGGGACGTGCGATCATGATGACGGGAATGCCCAACTGCCGTGCCGCCTCGATCTTGCCGTACGCCGCCGCCCCGCCGGAGTTCTTGCAAACCACCGCCTCAATGCCATTGTCGCGCAACATGGCGATTTCATCAATGAGAGCAAAGGGGCCACGGGCCGTGATGTAACGCGCATCGGGCACGATAAGCGGCGGCTCGACGGGATCGACGCTGCGAATGAGATAGTGGTGCTGTGGTGCCGCCTCGAAAGGCAGAAGTTCCTGACGACCAAGGGCCAGAAACGCCTTGCACCTTTTCTGTCCGAGAGCGGTCACGGCACTGTCGACATCGGGCACCTCGCGCCAATCGTCTCCCGCCATCCTCACCCACGCCGGACGCTCCAATGCAACCAGCGGCACCCTGGCCATACCTGCGGCTTTGACCGCATTGGCGGAAATGCGCGCGGCATATGGATGAGTGGCATCGACCAGCATATCGAAGGCATTGTCCTCGATGAAACGCGCCAGCCCCCTCGCGCCACCAAAGCCACCGCTGCGCATCGGCACCGGCTGAGCCACGGGATCACGGGTGCGGCCCGCCATGGACAGCAAAATACGGTAGCCGGATTCATCAGCCAGTTTGCCAGCCAGGATACGGGCATCCGCCGTGCCGCCAAGAATGAGTATGGAGCGTGTCATGGTCTCTGAATATGCGGGATTGCCCGCTTCATCCACCGAAAAGACGGTAACGCCCTGGCTTTCTATCGTCGGTATCGGCGAAGACGGACTATCGGGGCTGGGCAGTGCTGCGCGCGCAGCCATCGAGAATGCCGAGTTCGTCTTCGGCGGCAAGCGGCATATGGCGCTGGCAAAAGACGCTATTCGTGGAGACGCGCGGCCATGGCCTGCGCCCTTCGATAGCGCAATGACCGACGTCGTGGCGCTGCGGGGACGCAAGGTCTGCGTGCTCGCCTCCGGCGATCCCTTCCATTACGGCGTCGGTGTAACGCTGTTGAGGCATATTGCAGCGGAGGAGACTATCTCCTACCCGGCCCCGTCTGCCTTTTCGCTCGCCGCATCGCGGCTGGGCTGGGCCTTGCAGGATGTGACCTGCGTGTCGTTGCATGGCCGCTCCATCGATCTCATTCGCCCGCATCTTCACCCCGGCGCAAAGCTCATCGCGCTGACGTCGGATGAAAGCGCCCCTGCCCTGCTGGCAGCGCTCGTGTCGGAGGCAGGTTTTGGGCGCTCCTGTTTCACGCTGCTAGAAGCCTTGGGTGGACCGCATCAGCGGGTGCGCAGCGCAGAGGCAAAGCGTTTTTCCTTCGAAGATATCGACCCGCTCAATGTTTTGGCCATCGAGGTCATCGCCGACGAGACATCACGCGTGCTCAGCTATGCGCAGGGGCTGGACGACGCGCTTTTCGAACATGACGGCCAGATCACCAAGCGGGAAATCCGCGCGGTTACGCTCTCATCCCTGTCGCCACGTCATGGCGAATTGCTGTGGGATATCGGTGCCGGGTCGGGTTCGATCGGCATCGAATGGATGCTGGCGCACCCTTCCCTCCGCGCCATCGCCATCGAGCAACACCCGGAGCGTGCCGAACGGGCCAGTCGCAACGCCGAGACCTTCGGCGTGCCGGGTCTCGAGGTGGTGATCGGGACAGCGCCGGATGCTTTCGAAGGCCTGCCAGCACCGGATGCGATTTTCATCGGTGGTGGGGGCAGTGAAGACGGCGTGCTGGACGGTGCCATTGCCGCGCTCAAATCCGGTGGCCGGCTGGTCGCAAATGCGGTGACGCTCGAAATGGAAGCGGTTCTGCTTGCCGCACAAGCCCGGCTTGGTGGTTCGTTGATCCGGCTCGAGGTGGCGCGTGCGTCGCCTGTTGGCACCATGCAGGGCTGGCGGCCATCGATGCCGGTGACGCAATGGTCGTGGGTCAAGCCATGATCGTTGCCGGTATCGGATGTCGCAAGGGCGTTGGCGCAGATGCCATCATGGCCGCGTTGCACGAGGTCGCCCTCGCCCATCACGTGAAGATCGACTTCATCGCGACAGCGCCGATCAAGGACGATGAACCGGGTTTGCTGGAGGCAGCGACACGTTTGGGCATGGCCTTCGTCGTGGTAGCGCAGGCGGATTTCGAAGCTGCGGGCGAACGCACGGTCACGCGCTCTGAAACCAGCCTGAAGCATTCCGGCTCCCCAAGTCTCAGCGAAGCGTCGGCGCTTGCCGCCTGTGGCCCGAATTCAAAGCTCATCGCGCCGCGTTCGGTGCTGGGCGATATTACCATTGCGATTGCCGTGTCAGGAGACCAACCATGACGGTTCATTTTATCGGTGCTGGCCCCGGTGCCGCAGACCTGATCACCGTGCGCGGGCGCGATCTCATCGCCGCCTGCCCCGTCTGCCTCTATGCGGGCTCTCTGGTGCCGAAAGCCCTGATCGACTATTGCCCACCCGGTGCACGCATCATCGATACCGCAGCCCTTTCGCTGGATGAGATCGAGGCTGAATTCGTCGCTGCTGCGCGTGAAGGCAAGGATGTGGCGCGGCTGCATTCCGGCGATCTTTCTGTATGGAGCGCTATGGGTGAGCAAATCCGCAGACTGGAGCGGCTCGGGCTCGACTACACTGTCACCCCCGGCGTTCCCTCCTTCGCCGCCGCCGCCGCCAGTTTGAGAAAAGAACTGACGGTGCCTGAAGTGGCGCAAAGCCTCATCCTAACCCGTATTTCCGGTCGAGCATCAAAAATGCCCGAGGGTGAAAATTTGAGAGCTTTCGGTGCCACCGGCGCCACGCTTGCCATCCACCTTGCCATTCATGCCATTGCGCAGGTGGTCGAAGAACTGACGCCGCTTTATGGCGCTGACTGCCCTGTCGTCATCGTCGTCCGTGCCTCATGGCCGGAAGAGCGCGTGATCACCGGCACGCTTGGCGATATCGAGGCCAAGCTCGCGGAAGAGCCTGTGGAACGCACGGCGCTGATTTTCGTCGGCAAAGGCTTGGCTTCAGAGGATTTCCGCGAAAGCGCGCTTTACAGCACGGATTACGTCCGGCGGTTTCGTTCGCCGGAAGGAAAAGCCGAGACGTGATGGGATGGCGCAAAGCCTGAGCGGCCCTTCAGCACGCCATCCCGGTCGAAGACCAGAATTTCGAGTGACGTTTCGGGCGTGTTGAGCGCGTCGGCAGCTGTTTCCCACGCCTTCTCGGCTACAACGCTGCCGAGGTCTATGCCTGCGCTGCCTGCCATGGTGAAGGCATGCGCCACCGTGTTGGCGTGCCGAATGATGTCGGCCAAAGCCTCATCGCCACCCGCTTCCGTCGCAAGTTTCGCCAGCGCATCCAAATCCGCCAAGCCCCGCTTGGAGTGAACATCCAGCATACCCTGGGCAAGCTTGGTCATCTTGGCCACACCACCGGCAATGGTCAGTTTTTCGACCGGATGAGTTCGCAGATATTTCAGCATGCCGCCGATGAAATCGCCCATGTCGATCAGCGCCGTTTCCGGTAGGCCATGCAGGGCCTGTCCTGCCTTTTCAGAGGCATTGCCGGTGGCACCGAGAATATGGGTCAGGCTTTCGGCGCGGGCCACGTCTATGCCGCGCCAGATGGAGTGAATCCAGGCGGAACAGGAAAAGGGAATGACGATGCCGGTGGTGCCGAGGATCGAAATGCCACCGAGAATGCCCAATCTGCCATTTAGCGTCTTCTCTGCGATCTTCTCGCCATCCTCCACCGATATCTCCACCTCGAAATCGGCATTGTCTCCGGCGACCTCGTGGATGGCCTTTTCGATCATCTTGCGCGGCACCGGGTTGATGGCAGGCTCGCCGACTGCCAGCGGAAGGCCGGGCCGGGTCACCGTGCCTACACCCGTGCCCGCCTTGAAGGTAATGCCCGTGCCCGGTCTGCCGGGCCGCACGGTGCTTTCCAACAGCGCGCCATGGGTCACGTCAGGGTCGTCGCCTGCATCTTTGATGACGCCTGCGCGGGCAAAGCCATCGCCGCGATGGCTGTTGGCTAGCGAAAAGCCGACACGCTTGCCGCTTGGAAGTTCGATCTCGACAAGGTATGGAAACTCTCCGGTCAGCAACGCGGTGCAGGCGGCTTTCGCCGCAGCCGTCGCGCAAGCGCCGGTCGTCCAGCCGCGACGCAGATTTTTTCCATCCGTTTCCATCGTGTTTCTATAGCGGTTACGGGTTGGGCCGTCATCGGGAAACAACAGCGACAAAATGTTAAGGCCCTTATTTTGAAGACCGTTAGAAACGCTCCACCACCCTCATTCCTGTGCCTGTCACAGGAATCCAGTAGTCGCGCGTCTGCGCGGCGGAAAGAATCTTTTCAGCCCAAGGACTTGGGCTGGCGGGATTCCTGTGACGAGCACAGGAATGAGGGAAGACGGGTATGACGGCACGCGCACTCATCATCGGTGCGCCGCGCTCCGGCTCCGGCAAGACCAGCGTCACCATCGGGCTGTTGCGGGCCTTTGCACGGCGTGGCGTCAAAGTGCGCGGCATCAAGACCGGGCCTGACTATATCGATCCGGGTTTTCATGCCTTTGCGGCAAAAACGCCGGGGCTCAATCTCGATAGCTGGGCCATGCAGCCCGATCTGCTGCGGCATCTGTTTGCCCAGCAGGCAGGGGATGCGGAACTGGTGTTGATCGAAAGCGCCATGGGCCTGTTCGATGGTATCGTCGTGCCGGATAACAGAACAGGCTCTGCCGCCGATCTGGCGCGCCTGTTCGGCATCCCCGTACTTCTGGTGCTGGATGTTTCCGGCCAGTCGCAAACCGCCGCTGCCGTCGCCCATGGCTTTGCCCATTACGATCCTGCGGTGAAGATGTCCGCCGTGGTGCTAAACCGCGCAGGCAGTGAACGGCACCGCACGCTTTGCTCGCAAGCCATCGAAAAGATCGGCTTGCCCGTCGCGGGCTGCGTCATGCGCGATCCGTCGCTGGTGCTGCCGGAACGGCATCTGGGACTGGTGCAGGCCAGCGAGCACCCGGAAATCGATGCGCATATTGACCGTCTGGCAGATGCCATGGAGGCGGCTATCGATCTCGATGCGCTTCTATCTTTGGCGCAACCCGTCACCGTGCCGCATGGCTCGACCGTTTCAGCCATTGCCCCACCGGGCCAGCGGATTGCGCTGGCGCAGGATGCCGCCTTCACGTTCCTCTATCCGCATCTGGCCCGTCACTGGCGCGAAGCCGGTGCCGAGATCCTGCCCTTTTCGCCGCTGGCCGATGAGGGCCCGGACCTTTCCTGCGATGTCTGCTGGCTGCCTGGGGGATATCCCGAGCTTTTTGCGGGGCAACTTGCCGCTGCTGATACTTTCAGGTCGGGTCTGGCACGCTTTGCGGAAGCGAAGCCTGTCCATGGCGAATGCGGGGGCTACATGGTGCTGGGTGCCGCAATCGAGGATGCGGATGGCGTGACCCACCAGATGACGGGGCTGTTGTCGCATGCCACCAGCTTTGCCAAACGCAAGATGAACCTCGGCTATCGGCAGGCGACGATATCAGCCGATAGCCCCATCGGGTGCGCTGGCGATGTGCTGCGTGGCCATGAGTTCCACTATGCGCGGGTGATCGATCAAGGTCACGACGAAGCCTTTGCGCAGATTGCCGATGGGCAGGGAAAACCGCTCGGAGCATCCGGTGGCAGGCGCGGGCATGTCACGGGCACGTTTTTTCACGCCATCGCCAAAGGTTGAATTTTTCTCATCGATGATGTGGTGGAGGAAATCTTTGTTGATCCCTATATTGCTTTGGAGTGCTGAACGCTGGCGCTTGATCCGTTGAACAAGGACAGATTTTCATGACCGAGAAATCCCCCGAAAATAACTTTCCCGCCGGTTACGAACCAGCCGACGTCTGGGAGTGGGAAAAGGGCAATGGTGGTCAGTTCGCCAACATCAATCGCCCGATTGCAGGCGCGACCCACGACAAGGAATTGCCGGTCGGCAAACATCCGCTTCAGCTTTACTCGCTGGCGACGCCCAACGGCCAGAAGGTCGGTATCATGCTGGAAGAGCTTTTGGCCGCAGGCCACACGGGTGCCGAATATGATGCATGGCTGATCAAGATCGGTGATGGCGACCAGTTCGGCTCGGACTTCGTCAAGGCCAATCCGAATTCGAAAATTCCGGCATTGGTCGACCATTCCACCCCGGAGCCGACCCGCGTTTTCGAAAGCGGCTCTATCCTGCTTTATCTGGCGGAAAAGTTTGGCGCGTTTCTTCCTGGGGAGCACAAGGCACGCACGGAAGCCATGAACTGGCTGTTCTGGCAAATGGCATCTGCGCCCTATCTGGGTGGTGGTTTCGGTCATTTTTATGCCTATGCGCCCATTCACATCAAATATGCGGTCGACCGTTTTGCCATGGAGGCCAAGCGTCAGCTTGACGTGCTGGACCGTCATCTGGCAGAGAACCAGTATCTGGCCGGTTCGGACTATTCGATTGCGGATATTGCCGTCTGGCCATGGTATGGCAATCTGGCGCGGGGCCAGTCCTATGCAAAGGCCGATGTCTTTCTGGATGTGAAGGGCTATAAGCACCTTCAGCGCTGGGCAAACGAGATTGCAGAGCGCCCTGCGGTCAAACGCGGTCGCATGGTCAACAAGGTCAATGGCGACCCGTCGGAACAGTTACACGAACGCCACGATGCGTCCGACTTCGATACGAAGACACAGGACAAGATCGGCAAAGCATAAGGAAACACCATGGCAAAGCTGCCTGAAATGACGAAACACCGCGGCTTTCCATCCGGCATGCCAAGCACGGGCATTCAGTTCACCATACGCCGCGCCAATCCGCGCGGCGTCACGCCCGTCAAACACATTCCGCGCCGTGCGCGTAATGATTCGGCGGAACACAAGGTGGATGCCGCTTTCATGCATGCGCTGTGGCACCAGTTCGGCAACGAGCCGTTCGAGCGCGGTAACCTCGATGCGGCCCGCTTGAGCCTTCTGTTCGGGCGTGAGGTGCTGCCTGCCGACAAGGATTTCGATCCATTGTCGTATCAGTCCATGCTTGTTATCGATGAGCGGGTGGCACGGCAGAATTTCCCGGAATCCTTCGAGAATTACTTCCAGATCGACTAAAACATCTGCTGCGGCAAAGTGGAGCGGGCACAGAAAGTTTCTGTGCTTAGTTGTTTTGAGGTGCTATAGAGCACGCCAGTTCATCTATTCCGGCGTTCTGCCATGATCAGACATCTCATCTGCGTTATCTCTGCATGTGTGTTCGCCTTCGTGCCCGCTGGGCTTGGCACGGGAACGCTTGCCCATGGCGGCGAGGATTATGCCACGCTGGAAAAGCTCGGCGCTGCCCTGTTCGATGATCCCAATCTCTCCATGAACCGCACCATGTCCTGCTCCACCTGTCACATGCCGGGGGCGGGCTTTACCGATGGACGTGATACTGGTGGCCCGATTGGGCACGATGTCTCGCTGGGAGATGACGGCACGTCGCTGGGTGATCGAAACACGCCCAGCGCCGCCTATGCTAGCTTTTCACCGCCGTTCGGCAAGAACGCGCTGGGCGAATATGTCGGCGGGCAGTTCTGGGATGGCCGCGCATCGTCTCTGGAAGATCAGGCCGCTGGCCCGCCTTTGAACCCCATCGAAATGGGCATGCCGGACAAAACGACCATCGCCAAGCGGCTGCAGGAAAACCCGGATTACGCTGCCGCCTTCGGCACCCAGTTCGGCGGCGATGTGTTCAAGACTGATGACGCCGCCTTCGCCGCTATGACGAAGGCGCTTGCCGCTTTCGAGCGGACGGACACCTTCTCGACATTCGATTCCAAATATGACCGCTTCCTGCGGGGCGAAGAGAAGCTGACCGATCAGGAAGAGCTGGGCCGGGTGCTGATGTCCTCGACACAGTTTACCAACTGCAACACCTGTCATGAACTCAAAGGCCCGAACGGCCTGTCCAACGGGCTTTTCACCAACCACAAATATTTCAACATCGGCGTTCCCGCCAACAAGGCAGCCCGGGCGGCGAATGGATCGAAGCCGGATGCCGTCGATCTCGGTTTGGCGCAGAACCCCGCTGTTGCAGGCGATCCCGCACAGCGCGGCAAGTTCAAGGTCCCGACCCTGCGCAACGTCGCGGTGACCGGTCCCTACATGCACAATGGCGTGTTCAAGGATTTGCGCACGGTCGTGCTGTTTTACGTAAAATACAAAAGCAAGAAGCCCAGCCGTCAGATCAACCCGGAAACGGGTCAGGCATGGGATGCACCCGAGGTGCCTGAGAATATCGCCATGACGGAGCTGACGGCAGCGCCTGCACTGGATGACAAGCGGGTGGATGCCATTGTCGCGTTTTTGAAAACGCTGACCGACAAGCGATATGAGCATCTCTTGCCGATAGGCAATGCCGGGCAGGACGCAACGCCCCCTGCCCAGAATGTTTCGATCAAGCCGACAGCGCCTTGAACTCTTCCAGAACTGCGTCGCCCATTTCAGACGTGCTGACCTGACGGCTGCCGTCCGAGACAATGTCTGCGGTGCGGATGCCCTTGTCCAGCACGTTGGCGATGGCCGTTTCCAGCTTGGTGGCTTCATCCACCATGTTGAAGGAATAGCGCAGGCACATGGCAAAGGACGCGATCATGGCGATCGGGTTGGCAATACCCTTGCCAGCAATGTCAGGGGCCGAGCCATGCACAGGCTCGTACATCGCCTTGCGCTTGCCCGTCTTGGCATCCGGTGCGCCCAGCGAAGCGGATGGCAGCATGCCGAGAGAACCCGTCAGCATCGCGGCCACGTCGGACAGCATATCGCCGAACAGGTTGTCAGTGACGATCACGTCGAACTGCTTGGGCTTGCGCACCAGCTGCATGCCACCGGCATCAGCCAGCATATGCTCCAGCTGCACGTCCTTGTACTTCGCCGCATGGGTTTCGGTCACGACCTGGTTCCACAACACGCCCGACTTCATGACGTTGCGCTTTTCCATGGAGCAGACGCGATTGCCACGGGTGCGGGCAAGCTCGAAGGCGACGCTGGCGATGCGCTCGATTTCGAACGTATCGTAAATCTGGGTATCGATGCCGCGCTTCTGGCCGTTGCCAAGGTCGATGATCTGCTTCGGCTCACCGAAATAAACGCCACCCGTCAATTCGCGAACGATGAGGATATCGAGGCCTTCGACCAGTTCCTGCTTCAGCGAGGATGCGGCAGCCAGTGCCGGGTAGCAGATGGCCGGACGCAGATTGGCAAACAGCTCCAGATCCTTGCGCAGGCGCAACAGACCGGATTCGGGCCGCACCTCGTAAGGAACGCTATCCCACTTGGGACCCCCGACGGCTCCAAACAGAATGGCGTCTGCGGCGAGCGCCTTTTCCATATCCGCATCGGAAATCGCTACGCCGTGCGCATCATAGGCGCTGCCGCCGACGAGGCCTTCATCCGTCTTGAAGCCAGCAGCCTTCTCGCTATTGAGATAATCGATCAGCTTGCGGACTTCCGCCATGGCCTCAGGGCCGATGCCGTCACCGGGCAGCAGGAAAAGCGTGCGCACTGTCATGAAAACCCTCCTTGGCCCGGCTGAAAACCCAAGGGGGCCACAGGGACGGGCGTATCAAAAATCCACATCCGGCAACGGCGTTCGTTGCGGGGTTGCGGCTTCTTAACCCTGGAGGTGGCCTATTTCAAGGAAGGCTAGGGACGATTCGGTACGGCAGCACCAAACCGTCTCGCAGAAAGGATCAAGCCCAGGGGCGGGCAGAGGCGTTGGTTTTTTCGAACCCTTCGATGGCACCGGCATGCTCCAGTGTCAGGCCGATGTCATCGAGCCCGTTCAGCATGCAGTGACGCTTGAAAGCGTCGATCTCGAAGCTGATAGTGCCACCGTCAGGGCCGCTGATTTCCTGCGTCTCCAGATCGATGCTCAAAACAGCGTTGGACCCGCGCGAGGCATCGTCCATCAGCTTTTCCAGATTTTCGGGGCTGACGATGATCGGGAGAACGCCGTTCTTGAAACAGTTGTTGTAGAAAATATCGGCGAAGCTGGTGGAGATGATGCAGCGAATGCCGAAATCCAGCAGCGCCCATGGTGCATGTTCGCGGGACGAACCGCAGCCGAAATTATCGCCCGCGACCAGAATTTGTGCGTTCTGGTAGGCTGGTTTGTTCAGCACGAAGTCCGGGTTCAGAGAGCCGTCATCCAGATAGCGCGATTCCGCAAACAGGCCGGTGCCAAGGCCGGTGCGCTTGATGGTTTTGAGATAATCCTTGGGAATGATCATGTCGGTGTCGATATTGACGACCGGCATAGGGGCGGCGACACCCGTCAGCTTGGTGAACTTATCCATCTCTCACTCCGAAATCATGCTGCTATCGGCGGCGCCAGAAGCGCCCCCTCTCCATCGCAATAGCGCAAAATCGCGGGCAATTGAAGGCCAAAGCGCGCAAACCCGGTACGCGTCTCACCGAAACATCAGTGCCAGACAAAGCCCAGCTTGCGCAATTGCGTGCCCGCGAAGTCTTCCATGCCTTCCGCCACGTCTTCACCGCCATGGGAGCGGAAAAAGCGGCTGGCAACGTCACTGTCCTCAAGGCACCAGACCACTGTGCCCTTGCATCCCAGAGATTTCAGAAGACGACGTGCCTCGGTAAACAGCACGGAGCCGAGCCCCATGCCCTGATATTCGGGAAGCAGGTAAATCTCGTAGATTTCACCATCATAGGGCAGTCCACGTGCGCGGCTGAGGCCCATCGTTGCGTAGCCTGCAATCACACCGGAAATTTCCACCACCAGCATGGTTGCAGAGCCTCGGGTGGCCTTGCGCCACCACGTTTCATTGCGTCGATCCAGCATCTGCCGAAGCGGCTTATGGGGAATAAGACCCGCATAGGCCTGCTGCCAGGACGATCTGTGCGTGTCCGAAATGGCGCGCGCATCGTCCGGCTCTGCTCGGCGAATATCTATGGATAACGTTTTCATAACGCGATTCTGACCCCGGCGGAGAAAACTTACCAGCCATAAAGGTTAACGGCTCGAAGCTTACCCACAGCCTATTCATGTGGATGAAGGGTAAAAATTAACGCTATATTTACCATTGAGGCAAGCCGCATGCGACTCAGCCCCCAATTAAAAACGGTCAAACGGTTAACGCAGGCGACAAATAAAAAACCCGACGCGATGGCCGGGTTTTTCAAATTCATAGATGAAGCCGAATATCAGCCGGCAAGCTTTGCCTTGTCGAAACGCTTGCGGTCGTTGGCATCCAGGAACATCTTGCGAAGACGGATGGACTTTGGCGTCACTTCCATCAGCTCGTCGTCCTGAATCCAGGAGAGCGCGCGGTCAAGCGTCATGCGGATGGGTGGTGTCAACTTCACGGCTTCATCCTTGCCAGCGGCGCGGATGTTGGTGAGCTGCTTGCCCTTGAGCACGTTGACTTCAAGGTCGTTGTCGCGTGTGTGAATGCCGATGATCATGCCAGCATAAACCTTTTCGCCGGGCTCGATCATCATCGGGCCGCGATCTTCCAGGTTGAACATGGCGTAGGCAACAGCTTCACCGGAACCGTTCGACAGCAGAACACCCTGGACGCGACCAGCGATAGCGCCCTTGAACGGCTGGTAGGAGTGGAACAGACGGTTCATGATCGCGGTGCCGCGTGTGTCTGTCAGAAGTTCGGACTGGTAGCCGATGAGGCCACGGGTCGGTGCCAGGAACTTCAGGCGAACGCGGTTGCCGCCGGATGGACGAAGCTCGGTCATTTCTGCCTTACGTTCGGACATCTTCTGAACGACGATACCGGAATGCTCTTCATCCACGTCGATGACGACTTCTTCGATCGGCTCGATGGTCTGGCCGTTCTCGTCCTTCTGCATGACGACGCGAGGGCGCGAAACGGCAAGCTCGAAGCCTTCGCGACGCATGGTTTCGATCAGAACTGCAAGCTGCAATTCGCCACGGCCTGATACGAAGAACGAATCCTTGCCTTCGGCTTCTTCGATCTTCAGCGCAACGTTGCCTTCGGCTTCCTTGTACAGGCGATCGCGGATAACGCGCGATGTGACCTTGTCGCCTTCGGTGCCAGCCAACGGGCTGTCGTTGACGATGAAGGACATGGTCACCGTTGGTGGGTCGATTGGCTGTGCGGTCATCGCTTCGGTAACGGAAGGGTCACAGAACGTGTCGGCAACGGTGCCCTTGGAAAGACCAGCGATAGCAACGATGTCGCCTGCATGGGCTTCATCGATGGCTGTGCGCTCGATGCCGCGGAATGCGAGAATCTTGGAAATACGACCGGTTTCGATCAGCTTTCCGTCCTGACCCAAGACCTTGACAGGCTGGTTGGACTTCAGCGTACCGGAAGCGATACGACCGGTGATGATACGGCCGAGGAAGGGGTTGGCTTCAAGGATCGTGCCGATCAGACGGAACGGGCCTTCTTCAACCGTAGGCTCAGGAACGTGCTTGAGAACCAGATCGAGCAAAGGTGCAAGACCTTCGTCCTTTGGACCCTCAGGATTGACGTTCATCCAGCCATCACGACCGGAACCGTAAAGGATCGGGAAGTCGAGCTGCTCATCGGTCGCATCGAGGTTCGCGAAAAGGTCGAACACTTCGTTGATGACTTCTTCGTGGCGGCCATCGGGACGGTCGATCTTGTTGATCGCAACGATAGGCTTGAGGCCAACCTTGAGAGCCTTGGAGACGACGAACTTCGTCTGCGGCATTGGTCCCTCGGATGAGTCGACCAGAACGATCGCGCCGTCCACCATCGACAGGATACGCTCGACTTCGCCACCGAAGTCGGCGTGGCCGGGGGTGTCAACGATGTTGATACGAACACCCTTCCACTCGACAGACGTCGCCTTGGCGAGAATGGTGATGCCGCGTTCTTTTTCGAGGTCGTTCGAATCCATAACGCGCTCTGCAACGCGCTGGTTTTCGCGGAACGAACCGGACTGTTTCAGAAGCTCGTCAACGAGCGTCGTTTTGCCATGGTCAACGTGCGCGATAATCGCGATGTTGCGAAGTGCCATTGTTCAATATCTCTGAGGTTGGGGCGTCATAACTAAAGATGCGCCAATTTAGTCTGGCGGGCTCATAACCTTTTTTTTACAAATGCGAAAGGGGGGGCTACGACATAAGCCCCTTGCAGAAACGCCGTATCAGAGTTTTATGACAGTTTTCGGGTGTCTGGCGGCACCCTAAACTTAAACCAGCCCGCGCTTCTTCAGCATCGCATCGGGGCTTGGCATCTTGCCGCGGAACGCCTTGTAGGTTTCCTCCGCGTCGATGGAACCGCCAACCGAATAGATGTTGTCTTTCAGCTTGCGTGCCGTTTCGGGGTCGAAGGCGTTGCCGGTTTCTTCGAACGCTTCGAAGGCATCGGCGTCCAGAACTTCCGACCACATGTAGGAATAGTAGCCCGCCGAATAGCCATCGCCGGAGAACACGTGCTGGAAGTGTGGGGTGGCGTGGCGCATGACGATGGATTTGGGCATGTTGAGTTTGCCCAGAACCTCGCTCTGCACCGCCATGGGGTCGCTGACTGCGCCTTGCGTGTGAAATGCCATGTCCACGAGGGCAGAGGAGGTGAATTCCACCGTGTTGAAACCGGCATTGAAGGTCTGGGCGGCCAGCACTTTGTCCAGCAGTGACTTGGGCATCGGTGCGCCCGTCTCGTAGTGAAGGGCGTATTTTTCGAGGATTTCCGGCACGGTCAGCCAGTGTTCGTAAAGCTGGGAGGGCAGCTCCACGAAATCGCGCGAGACGCCGGTGCCGGATACCGAGGGGCAGGTGACGTTGGAAAGCATGCCGTGCAGCGCGTGGCCGAATTCGTGGAACAGCGTGCGGGCATCATCCAAAGACAGAAGGGCCGGTTTTCCAGCCGATGGCTTGGCGAAATTGCAGACATTGTAGATGATTGGCAATTCGCCCGTCGTGCCGTTCTTCAGGGGCAGCTTGTGCTGCGACTGAAACGAACTCATCCATGCGCCGGAGCGTTTAGAAGGCCGGGCAAAGAAATCGGCGAGGAACATGGCAACGAGGTCGCCCTTGTCATTGCGAATTTCGAAGGTCCGCACGTCAGGGTGATAGGCGGTTGCGTCTTTCAGTTCGATGGCTTTGATGCCGAACAGTCTGTGCGCAACGTCGAAGCAGGCTTCGACGATTTTTTCCAGTTGAAGATAGGGCTTGAGCTCCGTTTCCGAGAAGCTGAATTTTTTGGACCGCAGTTTTTCGGCGTAGTGGCGCCAGTCCCACGGCATCACCTCGTGGTTCTTGCCTTCGTCAGCGATGACCTCGGCCAGCTCCGCCTCTTCCTCGCCCGCGCGGGCAACGGCCTTGTCCCACACCTGCATCAGCAGCGTGTTCACCGCATCAGGTGTCTTGGCCATGGTGTTGTCGAGCTTGTAGGCGGCGAAATTGTCGTAGCCGAGCAGCTTTGCCTTTTCGTCGCGCAGTTCCAGCGTGCGTTTGACGGTGTCGCGATTGTCGCTCTCACCACCGTTTTCGCCACGGGCGACCCAGGCCTTGAACGCCTGCTCGCGCAGATCGCGCCGCTCGGAAAAGGTCAGGAACGGCTCGATGATCGAGCGGGATAGGGTGACGGCGAACTTGCCGTCTTCGCCGTGCTCGCGCGCCGCACTTTCCATGGAATCGCGCAAAAAGCCGGGAAGGCCTGCGAGTTCTTCGTCCGAAGACAGAAGCAGCTTCCAGCTTTTCTCATCGGCCAGAACATTCTGGCCGAATTTTGCGCCCAAACCCGCGAGTTCTTCGTTGATGGCGGCGAGGCGTTCCTGATGATCCTTTGCCAGCTTCGCCCCGGAGCGGACAAAACCTTTCCAGTGGCGTTCCAGCACGCGCAGTTCTTCGCCGGTCAGGCCGAGCATTTCGCGCTGTTCCCACAGCGTATCGACCCGCGCAAACAGCGCCTCGTTCATGCTGATCTTCGAGTAATGCCGCGACATTTTCGGCGCAATCTCGCGCTCCAGCGCCTGAATTGCCGAATTGGTGTGGGCGCCCGCCTTGTTCCAGAACAGGGCGGAAACGCGCGACAGCGCGTCGCCTGCGGTTTCTAGGGCGATGATGGTGTTGGCGAAGCTCGGCGCGTCCGCATTGTTTGCGATGTCGTCGATCTCGGCATCATGAGCGGTGAGTGCGGCATCGAAAGCGCCGGCAAAGTCCTCGTCTTTGACCGCATCGAACCGAGGCAAACCGTTTTTCCCGTTCCATTCGGTCAAGGCGGGATAGTGTGCGGCGGTGGAAGTCATCGGTTCGTCCTCATGCAGATGCGATTTGTATGCATATGGGCATGGCTGAGGCTGCGTTTCAATATGTGGCTTCGGGTGCCGAGGAAAACTATTCTCTGGGACAGGGCTCTAGACAAAGAGCGCGCCTTGCCTTTGGGCCGCGAAGTTTTTTATAAGGAAGGCTTACCAAACAGGCGCGCCATGAACACTTCCCTTGAAAAAGAATCACTGGCCTTCCTGCTCAACAGCAGTGCGCGTTTTCTCAACAGCGCCTTCGAGCGACGCATCAGTGAGGCGGGCCTTGGGCTGACACCAGGTGAGGCGCGTGCCCTTTTGACGGTTGCGGCCATCGACGGCAGCAAGCAGGCCGATATTGCCAGCCGTATCGGTCTCGAGCCCATGACGGTGTGCACCTATCTCGACAGGTTGCAATCGCTCGATCTGGTGGAGCGGCGTCCCAACCCGGATGATCGCCGTTCCAAATGCATTTATCTGACGCAGACGTCAGAGCTGTTGCTGGTTGCCGTGCGCCTCGAGGTCGATAGCCTGATCGGTCAGGCGACGGAGGGTTTCAGCGAGAGCGATCTGTCCAAATTTCATGATCTCCTGGCGACCGTCCAGAAAAACCTTCAGATGGCAGTGAGCGACAAGAGCAAGCAGGCCCCGACGTGAGCAGTTTGACAACGCCGATGACGGTGCGGCGCACGGCTATTCTGGGCGCAATGCTGACCTCGCTTGGGCCGGTGTCGATGGCGATTTATACGCCTGCGATGCCGGAACTCGTCCGCGCCTTTTCAACGACGGAATCGGCGATTAAGATGAGCCTGACGCTCTATTTTGGCGGTTTTGCCATCGCCCAGCTCGTGTCCGGTGCCATGTCGGATGCGTTTGGCCGTCGCAAGGCTACCATTCTATTCCTGCTGATCTATCTGGCGGGCGGAGCGCTTGCCGCTTTCGCACCCAGTGTCGAGGTGTTACTGGCGGCCCGTCTCATTCAGGGCATCGGGGCGTCGGTTGGTGTCACCGTGGCGCGGGCGGTGGTGCGCGATCAGTTCAGTGGCCATCAGGCCATCGGCATTCTCAACCTTATTGGCATCATGCTGGCGGTCGGCCCGGCGGCGGGGCCGACGATCGGCGGGTTGTCGCTGCTGGCCTTCGGCTGGCAGTCGGTTTTCGTGCTGATGCTCGGCTTCGGGCTGATTTCGATCACGGCCATCGTTTTCTGCCTGCGCGAAACGACGGTTCCGGACCGCAGCCGTCTTCGCCCATCCCGTCTGCTCAGCGCCTATGGTGAGCTTCTGGCGTCGCCACGCTTTCTGCTATCGGCGCTGGTGCTGGGCGGTACGGTCGGTGCGCTCTACGCACAATCGACCATGCTGCCTTTCGTGCTGATCAACGACGTCGGTCTGTCGCCCACGGCATTCGGCGTGGGCATGCTGATGCAATCCGGCGCTTATTTTCTCGGGTCGATTGCCCTGCGCTTCCTCGCCCGCAGAATTGGCGACCGTCGGTCTGCGGTCATGGGGCTGTGCCTGTCGGCGACGGGTGGTGTGCTGATCTTTTTGTCGGTGCATCTTATCCCGCCCTCCTTTCTGTCGATCATGGGGCCCGTGGCGGTTGCGACCTTCGGGCTGGCGCTGCTCACGCCGCATGTCATCACGATGGGCATGGCACCCTTTCCGCACATCGCAGGCTCTGCGTCGGCGATGATGGGGTTCATCCAGATGAGCGCGGGTTTTTCAGCCGGTGTCATCGCCGCCCTGCTCGGCTCGCCACTCACGAGTTTCGGCACCATCATCCCGCTGATGGAGTTGAGCGCCGTGGCGAGCTATGTCGTCTTTGCCTTGCTATCGCGCAGGCGGGCATAAAAAAGCCCCGGAGAACCGAGGCTTTTAGAGTCATGTCATATCAAAGCTTACTTGCCGAGGTTGCGCTTGGCGAGTGTGCGCAGGCGCAGGGCGTTGAGCTTGATGAAGCCCGCTGCATCCTTCTGGTCGTAAGCGCCCTGGTCGTCCTCGAAGGTCACCAGCTTGTCGGAATAGAGCGACTTGGCCGATTCGCGACCGGTAACCATGACGTTGCCCTTGTAGAGCTTCAGCGTCACTTCACCTTCCACATGCTCCTGGCTCTTGTCGATCAGCGCCTGCAGCATTTCGCGCTCTGGCGAGA
Source organism: Agrobacterium vaccinii (assembly GCF_021310995.1). Taxonomy (NCBI): domain Bacteria; kingdom Pseudomonadati; phylum Pseudomonadota; class Alphaproteobacteria; order Hyphomicrobiales; family Rhizobiaceae; genus Agrobacterium; species Agrobacterium vaccinii. Next base: position 2,933,798 of record NZ_CP054150.1, on the reverse strand, counting down.
ACCAGAAGCCGTAGTAGATCAGCTCGGCGTAGCGCGGCATGATCTCGTCCTTGAGGTGGGCTGCACCCCGGTCGAGCGTAATGCTCTCGATGGCGCGGTGAGCCGCCAGCAGAATGGTACCGCCGGGCGTTTCGTACACGCCACGAGACTTCATACCGACATAACGGTTTTCGACCAGATCGAGGCGACCGATGCCGTTGTCACGACCGTAATCGTTGAGCGCTGCCAGAAGCGTCGCAGGCGACATTTCGACGCCGTTGATGGAGCAGGCATCACCGTTGCGGAAACCCACCTTGATGATGGTCGCCTTGTCAGGGGCTGCTTCCGGGGAAATGGTGCGCATATGCACGTATTCCGGAGCCTCGACTGCCGGGTCTTCCAGAACCTTGCCCTCGGATGAGGAGTGCAGAAGGTTGGCATCGACGGAGAACGGCGCTTCGCCCTTCTTGTCCTTGGCAACCGGTATCTGATGCTGTTCGGCGAAGTTCAGGAGATCGGTCCGGCTCTTGAACGTCCAGTCGCGCCATGGCGCGATGATCTTGATGTCGGGGTTCAGCGCATAGGCCGAAAGCTCGAAACGAACCTGGTCGTTGCCCTTGCCGGTCGCGCCGTGGGCGATGGCATCGGCGCCGGTCTTCTTGGCGATGTCGATCAGATGCTTGGAAATCAGCGGCCGGGCAATCGAGGTGCCCAGCAGATAGACGCCTTCATAGACGGCATTGGCGCGGAACATCGGGAAGACGAAATCGCGCACGAATTCTTCGCGCACATCTTCCACGAAGATTTCCTTGATGCCCAGCATCTCGGCCTTCTTGCGCGCAGGCTCCAGCTCTTCGCCCTGGCCGAGATCGGCGGTGAAAGTCACGACGTCCGCGTTCAGCTCGGTCTGCAACCATTTCAGAATAATCGAGGTATCAAGCCCGCCTGAATAGGCGAGAACGACTTTCTTAACGTCTTTGGGAAGGGCCATTGGTGAAATCCATTTGCGTATCGGCGACATCAGGATATCGCCATTTCCTTGGGATTTCGGCACTTTTAGCGAGTTTATCGGCGCGTGCAACAAAAATGCAAAACGGCACGCGGATGGAACGCTTTCATCTTCATGTGACTTGAAGGGCCGAAAAGACTAGACTGTACAGCGCGTCAGTAGAACGCATGGTTCCATGGGACATCGCTGCCGGAGATTTGAAGCGGTAGCGAAAAGGAGAAACCAATGACGATCCTTCACAACGCATTCGCACCAGACAATGTCGCCGTCGTCACCGGTGCTGCATCCGGTATCGGCCTTGCAGCCGCCCGCAAATTCGCCGGTTTCGGCATGAGTGTCGTGCTTGTTGACCTCGACGGTGAAAAGCTCGCCGCTGCCCAAAGCGAAATCGCTGCGCTTGCCGAAAATGGCGACGAGCAGATCGTTTCCATTCCAACCGATGTTTCCAAACTCGATGAACTGGAAGCGCTGGAACGCGCCGTCATCCAGCGCTTCGGGCGCGTTCATGTGCTGATGAACAATGCGGGCGTACAGCCCGGCAGCGCCATCTTCGGACCACAGGCGAACTGGGATAAGGTTTTCAGCGTCAATCTGATGGGCGTGGTCAATGGAAGCCGCGTCTTCGGTTCGGGCATGCTGGCCCATGGAGAGGCGGGTCTCATCATCAACACCGGCTCCAAGCAGGGCATCACCACACCGCCGGGCGACCCGGCCTACAATGTGTCCAAGGCGGGCGTAAAGGCCTTTACCGAGGCCTTGGAATATGAGCTGAGAAACGCACCGAACGGCAATATCTCGGCCCATCTTCTCATTCCCGGCTTCGTCTTTACCGGCCTCACCGCCAATGGCCGGACGGAAAAACCATCCGGCGCATGGACGCCGGAACAGACGGTCGATTTCATGATCGACGGCATCGGCAATGGCGACTTCTACATTCTTTGCCCTGATGGTGAAGTGAACCGCAAAACGGATGAGAAACGTATCCTCTGGGCCGCCAACGATCTCGTGCAAAACCGCCCGCCCTTGTCACGTTGGCACGAAGATTACAGCGATGATTTCAAGTCTTTCCTGAACAGCTGACTTGCCTGCGGCGCCTGCGGGCGCGGCATTCTTTTGTCGGGCAGTTGGCAGCTTCTCGAAACGGCGTTATGAACAGGCATCAACCCTTTGCAAGTGTGGTGCCGCCGTGGAATTCATACCGAGCCTGCCGACCCTGATTGCCTTCACCATCGCCATTCTGCTTCTGGCGGTCACGCCCGGCCCGGATATGACGCTCTGGATCAGCCGCTCGCTGCGTGAAGGCCGTACCGCGGGTTTCATGACGCTGGTGGGCACCAATCTGGGCATCACCGTCCACACCATGCTTGTCGCCTTCGGCGTGGCGGCCCTCATCGTCGCGTCCCCCACAGCCTTTCTGGTGCTCAAAACAGGCGGCGCCGCCTATCTCGTTTGGCTGGCCATTCAGGCTATCAGAAAGGGCTCGAATTTCGTCATGGAGCGTCCGAAGGATCAAAAGCCACAGGCGTCTTTGATGTCCGCTCTTCTGAACGGCATCTGGGTCAATCTTCTGAACCCGAAAGTCATCATTTTCTTCATGACCTTCCTGCCGCAATTCGTCAGCGCCTCGGACCCGCACGTCACCGGCAAACTGATCTTCCTCGGCCTCTGGTCCATCATCGTCGCCCTGCCCATCGGCATCGGCATCGTGTTTGCGGCAGATGGCCTTTCCGGCTGGCTCCAGCGCAATCGCAAGGTCCTGCGCGGGCTTGATTACACCATCGCCGGTGTCTTCTCCCTATTCGCCGTCAAGATTTTCCTGACGCAGGCGAAGTGAGACTTCAAACCCTAGCTGGCAATTCCTCTACTACCGTCACCCGCACTCTGGTCTTGCGGTAAAATGACATAGTTTGAAGTGTGAGGGCACGAGCGCATTGGATGGTGGTGGGCTTGGCCTACCCCCTTGTAACTTCCCTTCACCGTCATTTGGGTGTGTACTGCCCGGTGCGGTGGCGGATGTGAGACCGAAGCCCCTTAGGGACACTAAGCCCGTGGCAGAGCCCGGTCGTGCATCCGCCGTTCCATCGAACCCGAACAGTCGCCAGGGCCGCTTGCGCACGCAAAGCCCGCTTAGGCAAGGATGGGATAAGATGGATATAATCGTTGGTATAGATGTCTCCAAGGATAGCCTCGACGTTGCGGTTTCACCCTCAGGTACAAGCTTTTTCGTCGGGAACGACCATGACGGCATCGAAGAGCTGGTGAAGCGCCTCAAGGCGGAAAAGGTTGATCTCGTGGCCGTGGAGGCGACGGGCGGCTTCGAAACGCTGGCGGTGGCAAAGCTTGCGGCGTGCGACATCTGCGTGATCGTCGTCAACCCGGCGCAGGTCCGGGCCTATGCCAACGCCATCGGTCGGCGTGCCAAGACCGATGCGATCGATGCAGCCCTGATTGCCGCTTTCGTCGTGGCGACGAAACCGCAGATCCGGTCGCTGCCCGATGCGCAAACCCAGGCGTTATCGGCCCTTGTCGATCGCAGACGGCAGATCGTTCAGATGATCGTGGCCGAAGAGAACCGGTTGCGGATGGCGTTGGACAAGACCACCCACAAAAGCATCAAACGGTTGTTGGCTGCGCTCAACCGCGAGAAGGACAGCATTGACACGGATATGGATGAGCATATCCGCAAGTCCCCCTTGTGGCGTGTGCGCGAAGCACTGCTGACCTCGGTTCCAGGTGTCGGGCGGGCCACGGCACGCACGCTTCTGGCCGAAATGCCGGAACTTGGCAGCCTCAACCGCCGACAGATCGCATCCCTTGCGGGACTGGCACCATGGACGCGGCAATCGGGCAAGTGGAAAGGCAAGAGCTTCATCGGTGGCGGGCGCTCCAAGGTGCGGGCGGTGCTGTTCATGGCAGCACTGGTCGCATCTCGCCACAACCCGTTGCTCAAGGAATTCCGCGATCGTCTCGTGGCATCCGGCAAGCCCAAGATCGTCGCCATCGTGGCCACCATGCGCAAGCTACTCACCATCCTCAACGCCATCATCCGGGAGAATAAACCATGGCAAAACGCTTGACTGCCAAGACAGTCGCTCTGCCCTGCCGGACATCTCCCCCTCAAGGGGGGGAGATTGGCTGCGGGCTCGCTTGCCGGTCATCTTGAGCGTTGCGCTGCTGCACTGGGTACGACGTGTATTGCCGGCCAACCTCCTGACGGCTGCGATTGGAGCGATGATCGTGCCTCTTGCCGATCTCCCCCCTTGAGGGGGAGATGCCTCGCAAGGCAGAGGGGGGTGAGCGGCTGGCTCTGTCATTGATCGAAAACGCAATTCCAGCATCTTAGCCTTAGCTAAGTGCTAGAAAATGCAAGCCGCCGCCCCACCCGCCAAACTCAGACCATCGGTACGTCGAAAACCTCACTGGGGCGCATCGGGCGGAAGCGGTATTCTGGGACGCCGTGTTCGCTCAGTGCTGCCTTCAGCGCGATGATGGGCGCATCGATGGCTTCGTCGGTGAGTTGCACCGTGCCCCAGTGGTGGCCGCAGGCATAGGCTGCGCCGCAGATCTTCATGCCTTCCACGGCTTCGGACGGGTTCTGGTGCTGGCCTTTCATGAACCACCGGGGTTCGTAAGCGCCAAACGGCAGGTTGGCGAGACGGAAGCTGCCGTGTTTTTTGCGGGCGGCGTGGTAGTTGAGGCCGCTGTGGAAGCCGGTATCGCCGATGTGGTAGATCTTGCCGCCTGGCGTTTCGATGACGAAGGCGGCCCACAGCGCCATCCGGCGATCATTGAGGCCGCGTGCCGACCAGTGATGGCAGGGCTCGAAATGGATTTTCACGTCGGGCGCGACCGTCAGCACGTCGCCCCAATCACCCACGGAAATATTGGCAGCTTCGACACGGGTGCGAATGACGGCGTCATTACCCAGTGGCGTGATGAAATGCGGTTTGTGGTGGATGTGGAGCTGGTGCAGCGTTTCCGTATCAAGATGATCATAGTGATTGTGCGTGACCAGCACGAGATCGATAGGCGGCAAGTCCTTGAACTGGATGCCGGGCGGGTTGACGCGCTTGGGACCGGCGAAGCTGAAGGGGCTGGTGCGCTCCGACCAGACGGGATCGACCAGAATATTCAAGCCAGCCGTCTGGATGAGAAAGGAGGCGTGGCCGACGAAGGTGACGCGCAGATCGGTGCCGTTGACGCGCTCGTCCGGTTTGACGAAAGGAAAGGGGCTGGGATAGGCGTCCGGCCAGGTCGCCTTGTCGCCATCGAACCGCCACTTCATCAGGTCGAGGAAGCCGTTGGGCGCTTCGCCGCCGGGATTGAAGAAGCGCGTACCGTCGAAATGATCCGACATCGGGCCTTTATAATAGGCGCTGGCGCTGGACTGGCGCGCGTAAAGGCCGCCTCCTGCTATGAGGGCACCGAGGAACGAGAGTTTGAAGAGGCTGCGTCTTTTCATGACGAATCTATAGGAGTGCGCCGCAGCCTCTTCAAGCGGCCAGATGCAGGGTCGAGCTGTTTTCACGAAGACGTCAGCCGTTACGCTTCCGTGAAAAATGGCGCGTTGCCTTGACTCTCTCGCGCATTTGCTGTTAACCCGCGCCCATCAGCTGGCAGTTTCATGACCGCAGCCGCCGACCGGGACCCGCAAGGTATAGATGATCCCGGAGGCAAACATCCGACAGCGCGATGCGCCCTCGGGTGCTTTTTGGCTATGCCCTTTATCGGGCGTCTTGTTTTTGACAGCAAAAGAACCGACGTTTCGGGTACCCCGAAACGAAGAAGGATGACGCGATGTTTGAGAACCTCCAGGACCGACTTGGCTCCATTTTGAATGGACTGACGGGCCGTGGCGCGCTTTCGGAAGCCGATGTGACGGCGGCCCTGCGCGAGGTTCGCCGTGCGCTTTTGGAAGCGGACGTGGCGCTGGAAGTCGTGCGGTCCTTTACCGACAAGGTGCGTGAAAAGGCCGTTGGCGCTTCTGTTCTCAAAGCCATCAAGCCCGGCCAGATGGTCGTCAAGATCGTCCATGACGAGCTGGTCGAGATGCTGGGCTCCGAGGGCGTGGCAATCGATCTTCATGCCGCTGCCCCCGTCGTCATCATGATGGTGGGTCTGCAGGGTTCCGGTAAGACGACGACCACCGGCAAGATCGCCAAGCGCCTGACCGACCGCGACAAGAAGAAGGTGCTGATGGCATCTCTCGACACGCGTCGTCCGGCAGCCCAGGAGCAGTTGCGCCAGCTGGGCGTACAGACCGGTGTCGATACGCTGCCCATCATCGCTGGACAATCGCCGACCGATATCGCTTCGCGCGCCGTACAGGCGGCCAAGCTCGGTGGCCATGATGTCGTGATCCTCGATACTGCCGGTCGTACCCACATCGACGAGCCGTTGATGATGGAAATGGCGGAGATCAAGAAAAACGCCAAGCCGCATGAAATCCTGCTGGTAGCCGATAGCCTGACTGGTCAGGACGCCGTCAATCTGGCGCGCAACTTCGATGAGCGTGTCGGCATTACCGGCCTCGTGCTGACCCGTATGGACGGCGATGGCCGTGGCGGTGCTGCGCTTTCGATGCGTGCCGTGACCGGCAAGCCGATCAAGCTGATCGGTACCGGCGAGCGCATGGGCGAGCTGGACGAGTTCCACCCGCGCCGTATTGCCGACCGTATCCTTGGCATGGGCGATATTGTTTCGCTGGTCGAAAAGGCTGCCGAAAACATCGATGCGGAAAAAGCCGCCGCGATGGCCAAGAAGATGCAGTCGGGCAAGTTCGATCTGAACGATCTGGCCGACCAGCTGGGCCAGATGAAGAAAATGGGCGGCATGGGCGGCATTATGGGTCTGATGCCCGGCATGTCCGGCATGAAGGACAAGATGGCCGCATCGGGTCTGAACGACAAGATGTTCGACCGCCAGATCGCCATCATCTCTTCGATGACCAAGGCCGAGCGTGCCAATCCCGACATGCTCAAGCACAGCCGCAAGAAGCGCATCGCTGCCGGTTCCGGCACGGATGCCGCCGAAATCAACAAGCTGCTGAAAATGCACCGCGGCATGGCCGACATGATGAAAGCCATGGGCGGCAAGGGCAAGGGCGGCATCATGAAACAGATGATGGGTGGCCTTGCGGGCAAGATGGGCCTTGGCGGTGGAATGGGCGGCATGCCTGATCTGGCCAATATGGACCCCAAGCAGCTGGAAGCGCTTCAAAAGCAGGCTGAAGCTGCCGGTCTCGGCAAGCCGGGCGCGATGCCTCCGGGTCTTGGTGGCATGGGCGGCATGCCCGGTCTTCCGGGTCTCGGTGGACCCAAGCTTCCGGGGCTGGGCGGTCTTCCCGGCCTACCCGGTTTTGGCAAGAAGAAGTGAGACTGTGATGACCGACGCAGATGTAAAAGCTCAACTTTCGCAATACCGCCAGTCCATCGACAATATCGATGCGGCACTGGTGCATATGCTGGCAGAACGGTTCCAACGCACCAAGGCGGTTGGCGTTTTGAAAGCAACCCACGAATTGCCGCCGGCAGACCCGGCGCGCGAGGAATACCAGATCGAACGCCTGCGCCGCTTAGCAAAGGACGCCGATCTGGACCCGGATTTCGCCGAGAAGTTCTTGAACTTCATCATCAAGGAAGTCATCCGGCATCATGAAGCAATTGCCGCTGAACACAACGGCACCGACAAGACCGCCTGACCGGCGGGCAAGCCATTCTTAAGGAGAAACAACATGGCACTGAAAATTCGTCTCGCACGCGGTGGTTCCAAGAAGCGCCCGTACTACCAGATCGTCGTTGCTGACGCCCGTTCGCCACGCGACGGTCGTTTCCTCGAGAAGGTCGGTTCCTGGAACCCAATGCTGGCCAAGGACAACGCTGATCGCATCCAGATCAACGCTGACCTCGTCAAGGAATGGATTGCCAAGGGCGCTCAGCCAACGGACCGCGTTTTGCGCTTCCTCGCAGAAGCTGGCATTGCAACACGCGACGCCCGCAGCAACCCTGAAAAGGCAAAGCCAGGCAAGAAGGCCGTCGAGCGCATTGCCGAGAAGAAGCAGAAGGCCGATGACGCCGCTGCTGCTGCCGCAGAAGCAACTGCAGCCGAATAAGTCCGGTTTGCACGATTTGAACGGGTGGTGCGGATTTCCGCGCCACCCGTTTGTGTTTATTTTGATGGCAACATGCCGTACATAGATTTTCAAAGACGAACACCGAAACGGACAACCGATGGCAAAGCTGGAAAACCCCATTCTCATGGCCAAGATTGGCGCGGCGCAGGGCTTGCGCGGCGAAGTGCGGGTCAGCTCGTTTACGGATGATCCAACGGCGCTGGGCGATTACGGCAACCTGATCGCTGGCGATGGCCGAGTGTTCGAAATTCTCGAGATACGCGAAGCCAAAACAGTCGTCATCGTGCGCTTTCGCGGTGTCAACGACCGCAATGCGGCGGAAGCTCTGAACGGGCTGGAACTGTTCATCGAGCGTGACAATCTACCGGATGATGATCTGGACGAAGACGAATTCTACTATACCGATCTGGAAGGTCTGGAGGCCGTCGATGCCGAGGGCAAGAGCTATGGCTCGGTCGCCGCTGTCCATGATTTCGGCGCGGGCGATCTGCTGGAGCTGAAAGGCGCTGGCCGTCGCCCGACACTCATTCCGTTTTCCGAGGCTGCGGTTCTGGAAATCGACCTCGAAGGCGGGAAAATCCTGATCGATCCGCTCGCTGCCGGGCTGATCGACAATCCTGACGACGGCAAGGATGACCCGGATCATCCGATTTTCGGCAAGAAAAAATAACATGACATTCAAGGCAACCGTGCTGACGCTCTACCCGGACATGTTTCCGGGGCATCTCGGTCATTCGCTGGCAGGCAAGGCGTTGGAGCGTGGGCAGTGGCAGATCGAGCCGGTGCAGATCCGCGACTTCGCCACCGACAAGCACCGCAGCGTGGACGATACACCTGCTGGCGGTGGCGCAGGCATGGTGCTGAAGCCGGATGTGCTGGCGGCCGCCATCGACGCGGTATCCACAGACGATATGCGCCCGCGACTGCTGATGAGCCCGCGCGGGAAGCCTTTGACGCAGGACCGCGTTCGCGAGATTGCCGCTGGCGATGGTGTCATCATCATCTGTGGTCGCTTCGAGGGTGTCGACCAGCGGGTGATCAATGCGCGTGATCTCGAAGAGGTCTGCATCGGCGACTATATTCTTTCCGGCGGCGAACCGGCGGCGCTGACGCTGCTGGATGCGGTGGTCCGCATTCTGCCGGGCGTGATGGGCAACGACCTCTCCGGCGTGCATGAGAGCTTCGAGGGTGGGCTGCTGGAACATCCGCATTATACCCGCCCGCAAGTGTGGGAAGAGCGCGATATTCCAGCCGTGCTGACCTCCGGCAACCACAAGGCCATCGAAAAGTGGCGCCACGAGCAGGCGCTGGCGCTGACCAAAGAGCGCCGTCCCGATCTTCTGGGAAAAGCGCCTCAGGTCGAGACGAAGTAGTAGACCGATAGCAGCAGTCCGACCGAGATCACCAGGGCGCGGATGATCCATTGCGGCACGCGCCGCGCGATATAAACGCCGCTATAGCCGCCAATGGCCGACGCAGGGATCATGATCAGCGCGGCAGGCCAAGCCACCACGCCACCGCCGACGAAGACGACGATGGCGACCGCCGCGATGACGACGGCCAGCAGGTTTTTCAGCGCATTGAGGTGGTGGTAGCTGCCGCCAGCCGTCAGGCCCAGTACGGCCAGCATCATGATGCCCATGCCAGCACCGAAGAACCCGCCATAAATCGACGTGAAGAACTGACCGATGAGGCTTGCGGCATTGCCGGGCGAGCGCTGTGCATTCGAGCGCGGACGCAGCCATGGTCCCACGGCAAAGAGAAGCGTGGCGGCCAGCAGCAGCCAGGGCACGAGCTGGCGGAAGGCGGGATTGTCCAGCGACAGAAGCAGGAGCGCACCGGCGGTCGATCCGGCAATGGAGAGGACGGCGAGGAAAACAGCGCCTTTCCAGTGGGCACGAATTTCCGGCCAGTAGGCGATGACAGAGGTGACATAGCCGGGAAATTGCACGATGGAGGAGGTGGCGTTGGCCGAAATCGGCGCGATACCGGCAATCGTCATGGCCCCGAAGGTCAGAAATGTGCCGCCGCCTGCGATGGCATTGACCGCACCGGACAGAAAACCGCTGGCCAGCAGCAGCAGAATGATGAACAAAGACATGACCCCTCCCGGTGCGTCTTGCGGCGCTTTTATCCTCCATATCCGTTGGTTGGCTTGCCGACAATCAGGCCGCGACCGACAAAATAATGTCACAAGAGGGATGACAAATGCGTCGTCTTGCTGTAATGGCCCGCGTGGAACTGGGGTTTGCCCCTTTAACCGCAAGCAAAGAATGGTGAACCCGCTCCTGCCGCAAGGCATAGTCCCGAGACACAGGTTTCAAGGGATGATAGTTGAGCGCTCTGGCTGTTTCAGAAGAACTCAGAGGTTAATATGACCAACATTATCGAACAGCTGGAAGCCGAACAGGCTGCCAAGATCGAAGCGAAGCGCAAGCTTCCAGAATTTTCCCCAGGTGACACCGTTCGCGTCAACGTGCGCGTAACGGAAGGTACACGTACCCGTGTACAGGCTTACGAAGGCGTCGTGATCGCCCGTTCCGGCGGCGGCATCAACGAGAGCTTCACCGTTCGCAAGATTTCCTATGGCGAAGGCGTCGAGCGCGTATTCCCGGTTTACTCTCCGCTGGTCGAAGGCGTTGAAATCGTTCGTCGCGGTAAGGTCCGTCGCGCCAAGCTCTACTACCTGCGCGACCGTCGCGGCAAGTCTGCCCGTATCGTTGAAGACACCGGCGTTCGCGCCCGCAAGCTCAACGACGGCGAGCGTCAGGCCGCTGCCGAAGAAAAGGCACGCATCGAAGCTGAAAAGGTTGCAGCAGCACAGGCTCTGGCCGCTGAAAAGGCCGCAGCAGAAGCTGCTGAAGCCAAGGCAGCCGAAGAAGCCGCAGCGGCAAAGGCCGCTGAAGAGGCTGCAAAGCCTGCCGAAGGCGCAGCTGAATAAGCTTTTCCTGGTTTCGGGAATTTGGATAAAGGCGGTCTTCGGGCCGCCTTTTGTTTTTTGGATGTATGTTTTTTGTTGATGGTGGTGGGTGTGGCTTACCCCCCTCTGCCCTGCCGGGCATCTCCCCCTCAGGTGGGGAGATCGACTCGCGGATGGCGCCCGGCCATCTCGAACGCTGCGGGAAGAGTGGCGAGCATTCGTCTTGCTGATCTCCCCCCTTGAGGGGGAGATGCCCGGCAGGGCAGAGCGACTGTCTTGGCAGTCAAGCGTTTTGCCATGGTTTATTCTCCCGGATGATGGCGTTGAGGATGGTGAGTAGCTTGCGCATGGTGGCCACGATGGCGACGATCTTGGGCTTGCCGGATGCCACGAGACGATCGCGGAATTCCTTGAGCAACGGGTTGTGGCGAGATGCGACCAGTGCTGCCATGAACAGCACCGCCCGCACCTTGGAGCGCCCGCCACCGATGAAGCTCTTGCCTTTCCACTTGCCCGATTGCCGCGTCCATGGTGCCAGTCCCGCAAGGGATGCGATCTGTCGGCGGTTGAGGCTGCCAAGTTCCGGCATTTCGGCCAGAAGCGTGCGTGCCGTGGCCCGCCCGACACCTGGAACCGAGGTCAGCAGTGCTTCGCGCACACGCCACAAGGGGGACTTGCGGATATGCTCATCCATATCCGTGTCAATGCTGTCCTTCTCGCGGTTGAGCGCAGCCAACAACCGTTTGATGCTTTTGTGGGTGGTCTTGTCCAACGCCATCCGCAACCGGTTCTCTTCGGCCACGATCATCTGAACGATCTGCCGTCTGCGATCGACAAGGGCCGATAACGCCTGGGTTTGCGCATCGGGCAGCGACCGGATCTGCGGTTTCGTCGCCACGACGAAAGCGGCAATCAGGGCTGCATCGATCGCATCGGTCTTGGCACGCCGACCGATGGCGTTGGCATAGGCCCGGACCTGCGCCGGGTTGACGACGATCACGCAGATGTCGCACGCCGCAAGCTTTGCCACCGCCAGCGTTTCGAAGCCGCCCGTCGCCTCCACGGCCACGAGATCAACCTTTTCCGCCTTGAGGCGCTTCACCAGCTCTTCGATGCCGTCATGGTCGTTCCCGACGAAAAAGCTTGTACCTGAGGGTGAAACCGCAACGTCGAGGCTATCCTTGGAGACATCTATACCAACGATTATATCCATCTTATCCCATCCTTGCCTAAGCGGGCTTTGCGTGCGCAAGCGGCCCTGGCGACTGTTCGGGTTCGATGGAACGGCGGATGCACGACCGGGCTCTGCCACGGGCTTAGTGTCCCTAAGGGGCTTCGGTCTCACATCCGCCACCGCACCGGGCAGTACACACCCAAATGACGGTGAAGGGAAGTTACAAGGGGGGTAAGCCCCACCCTCCGACCTCACGATGCACTCCCCAAAAAACCTCAACGAAAATACTTCCAAGCTAAATCAACAGCTTAAAACAAATCCCGAAAAAAACATCAAAATTCCTCCCGCAACTTTCTCAATGACGCGCGAATCACCCGCACAATCTCCTCGTTCCGCCCTCGGATACACCGCAAGGCGTTGCGGCGAGGCGGGACCGGCGCTGGTGGCAAGGAGGTTACGCATCCTCTTTGCCATCGGGGTCGAGCAGCGATCTCCCCGGTGGGACGGGAGAAAGGTGGCGGCGGTTTCGGACCGGCTGTCGCAGCCTTTCCAATGTCCTGATCGGCCCGGCATGTTCTTAGCCGCAAAACACCGTTTCGGGTTTTGCGGGTGGGTCATGGCGGTCCGGTTCGCCAGCCACCGGGTGTACCGACAGCTCATCGGCACCGGGTCGAACGCGACCGCAGGGGCTTGAAGCGAAAGTCAGGCGGTACACAGGAACACGCTGCATCTGCCCCGCACCCCGGCAACAGGGTGCGGACGGACCGCAAGGTTGCCATCGGCGAATGCGCCCGGTGGCACCTTGCGGAGAACGGATCGATGGCTGCGGGCGCTTCGTCAGAATGAACGCTCTCATCCTCGAAGGCAGATGTGGCCGAACTGGCAGGCGACGACTTCGGCAACGAAGCCGCCGTCACCCGGGTGGGTAAGGGCCGGACCTTGATTTGTCCGACCGTTCCAACGGCAAGGTTCCCCTTGCCCTGCGGGATATGCCAGCCATGGCAAGAGGATCGCTGTTTGGCCAAAAGAGCTGAACGGGGCGCTGCGAGGTGCCATTCTTAGACTACCCAACGAGGCAACTTACAGCGCCCCGTCCGAAATACCCATGGCCGCGAATGGTTATGGACACTGATTGAAGGTCAAGCCACGGGCAGGTGCTGCCGCGTGAACGGCGAAGCTTGTTTGGGTGGTGGCCGGGGTTTTTGATAGCGATGGGTTTGGTGAGGAGCAACCCTCATCCTGAGGTGCCCCGCAGGGGCCTCGAAGGACGGGGGTTGCGGGCTTAGGGCAGGAGTATGCGGCGGATGCTTCGAGGCTTTGCCCTTCGGCCAAAGCACCTCAGCATGAGGGCGGTGGGTGAGGTTGCCCTCTCCAATACCGGACCAACGCGGAATGCGACCATGTAGGAGGAATGCTTGGCGATGATGCAGGCCGCAGGCAGCAACCCTCACCACCATGAGAGCCGAAGGAGGTGCCACGCAAAGGGCCGCAACGCAGCAACCCTCATCCTGAGGTGCCCCGCAGGGGCCTCGAAGGGCGAGGGTTGCGGGCTTAGTTACAGAATGCGGCGGATGCTTCGAGGCTTTGCCCTTCGGCCAAAGCACCTCAGCATGAGGGCGGTGGGTGTGGCTTCCCTCTCCAATACCGGACCAACGCGGGATGCGAGCAGTTATGAGGAATGCTCTGGCGATGATGCAGGCCGCAACGCAGCAACCCTCACCCTCATGATTGCCGAAGAAGTTGCCACGTAAAGGGCACACCGGTAGCAACCCTCATCCTGAGGCGCCCCGCAGGGGCCTCGAAGGACGAGGATTGCGGGCTTGGGCAGGAGTATGCGGCGGATGCTTCGAGGCTTTGTCCTTCGGCCAAAGCACCTCAGCATGAGGGCGGTGGGTGAGGCAGCCCTACCTTATTGAGAGCGCAGAGTAAGCCACACCCAGTGATCCCACCAAAACACGCCAACCCAAAACCGCCCCCACACTGGTAATTCTCTCTCAATTCCGCCATATAAAGGCAAAACCGGGCACAGTGTGCCCCAAAACGATTATGCAGGTCCCACACCATGACAAACACGGTCGAATTCGCGAAGATGAACGGGCTTGGCAACAAGATCCTGGTTGTCGATATGCGCGGCCGCAAGGACATGGTGACCCCGCAGGCGGCGATTGCGCTGAATGCGGATGCGCAGACCGCTTTCGACCAGATCATGGCCATCCACGATCCGCGCGCCCACGGCACCGATGCCTATATCGACATCCTCAATTGCGATGGCACCAAGGCGCAGGCCTGCGGCAATGGTACACGCTGCGTGGTGCAGGCGCTGGCATCCGAGACCGGCAAGAAGACCTTCACCTTCCAGACCGTGGCGGGCATTTTGAACGCCAGCGAACACGAAGACGGCATGATATCGGTCGATATGGGCATGCCGCGCTTCGCCTGGAACGACATTCCGCTGTCGGAAGAATTCCACGATACCAGCCGCATCGAGCTTCAGATCGGGCCGATCGACAACCCCGTGCTGCATTCGCCCGCCGTCATGTCGATGGGCAATCCGCACGCGGTGTTCTGGGTCAATAGCGACCCGATGGAGTTCGATCTGGAGCGCTTCGGTCCGCTGCTGGAAAACCACCCGATGTTTCCCGAAAAGGCAAATATCACGCTGGCGCAGGTCATCTCCGATAGCAGGTTGCGCACCCGCACCTTCGAGCGTGGTGCAGGCCTGACGCTGGCATGCGGTTCCGCCGCTTGTGCCGCTGCCGTGTCCGCTGCCCGCACCGGCAGAACGGGACGCAGCGTCGAGATCGACGTCGCTTCCAGCCCGGTTCGCATTCCGCTGACCATCGAATGGCGCAAAGACAATCACGTCGTCATGACCGGCCCTGCCGAATGGGAATGGGCTGGCACCGTCGATCCCGTCACCGGCACATGGACCCGCGATACGGCGCCGGAACAGGCGGCCGTATGAGTGGCGTCGAGGTCATAACCTTCGGCTGCCGCCTCAACACCTACGAATCGGAAGTGATGCGGGCTGAGGCCGAAAAGGCGGGGCTAAACAATGCCGTGCTGGTCAACACCTGCGCCGTCACGGGCGAGGCCGTGCGTCAGGCGCGGTCCGCCATTCGCCGCGCCCGACGGGAAAATCCCCACGCCCGCATCATCGTCACCGGCTGCGCCGCGCAGACGGAAAAGCAGACTTTTGCCGAAATGCCGGAAGTCGATGCCGTTCTGGGCAATGAGGAAAAGCTCAAAAGCGCCTCTTACCGCTCGCTCCCGGATTTCGGCGTATCGGCGGAAGAAAAGCTGCGCGTCAACGATATCATGAGCGTGCGCGCCACCGCGCCGCAGATGATCAAGCACATTGATGGGCACGTTCGCGCCTTCATTCAGGTGCAGAACGGTTGCGATCACCGCTGCACCTTCTGCGTCATTCCCTATGGACGCGGCAATTCCCGCTCCGTGCCCATGGGGGCCGTGGTCGAACAAGCCCGCAAGCTGACGGAAAACGGCTACCGCGAAATCGTGCTGACGGGTGTCGATGCCACCAGCTACGGGGCCGATCTGCCGGGCGAGCCATCTCTGGGCTATCTCGCCAAGACCCTGCTGAAACAGGTGCCGGATATCCTGCGGCTGCGGCTCTCCTCCATCGACAGTATCGAAGTGGACCGGCACCTGCTCGATCTCATTGCCGATGAGCCGCGCTTCATGCCGCATCTGCATCTGTCGCTCCAGCATGGCGATGACATGATCCTCAAGCGCATGAAGCGCCGCCACATGCGCGCCGATGCCATTGCCTTCTGCGACGTGGTCAGACGCCTGCGACCTGAAATCGCTTTTGGTGCGGATATGATCGCCGGTTTCCCAACGGAAACCGAGGAGATGTTTGAAAACGCCGCGACCCTTGCGGAAGAATGCGGCATTTCCAACCTGCACGTTTTCCCTTACAGCCCGCGCCCCGGCACGCCCGCCGCGCGTATGCCGCAACTGGACCGTGGGCTGATCAAGCAGCGGGCGGCACGACTGCGCCAGCGCGGCGAAGCCTTGCGGGATGCGCATCTCACCGGCATGGTCGGCACCACGCAGACGATCCTGGTCGAGAACAATGGCTTTGCCCACACCGACAATTTCACTCTCGTTGCCACACCTGATCTTGAGGCCCGCACACTTGCGCAGGTGCTGATTACCGGTCACAACGGAAAACACCTGCATATGCAATGTCTGTCGGCGCAAGCCGCCTGACGTCAAGGATACGGAACAGTCATGGCCCTCGGCTTCATCAAAAAAGTGTTTTCGTTCGGCAAGGACAAGGCCGAAACGGACCAGCCGAACGCTGACGAGATCAATCGC
Source organism: Agrobacterium vaccinii (assembly GCF_021310995.1). Lineage (NCBI taxonomy): Bacteria > Pseudomonadati > Pseudomonadota > Alphaproteobacteria > Hyphomicrobiales > Rhizobiaceae > Agrobacterium > Agrobacterium vaccinii. The sequence goes on along the minus strand of NZ_CP054150.1, from coordinate 2,917,240 downwards.
ACCGGCATCGAGCATCCCACCACCTTCGAAGAGGTGTTGAGTGAGGCCGAAGCGCATGCGCCTGTCGCCGACGATCCGGTCTCCGATATCGAGATGGAAACCGCAGGCGGACCGGCCCCGGATGACGTAGTTGATGATGCGGTCGCAGCGGATGATGAGCCGGACGAGGAAGCGCCGCTTCTGCCGGGCCCGGAGCAGGTCGGCGATATCGGAATGGTGCCGCTGTCGTTGCTACAAGCAGAGGCAGAAGCCGACGAACAGCCGCTTGTTACCGTGGAGGGCGTTGCCGCCGACGCGCCGCTCGATGTCGATGCCATGGATGATATTCTGGCGCAGGCGGAAGCCGCCGGTGTCGAAGAGCCTGCCGCCACCGCCCCATCCGGTGCTCTCCCCAAGGGCTTTTCATCGGCAAGCGACCGGGTCCTGCCCGTGGAGCCCACGCCTGAGGTCAAGCTGACATGGTTCCAGCGCCTGCGCGCCGGTCTCTCGCGGACCTCATCGCAACTGACCAGCCAGATTTCGGCCCTCTTCACCAAGCGCAAGCTGGATGAAGACACGCTGGATGAGCTGGAAGATCTGCTGATCCAATCGGATCTCGGTCTGGAAACCGCCATGCGCATCACCGGCGCTTTGTCATCGGAACGCTACGGCAAGGATGTCAGCGGCGAGGACGTGGCCCGCATCATGGCGGGTGAGATCACCAAGGTTCTGGCCCCGGTTGCCAAGCCGCTGGAGCTCGATCTGTCGCACAAGCCGCATGTCATCCTCGTCGTCGGCGTCAATGGCACCGGCAAGACGACAACCATCGGCAAGCTGGCGGCAAAGCTGTCCGGTTCCGGCCTCAAGGTCATGCTGGCGGCGGGAGATACGTTCCGCGCTGCGGCCATTGAGCAGCTGAAGATTTGGGCCGACCGCACCGCCTCGGAATTCATCGGCACCAAGCTGGGTGCCGATGCGGCGGGTCTCGCTTACGATGCCTATGAGCAGGCGCGGGCGAAGAAAAGCGATGTGCTGATCATCGATACGGCTGGCCGTTTGCAGAACAAGACCGAGTTGATGGCCGAACTCGAGAAGATCGTGCGCGTGCTGGCTAAGCTCGATCCCGATGCGCCGCACACCGTCTTGCAGACGCTGGATGCGACGACCGGACAGAATGCGCTCAATCAGGTCGAGATTTTCCGCAACGTCGCGGGTGTCTCAGGCCTCATAATGACAAAATTGGATGGCACGGCGCGCGGCGGTATTCTCGTTGCTATCGCTGCCAAGCACAAACTGCCGGTCTATTTCATCGGCGTCGGCGAAGGTGTCGACGATCTGGAGCCGTTCGAGGCGGAAGATTTCGCGAAAGCGATTGCAGGAGTTTGAGTATGGACGTGGAAAGCAATCAGCGCGAAAGCGAGAAAATGGTGCGCGAGATCAGCCCGCTGCTGAAATTCGTGCTGGAGCTGGGCCCCTTGCTGGTCTTCTTCTTCGCCAATTCCAGAGGTGAATGGCTGGCTCAGAAGCTGCCTGTTCTGACCGAATTCGGCGGTCCGATCTTCATCGCCACCGGCCTCTTCATGATCGCGACGATACTGGCCTTGACCGTCTCGTGGATTTTGACGCGCACCCTGCCGATGATGCCGCTGATCTCGGGTATCGTCGTGCTCGTCTTCGGCGCGCTGACGCTCTATCTCCAGAACGATACCTTCATCAAGATGAAGCCGACCATCGTCAACACTCTTTTCGGCGTGATCCTGCTGGGTGGCCTGCTGTTCGGCCAATCGCTGCTTGGCTACGTCTTCAACTCGGCCTTCAAGCTGAATGACGAGGGCTGGCGCAAGCTGACATTCCGCTGGGGCTTCTTCTTCCTGTTCCTCGCCGTCCTCAACGAAGTCGTCTGGCGCGGCTTCTCGACCGATACCTGGGTCGCCTTCAAGGTCTGGGGCACTATGCCGATCACCGTCATTTTCACCATGGCCCAGATGCCGCTGATCATGCGCCACTCCATCGAGCCGCTGACGAAAGACAAGAAATGACCCTTGGTGAAATGTCTGCGTCGCGTTCGTCTTCCTACAAATGGTTCGGTATCGCGGCGGCTTTGCTACTCGCGCAAATCGTCATTCTGTATTTCATGGGACGCGTGCCCATCTGCGAATGCGGTTATGTGAAGCTGTTCGAACCGGGCGTGAACACGCCTGGCAATTCGCAGCATCTGGCCGACTGGTACACACCGTCGCACATCATCCACGGCTTCCTGTTCTACGGCCTGGCATGGCTGCTGTTTCGCAAGCAGACCATCGGAATGCGCCTGTCATTCGCGGTTCTGATCGAGGCTGCGTGGGAACTGCTCGAAAATTCGCCCATCATCATCGACCGCTACCGCACCGCCACCATGGCACTCGGCTATAGCGGCGACAGCATCTTGAATTCGGCGATGGACACTGTGTTCATGGTGGTCGGCTTCTTCTTCGCCGCCCGCGTACCGATCTGGCTGACCATTCTCGTCGCCATCGTCTTCGAGATTTTCACCGGCTGGCTGATCCGCGATAATCTGACGCTGAATGTGCTGATGCTGGTTGCGCCGATCGACGCTATCAAGGAATGGCAGAACGCCCTTCCTGCTTCGTGAAAATCAGCCTGTGGCTCAGTCGCCTGCGATGGCTCTTTCGATGGCCGGTATGATGTCGCGCTCATAGGCCGCCGCGTCGATCGGGCCGACCTTCTTGTAGACGATGGTGCCGTCCTTGCCGACCAGATACGTCTCGGGAATGCCATAGACACCCCAGTCGATGGCGGCCTTGCCGTTCGGATCGATGCCGATGGCGTCGTAGGGATTGCCCAGTTCTCCCAGAAACTTCAGGGCGTTTTCGGACTTGTCCTTGTAATTGATGCCGACGACATTCAGCCGCTCGTCCTTCGACATTTCCTTCAACATCGGATGTTCCTGCCGACACGGCACGCACCACGACGCAAAGACATTGACCAGCGTCACCTTGCCTTTGATGGCAGCATCGGTGAGAGCCGGAAGGCCTGAGCCCTCCAAGGGCGGCAGTGCCAGCGATGGTGCCTTGGTATTGATGAGAGCTGAGGGAATGGCGCTGACATCGAGGCCATTCACATCCTGCTCGTATAGCATCTTGGCGGCAATGGCGGCAAAACCGGCGAAGGCCAGCAGGGGCAGAAGCGCCAGAAAAGAGCGCGTCTTTTTGCCCGACGAAGCGGTGCCGCTACGCATATCCTTGGTCATGACGAGGCTCCATTGACCGGTGCGGGCCGAGACCGGCGGCGGATGCCGGAGGCTTCGAGCTCGGCCATTTCACGCTTGCGGGCACGGCCATCCAGCCAGACCCAAGCGATGAGGGCAGCAACGATCAGGCCGGTCAGGCCGTAGGACATACCGATATAGAAAGCGTGACTCATGGCTTTGCGCGATCCTTGCCTGCCATGCGCGCAGCCAAACGGCGCTGCGCCGCAACGCGTCTGCGCCAGATTTCATTGCGGATGGCGGCGATGTGCAGGGTGAAAAACAGGAGAGTGAAACCTAGGGCCATGATCAGCAGCGGCCACAGGAATTCGGGCGCAATCGCCGGGCCGCTCAGGCGCAAAACGCTCGCAGGCTGATGCAGCGTATTCCACCATTCGACCGAGAATTTGATGATGGGAATATTGACGAAGCCGACGAGGATCAGAACCGCGCTGACCCGGGCCGCCTTGGACGGATCGTCCATCGCCTTGTTGAAGGCGATGAGGCCCAGATACATCAGAAACAGAATGAAAACGGAGGTCAATCGCGCATCCCACACCCACCACGTGCCCCACATCGGCTTGCCCCAGAGGGAGCCAGTAACGAGCGCGATCAGTGTGAAGGCTGCACCGATTGGAGCGGCGGACCGGTGGGCGACATCGGCTAGCGGGTGACGCCAGACCAGCGTGCCGATGGCGGACGCTGCCATCACCGTATAACACATCATCGACAGCCAGGCGGCTGGCACATGCACATACATGATGCGCACCGTGTTGCCCTGCTGGTAATCGCTATCGGTGGTAAAGGCGAGATAGAGGCCAACGGCAAGACAGAGCGCCGAAAGAGCCGCCAACCAGGGCAAAAGCCGCGCGGCCAATGCCAGAAACCGCGTCGGGTTGGCAAGATCACTGAACTTGGTCATGGCAAGGCTCGTATTGGTCATGGCGTCTTTCTACAGGCAGAGCAGCACGGCTGCAATTGATCCTTATCAATCCACGGAACTGCGTAATGCCAAAGCCGCGAAGAACGGTCCGACCACTGATGAAAAGAGCGTGATCGCAATGAGAATGAGAAACGGCGGCATGAAAGGAGCGGGGTCTTGAACGGCAGCATAGGATGCGCTGACGCCGAAGATCAGCACCGGAATGCACAGCGGCAGAACGAGGATGGACACCAGCAATCCACCACGCGGAAGCGCCACCGCGACTGCTGCTCCAACTGCGCCGATGAAGGTCAGCGCTGGTGATCCGACCAGCAAGGTCAGCATAACGGCACCGATGGCCACCTCGCTCATATTCATGAACAGGCCCAGCAATGGCGATGCGATGACCAGCGGCAGGCTGGTGGCGGTCCAGTGCGCCAGGCATTTGACCAGAACGGTGAGAACGAGCGGGTTCTCTTGCATCAGGATGAGATCGAGCGAGCCATCGTCGCGTTCGGCCTGAAACAGACGATCGAGGCCGAGGAGAGCGGCGAGAAGTGCCCCGATCCAGACGATGGCGGGGCCGATCCGCGACAGCAGATTGAGGTCGGGACCTACGCCGAAGGGAATGACGGCAACGACGGTCATGAAGAAGAGGACACCGATGAGCGCACCGCCGCCGGCGCGGATGGAAAGTTTGAGGTCGCGGAGGAAGAGGGCGGTCATGGGGTGGTATTCCCTCGTATTGAAGCGCCCTGACGAAGAGATAAAGGCTCGGCGTCGAGTATGTCGCTACCCCCCTCTGCCCTGCCGGGCATCTCCCCCACAAGGAGGGAGATCGGCTGGGCGCTCTGACGCAACTTCACTCTCGACGCGAGAGATGGCCGAAAGGAAGCAACGAGTCGATCTCCCCACCTGTGGGGGAGATGCCCGGCAGGGCAGAGGGGGGTAGCAGCAAACTCGACAATCACCAAACCGCCTCCACTCCAGCAAACCCCGTCATCCGCAACTCCTGCGCACCCTCCAACCCAAGCGATTGATGGGTCGCAGCAATCACAATGCCGCCCTTCGTCAAATGCGCCTCCACCAGCCCCGTGAACATCACATCCGCGCTGGCATCCAGCGCCGCCGTCGGCTCGTCCAGTATCCAGATCGGTCGCCATGCAACCAGCAACTTGGCCATGGCGAATCGCCGTTGCTGTCCGGCGGAAAGATAACCGAAGGGCAGGTGGGTGATTCCGGAGAGACCGACCGTTTCGGCGGCGTCTTCGATGAGCAGCGAGGTGCCGCCAGTGAAATCGCCGAGAAAGTCTTTCCAGAAACGAAGATTTTCGAAAACCGTCAGTTCCTGCTTCATGGCGTTGCGGTGACCAAGATAGTGGCTGGCTTCCGGCGCGCCGGTGCCGGACTCTATCCCTTCGCCGGCTATCTTTACGGTTCCCGTTTCGGGTCGTAGCAGCCCTGAAAGCACGCGCAACAGCGTGGATTTTCCAGAGCCGTTCGGTCCCGTCAGCACCAATGCCTGACCGCTCGTTAACTTGAGGGAAACGTTCATGAATATGAAATCTTCACCGCGGCGGGCGGATAGATTTTCTGCTGTCAGCAGCATGGGTTCATCTCGTTTAAGATTTTAATCATCTCAATGGGAAAAAAATCGATTTAGGTCTTTTTCCGGTCTGGCACGTTTCTGAGAAATTATCTATATGGGTGTCAACCACGCCAGCGGTCGGCGTGATCATCATACAGCGCCGGACCTGAAGGTTGCGAAAGCAGCTTCTCGTGCGGACAGCGGAAATGACCGTACCCGCATCCTGATGTGCTTCAGTGCATTGGTGTCCGCACGCGCGTGTTGGCTATCAGAGGAAGCGGGGTTTTATCCGTGGCTAAATCTCTAGACAGTTTCAATTGTCGTTCCGTTCTTACCGTTGACGGTAAGGACTATGTTTATTTCAGCCTGCCAAAGGCGGAAGCCAATGGCCTGACAGGCGTTTCCAAGCTTCCATACTCGATGAAGGTTCTGCTTGAGAACCTGCTACGCTTTGAAGACGGCCAGACCGTTACCAAGGAGCACATCACGGCTGTTGCCGACTGGCTCAACAACAAGGGCCGCGTCGAAAACGAAATCGCCTACCGCCCTGCCCGCGTTCTGATGCAGGACTTTACCGGCGTTCCAGCCGTGGTCGACCTTGCTGCCATGCGCGATGCGATGGTGGCTCTGGGTGGCGATCCTGAAAAGATCAACCCGCTGGTTCCTGTCGATCTCGTCATCGACCACTCCGTCATTGTCGACGAATTCGGCACGCCGAACGCCTTTGCCCGCAACGTCGAGCTGGAATATCAGCGCAATGGCGAGCGTTATCGCTTCCTGAAGTGGGGCCAGCAGGCGTTCCAGAACTTCCGCGTCGTTCCACCCGGCACAGGTATCTGTCACCAGGTGAACCTCGAATATCTTGGCCAGACTGTCTGGACCAAGGAAGAAGACGGCGAAACCATCGCTTACCCGGATACATGCGTCGGCACCGACAGCCACACGACCATGATCAACGGTCTGGGCGTTCTGGGCTGGGGCGTGGGCGGTATCGAGGCCGAAGCGGCCATGCTCGGCCAGCCGGTCTCCATGCTTCTGCCTGAAGTCATCGGCTTCAAGCTGACGGGCAAGGTCAAGGAAGGCGTGACAGCCACCGACCTCGTGCTCACAGTCGTGCAGATGCTGCGCAAGAAGGGCGTTGTTTCCAAGTTCGTCGAGTTCTTCGGCCCCGGCCTTGATTCGATGACGCTGGCCGACCGCGCCACCATCGGCAATATGGGCCCGGAATACGGCGCGACCTGCGGCTTCTTCCCGGTTGACGGCGAAACCATCAACTATCTCACCATGTCTGGCCGCACCAAGGACCGCATCGCGCTGGTCGAAGCCTATTCCAAGGCACAGGACATGTGGCGCACCGGCGACGGCGCCGAACTCGTCTTCACCGACACGCTGGAACTCGACCTCGGCGACGTCGTGCCATCCATGGCCGGTCCAAAGCGTCCAGAAGGCCGCATCTCGCTGGAAGGCATCGCCTCCGGCTTTGCAACTGCGCTCGAAGGCGACTACAAGAAGCCAGGCCAGCTCGACAACCGCTATCCTGTCGAAGGCACGGACTTCGATCTGGGCCATGGCGACGTCGCGATTGCTGCGATCACGTCGTGCACCAACACGTCCAACCCATCGGTTCTGATTGCTGCCGGACTTCTGGCCCGCAATGCAGTGGCCAAGGGTCTGACATCCAAGCCCTGGGTCAAGACATCGCTGGCACCGGGATCTCAGGTCGTTGGAGAATATCTGGAAAAGTCCGGTCTTCAGAAGGATTTGGATGCCATCGGCTTCAACCTCGTCGGCTTCGGCTGCACGACCTGCATCGGCAACTCCGGTCCGCTGCCTGCGCCGATTTCCAAGACCATCAACGACAAGGGTCTGATCACAGCTGGCGTTCTCTCCGGCAACCGTAACTTCGAAGGCCGTATCTCGCCCGACGTTCAGGCGAACTACCTTGCCTCCCCGCCGCTCGTCGTCGCTTACGCGCTGGCCGGTACGGTTCAGAAGGACCTCACCACCGAGCCTCTCGGCGAAGATCAGGACGGTAACCCTGTCTACCTCAAGGACATCTGGCCGACATCTGCCGAAATCCAGGAATTCATCCTGAAATACGTGACGCGCGAACTCTACGAGTCCAAATATGCCGACGTGTTCAAGGGCGATGAAAACTGGCAGGCCGTTCAGGTTCCGCCGGGCCAGACCTATGCCTGGGACGACAAGTCGACCTACGTTCAGAACCCACCTTACTTCGTGGGCATGGGCAAGACCGGCACGGGCCTGAAGAACATCAAGGGCGCGCGCGTTCTCGGTCTCTTCGGCGACAAGATCACCACCGACCACATTTCTCCGGCTGGTTCGATCAAGGCTGCTTCCCCTGCCGGTGCATACCTCACCGAAAATGGCGTGGCGGTTGCCGACTTCAACCAGTACGGCACGCGTCGTGGTAACCACGAAGTGATGATGCGCGGCACGTTCGCCAACATCCGTATTCGCAACCACATGCTTGGGCCAAACGGCAAGGAAGGTGGCTTCACCATCCATTATCCGTCCAAGAATGAGATGTCGATTTACGATGCGGCCATGCAGTACAAGGCCGAGGGCGTTCCGCTCGTGATCTTCGCTGGCGTCGAATATGGTAACGGCTCTTCCCGTGACTGGGCTGCAAAGGGCACGAACCTGCTCGGCGTAAAGGCTGTCGTTGCGCAGTCCTTCGAGCGTATCCACCGCTCCAACCTGGTGGGCATGGGCGTCGTTCCGTTCACGCTTGCTGAAGGCACGACATGGGCAAGCCTCGACCTGAAGGGTGACGAGACCGTGACCATCGAAGGCCTCGAAGGCGATATCAAGCCGCGCGAAACGAAGATTGCGAAGATCACCTATGCCGACGGCACGGTGAAGGACGTTCCTCTGCTTTGCCGCATCGATACGCTGGACGAAGTGATCTACATGAACAATGGCGGCATTCTCCAGACCGTTCTTCGCGATCTGGCGTCATAAGCCTTTGCAATGATTGAAAACGAGAACGCCGGGAGTGATCCCGGCGTTTTTGTGTGTCCGGTTGTTTCGCCTTCATCAAGGCGTTCCGGCATGAGGTATCAGAGTGCGGATGCGACTTGATCGGCACTCACCCCATCGTTACTTTCTATTGAAGGGGCTATGGCGTTATTTTCCGCCTGCGTCCCGACAAGTGTTGATAGCATCAATGGTCTGGATAGGCGTCCAGACAAAGGTTCTTGCAATGTCTCTGAAACACGGGCCACTCACATTCGGTCTTTCGCTGTGCGTCTTCGGCGCTCTTGCTGCGGTATCCGCGCAGGCGCAGGAGCAGTTGAAAGGCGTGGTCGAGCTGTTTACCTCGCAAGGCTGCGCATCCTGCCCGCCTGCGGACGAGGCACTGCGCAAGCTGATCCAGAAGGGTGACGTCGTCGGTCTCTCCTATCACGTCGATTACTGGAACTATCTGGGCTGGGCAGACTCGCTGGCATCGAAAGAAAATACCGAGCGGCAATATGGCTATGCGCGCGCCCTGGGTCGCAACAACGTCTATACCCCACAGGCTGTGGTCAATGGCCGCGACCACGTCAAGGGCGCCGACATGCAGGCGATCTACAGTCGCCTGGATGCGTTCAAGCAGGCGGGTGAAGGTCTGAGCGTACCGGTCAAAACGCAGCATGTTGGCGATGAAATCGCCATCGATATCGGTGAGGGCAAAGGCAAGGCCGACGTGGTCGTCGCCTATTTCAAGCGTGAACAGATCGTCGATGTTCAGAAGGGCGATAATCAGGGAAAGAAGATTTCCTACTGGCACAGCGTCTATGACGTGCAGACCGTGGGCATGTGGGATGGGAAATCCATGACGGTCAAACTTCCCGCCAGCATTATGAGTAAGTCCAAGGACGGCGGATGCGCGGTGCTGTTGCAGACCACGGATGGACAGGGAAATCCAGCTGCCATTATCGGCGCGAGCGTTCTTCTGACTTCGGGAGAATAGGGGCTCGGCTTGAAAAAGCGGAGATCCGATCCGGGCATTGGGGGCTGGGGGTAAAGGGTCAATGCACCGGACCGGGTCATCTTGGTGCCTAGGCATCAATTGACTTCAGCAATATTCCATCCAATTCGGGCCATGGTTTGACCGAAATAGGGCAATTTCAGATGTATGCTCTGCCCAAATGATTACCGCTGCGCGCGTTTTTCCGTGACAGTGCTGTGCTTCCGATAGGGTCGATAGCTGTGGGAATGCGAGGCTTGCAATTTTTGATGGGCGGCGGCAGACTGTCTTGGAAATGTCATTTGCAGTTGAGCGAGGTTGCCTGATGACCGATCAGCCGGATTTGCAGCGTGCAGGTTCATCTCATAGAGACAGCTCATCTGTCGTTGATCTCAGAGAGTACAAACAGAGCAAGGATGCTCTTCCCATCACATTTCACCGCCGCGAGCTTGATGCCATTCTGCGCATCTATGGACGCATGGTGGGCGAGGGGGAGTGGCGGGACTATGCCATCGACCACCTGAAGGACAAGGCGGTCTTTTCCGTGTTTAAACGCTCTGGCGAAATGCCTTTGTATCGGATCGAAAAGAACCCGAAGCTGGCCGCCAAGCAGGGCGCTTTCAGCGTTATCAATGTGGATGGACGTATTCTCAAGCGCGGGCATGAATTGCCGCAGGTGCTGAAAGTGTTCGACAAGGCGCTGAAGCTGATCGACTGATTGGCGCGAGCTTCTGAAAATCACAGATAATAAAAAAGGCGGCCTGTGAGCCGCCTTTTTCTATTCGAACCTGATCGATGTTACTTGTCGCGGTTACCAAGGAACTGCAACAGGAACATGAAGAGGTTGATGAAGTCGAGGTAGAGTGTCAGCGCACCCATGATGGCCTTACGACCAGCCGTGGCCACGTCATCACCGTCGAAGTACATTTCCTTGATCTTCTGCGTGTCGTAGGCGGTCAGGCCAGCGAAGATCAGCACGCCGATGGCGGAGATCGCGAAGCCCATTGCGGACGACTGCAGGAAGATGTTGACCACGGACGCGATGATCAGGCCGAACAGACCCATGATCAGGAACGAACCCATGCCCGACAGGTCCTTCTTCGTCGTGTAGCCGTAAAGCGACAGCGCACCGAAGGAGGCGGCGGTGATGAAGAACGTCTGCACGATGCTCTGGCCGGTATAGACCAGGAAGATCGACGACAGGGAGAGACCCATCAGCGCGGCGTAACCCCAGAAGGTCGCCTGTGCCGCCGGAACGCTCATCTTCTGAATGCGGAAGCTAAGGAAGAACACCAGTCCCAGCGGAGCCAGCATGACAACCCAGCGCAGAGGCGAGCCGTACAGTGCTGCACCAATGCTGGTGAGCATCGTGCCGTTACCCATCGTCGCGACCGCTGCCGCAGGATCATTCGTGGTTGCGAGCATCGATGTGAAAAATGCTGCGAAACCTGTAATCGCGAGACCAACGGCCATCAGGTTATAAACCTTGACCATATAGGTGCGAAGACCTTCATCGATCATTGCACCAGACTGGGCACGACCTTGAGCCACGCGGTTCTGGTAGTTGTTGAAGTCAGCCATTGTTTCCTCTTTTGAGCTCCGAAATTTCTACGGTGTCGGGATATGACCGTCGATGCGACTATATCCCAGGCGCCGCTGCGGAGCTACAGCAAGCCTAACGAAGAATATGAGGGTATCCCGTTTCAGTTACAAGAGCTTCAAAAAACGAAAAAACACCATATGCGCGAAAAGCGATAACATTTTAGAGATCGTTGTTTGCGATTAAACGTTAAAGTTAAGTGGCGCACAACTTTTCAGATCACTCGTCCGCCTGCCGAAGAACGGGTGCAGCTTTCTGTCCCAGAATGCGCCATGTTCCGATGAGGCCGATGCCGACGGTCATGACAAGTGCGATGACGATGGTCGCAATCGCTACATCCGGCAGGAAGCTCGACGGAAGTTTCATGATGCGGGCGATAACGAACCATGCCGAAGCTCCGCCTGCGAGAAGCGCAAAGATCGCCGTTGCCAGACCCAGCATCATATACTCATAGGAAAAGGCCCGGATGAGCATGGCGCGGGTGCCGCCGAGGGTCTTGAGAATAACGGCGTCGTGGGTGCGCGCGCGATTTCCCGCAGCCAAAGCACCAGCGAGCACGAGAACGGATGCGATGAGCGCGACGGCTGCGGCGGCGCGAATGGCGGTAGCGAGCTGGCCGACGAGGCGGTTGACCACATCCAGTGCATCCTTGACCCGCACAGTCGTGATCGTCGGGTAGGCGTTGGTCACGCTGCGCAGGATTTCGCCTTCCTTGGCGGGTGTGGCGGATGGATCCGAGAGCGTTGCCAGCCAGGCATGCGGCGCGCCCCGGAAGGTGTTGGGTGAAAACACCATGACGAAATTGAGCGATAGCGATTCCCATTGCACATCGCGCAGGTTGGCGATCTTTGCCGTGATGTTACGGCCCAGCACGTTGATGGTGACGCTGTCGCCGATCTTCAGGCCCAGTTCGCCCGCCTCGCGGCTGGCGAAGGACACAAGCGGTTCGCCGCTGTAATCCTTGTCCCACCAGGTGCCCTGCGAGAGTTTGGCGTTTTCGGGCTGATCCTGCGAATAGGTGATGCCACGATCTCCGCGCAGCACCCAGCGACCTGCGGCGGGCACCTCCATTTTCGTCACATCCTGCCCGTTGAGCGCCAGAATGCGGCCACGCAGCATTGGCACCTCCGTCAGCACACCTTCCGGTGCCTGCTCGGCGACCAAGCTGCGAAAACCGTCGCGGTCTGCGCTTTGAATGTCCACGAAGAAGAAATTCGGCGCGCGTTCCGGTAGACTGCCGGTCAACTCGCGACGCAGATTTCCATCGATCAGCGTCAGAGTGACGAGCAGGGTGAGGCCGAGACCCAGCGACAGGACGACGGATGGGGTGAGAGCGCCGGGGCGGTGGATGTTGCCGATGGCAAGACGCAGGGCCGCTGAATGAACCCGCGGGCTTCGCTTCGCCAGCGCCTTGATGCCCCAGGCCACGAGCCTGAGCACAACGAAGGCGAACGCGACAGCCCCGAGGAAGACGGAGGCAATGAAGCGTTCCTCGGCGGAGAAGATCGCCAGACCGGCAAGTGCCGCCAGCAGCAGCGCTGTGGTGAGAAGATAGGGCCAGGACGGCAGGCGGCTTTCTTCAAACCCCTGTTCGCGGAAGAGTGCCGTCGCGGGCACTTCGCGCGCCTGCCCAAGCGGCAGAACGGCGAAGGCCAGCGTTGTCAACAGGCCGAAGATGGCGGCAAGGCCAAGCGCGCCGGGATAAAAGGCAAGCTCGTCCGGCACGGGAAGCACACCTTCAAGGAAGCGCATGGCAACCAAGGGCGCGATGGCACCAAGCGTCAGCCCGACGATAATGCCGATGCAGGCAATGAAGGCGATCTGAAACAGATAGGTCATGGTGACGACGCTTGCGGGCGCGCCGAGGCATTTGAGAGAGGCAATGGTCGTACGCTTGGAATCCAGAAAGGCGCGCACCGCATTGGCGACGCCGACACCACCGACGATCAGGGCTGTCAGGCCGACGAGGGTCAGGAACTGCGAGAAGCGGTTGACGTTTTCCGTCAGCGACGGCGCGGCGCGGTCGCTGGTGCGGATAGACCATCCGGCGTTGGGCAGTTCCTCATTGGTATCTGCGGTGATCGTTGACCGTTTCGACGGGTCGTTGAGGCGGATCTTGTAGGCGTGCTCGACGAGGCTGCCGGTCTGAACGAGGCCGGAGGCGAAAAGCGCGTCGCGGCTGATCATCAGGCGCGGGGCAAAGCCGAAGCCATCGGAAAGCGCATCCGGCTCGGTCACGACGGTGCCGGAGAGCTTGAGGCGGACATTGCCGAGAAGCAGTTCGTCGCCGATCTTGATGCCCAGCCTTTCCAGAAGCAGCGGTGCCGCGACCGCGCCATAGGCTTCGCCCTGTTTGGCTAGCAGTTGCTGGAGAGGTTCTGCAGGTTCCGCCTCGAATGTGCCGTAGAGCGGATAGTCGCCATCGACGGCCTTGACCTCGGCAAGCGTCTGCTGCGACCCATCGGCAAGGCGTGCCATGGAGCGTAGCCCGGTAGAAACGGCGACCTGACCGAGCCCGTCCATATAGGCGCGCTCATCGGCAGAGGCTTCGCGGTTTCGCAATTCGAAACGGACATCGCCCGCCAGAATGGATTGGCCCTGCGTGGCGATGGAGCTGGTCACTGCACGCGAGACGGAATTGACCGCCGCGATAGCACCGGTGCCGAGTGCGATGCAGGCAAGAAAGATGTAGAATCCGCCAAGCCCGCCCCGAATTTCCCGTCGAGCCAGGCGCAGGGCATTGCGGATGTTGAGCGCCGAGGGTAGGGCGCCGATCATGCTGAAACCGCCTGCTTTTCGACCCGTGCTGCGCTATCGCCCTCGATCGTGCCGGAGCGGACCTTGATCTGGCGCGAGCAGCGGGCAGCGAGTGAGATATCGTGGGTGACGAGGATCATGGTCATGCCGCGCTCGGCCTGTTTGGCAAACAACAGATCGGCGATCTGCTTGCCAGTATCGGTATCGAGATTGCCGGTGGGTTCGTCGGCGATCAGCACGGCGGGTGCTGGCGCAAGGGCGCGCGCAATGGCCACCCGCTGCTGTTCGCCGCCTGAGAGTTGACCGGGATAATGGTTCAGCCGCTCTCCCAGCCCGACCGCAACCAACTCTTTCTTGGCAATGTCGAAGGCGTTGGGGGTGTTGGCGAGCTCCAGGGGAACGGCGACGTTTTCGAGCGCAGTCATATTCGCGATCAGGTGGAAGGACTGAAAGACGATACCGATATTCTTGCCGCGAAATTCCGCAAGCGCGTCTTCGCCGAGCTTATGAAGCCCTGTTCCCGCAATTGTGATCTCGCCACTATCCAGCCGCTCCAAACCGGCCAGAACCATCAAAAGCGTGGATTTTCCGGAGCCTGAAGGCCCAACAATGCCGACAGCTTCGCCTTCGCTGACCATCAGGTCGATTTTTTTAAGAACGTGAACGGAAGCGGCGGCACTGCCCAGAGTGAGATCGGCCTTATTCAGCTCAATGATGCTTTTCGTCACAATTCGCGTTCCTATATGAAGAAGAAGGGCAGTCTGGAAAATTTGAAAGTCCTGTCACTGCCTGTCAAATTAGGAAGGCCGTCATGCATTTTAAAGCCGTCGTCGCTCAAATCATCGTCATCTGCGCCACCGCTCTTGGCGTGACCGCCGCGCAGGCGCAGGACAAGCCCGTGCAACTGGTGGGTCTGGGTGACAGCCTGATGGCCGGTTATCAGCTGCCGCCAACCGACAGCTATACCGCGCAACTGGAGACGGCGTTGAAGGCCAAGGGCGTCAACGTCGCCATTACCAACGCAGGTGTTTCTGGCGATACGAGCGCTGGAGGGCTGGCGCGGGCGGAATGGTCCGTGCCTGACGGAACCAATGGCGTCATTCTGGAGCTGGGTGCCAACGATGCGCTGCGCGGCACCTCGCCCGATGAGACGGAGAAGAACCTCGAGGCGATCATCACCGGTCTGCAAAAACGCAATATCCCGATTCTGCTGATCGGCATCATGGCGCCGCCCAATATGGGTGGTGATTTCGCCGAACGCTTCAACGGGATTTATCCCCGCCTTGCGCAAAAGCATGGCTTGCCGCTCTACCCCTTCTTTTTGGATGGGGTCGTTCTGGATCAGGCCCTGCAACTGGAAGACAGAATGCATCCCAATACAAAGGGCATAGCCGTGATGGTGGAGAAATCCCTGCCCACGGTCGAAGCCTTTGTTAAGACTATCGGTGCGCAAAAAAAATAAGCGCTTGCGCCCGGCAGCGTTGCATGATTCGCTACACTTGTTCTGCCAAAAGATTCGGGGAGCTCGCCATGCCGAGACTGTTTACCGCCCTCGAAATTCCGCGCAATGCGGCGATGAGCCTCTCATTGTTGCGCGGTGGTCTGCCGGGTGCCCGGTGGATCGATGTGGAGAATTATCACATCACCCTGCGTTTTATCGGCGACATCGATAACCGGACCGCTGACGAAGTCGTCAACAGGCTCGACCGGATCGACAGACCTGAATTTCAGGTCAACCTTACCGGGATCGGATCGTTCGGGTCCAAGAAACCGCACTCCATCTGGGCAGGTGTCTCTCCATCTGCTGAGATGACGGCGTTGCAGGGCGAAGTCGAGCGCATCTGCCAGCGGCTGGGCCTGCCGCCGGACCCGCGCAAATTCACGCCGCATGTTACCTTGGCGCGGCTGCGGAACTCACGGCTGGATGATGTGGTGCACTACCTTTCAGGACGCGGTGACTTTCGCACGTCGCCCTTCACGATCGGTCGTTTCGTGCTGATGTCGTCGAAGGAATCGGTCGGTGGCGGTCCCTATATCGTCGAAGAGGCATTCCCGTTGAGCGAGGCTTGGCCGGTGTCCAATTTCTCCAGCATGGACATGCAGCCTGCCAAGAGCATGGTGTAAACAGTCCCGAAACCCTCTTCACCTCCGTAATAGGGGTCGGGGACGTTGTGGCGGCGACCGTGGGCGAAATCGGAAAACAGGTGCAGCTTGTACAGGTGGTGTTGAGGGCAGCGCGCCCTAAGCTTCGCCAGATTGTCCTCGTCCATGGCGAGGATGATGTCGAATGTCTCGGCGTCATCGATTTGGAACTGGCGGGCTTTTTGTCCTGATATGTCGATGCCGTGGTGCCCGGCTATGGCGACGGAGCGTGGATCAGGTGGAGCACCTGCGTGCCAGCCATCCGTTCCCGCCGAATCAACACGGAAATGCTGCTCTAGGTTTCGCTGCTGAAGCAGATGGGAGAAGATGCCCTGCGCCAATGGCGACCGGCAGATATTTCCCATGCAAACAAAAAGGACCGCTGTGCGTTTCATGAAAACCATAGCCAATGAAAAGGATGACATCCATGAAATATCCGAAACTCGACAGAGATGCCATCGACAGTGAACTGGCCAAGCTCGAAGGCTGGTCCTTGCGCGAAGACGGGCTTGCGATCATCAGAGCATTCAAATTTGCAAGCTTTGGGGAGGCGTTTGGTTTCATGGCGGAATCGGCGCTGGCTGCGGAGAAGCTGAACCATCATCCCGAATGGTCGAATGTCTATTCGCGCGTCAAGGTGTGTCTCACGACGCATGATTCGCAAGGAATTACCGAGCGGGATTTCCTGCTGGCGAGCGCCATGCAGAAGGCGGCTGCGGGGCGAAGCGATTGAACGGGCGAACTCTGCGCTTATATACATGTCCATGACCAAAGGACACACGACCATGGATGACGTGAAAATTGGTGAAATCCTGTTGCCGGGCGAGCCCGACAGGCAGGAGGAGCGTGAAGATCAGGTCCGCGCCAAATTCTGGCCGAAGATGAAGCGGGTGATGAGCAAGGTGCCGTTCGCACGCGATGCTGTCGCGGCCTATTATTGCGCGACCGACCCGAAAACACCGTTTCGTGCCAAGGGTGTGCTATTCGCAGCCCTGGGCTATTTCATCATGCCCATGGATGTCGTACCCGACGTGTTTGCCGTCATCGGCTTTACCGACGACATTGCCGTTCTGACCGCGGCGCTCGCCATGGTGCGAGCCCATATTACCATGGAACACTACGACGCGGCCGATGCCGCTTTGGAAGCGTTGAAGGCCGAGTAACGGCTCTGTGATGGCACCTTTGCGACCCTTGCGGGTGCCGACAAATTCTTGCCTGAATTCTTGTGTCAGTGCTGATGGCGCAAGCGCGTTTGACGCTTGCTTCGCTGGCGCTGGGAGACGCCTATCTGTTACACTCCGACGCAAATTTCGAATTTTAGCGTTGGTGTTGACGGTTTGGTAACCGATCTTTAGCCAATATCAAGATGACGGACTTCACCTAGCACAGGCCCGGCGTAGCCGTTCGGCCAACTGGAAGACAATAACCCGGCAGGAAATTCTATGTTTGTAAGAAGTGTAGCAACCGCAGTCGCCATTTTGCTGGCCAGCATCAATGTAGCCTCTGCACAGTCGCCCACGCGCATCCAGCAGTTCAACGCATGGGGTGCCTATTCGTACAAATCGGGTAACAGCACCGTTTGCTATGTTCTTTCGATTCCGACGGCGAAGGAGCCGGCTAGCGTTGATCACGGCGATATCTTCTTCATCGTCTCGCAGCGCCCAGGCCAGAATATTTCCTACGAGCCACAGGCCATGGTGGGATATTCCCTTCGCGAGGGCTCCAAGGTCAACGTGACCATCGACAACAAAAACTTCGTAATGTTCACGAAGGACAAGGCGGCCTGGGTCGAGAACGCGGCGGAAGAGCCTGCACTCGTAGCGGCGATGAAGGTTGGCAAGTCCATGACCGTCAAGGCGACATCGGGTCGTGGTACGGCAACATCCTACTCCTATTCGCTTTCGGGTATTTCAGCGGCGCTGAAGCAGATCGAGCGCTGCAAGTAATCCATTTCCACGGGATTGACGGATGGCCGGTCTTGGACCGGCCATTTGCGTTTTGGCGGTTTTGATGCTAAAGGCGCGGCAACAAAAACAGGTGTATGCGCAAAAGCGCCTCGCCTTTGATTTTTTCTCAACATGCAGATGATGTTCCGCCTCGCTTTTCGGGCCGGTTTCGCTCTGCAATGGCTGATGGGATAAGACGATGTCCGTACTGGAAGCGACTGCCGGTCTGGCGATCAAGACACCGATGGTGGCCAATAAAGACCTGATGACCGACAAGCCATCGCTGATTGGCCTGACGCGGGAAGAGATGGCCGATGCGCTGCTGGATGTCGGCGTGCCGCAGAAGCAGGCCAAGATGCGCGTCAGCCAGTTGTGGAACTGGCTCTATGTGCGTGGCGTCTCCGATTTCGACCACATGACCAATGTGGCCAAGGACCTGCGCGAAAAGCTGAAAAGCCATTTCACTATCGCCCGTCCCGAGATCGTCGAAGAACAGGTCTCGAACGATGGCACGCGCAAGTGGCTGATGCGCTTTCCGCCGCGCGGTGCAGGTCGTCCGGTCGAGATCGAAACGGTCTATATTCCCGAAGAAGGCCGCGGCACGCTGTGCATTTCAAGCCAGGTCGGCTGTTCGCTGACCTGTTCGTTCTGTCACACCGGCACCCAACGGCTGGTGCGCAACCTCACGGCAGAGGAAATTCTGGCTCAACTTCTGGTCGCGCGGGATCGATTGGGTGATTTTCCCGATCGCGAAGCACCACAGGGCACGATCATGCCAGCCGAGGGCCGCAAGGTCTCTAACATCGTCATGATGGGCATGGGTGAGCCGCTTTATAATTTTGAGCATGTGAAAACCGCGTTGCTGATTGCGACGGATGGTGACGGCCTGTCGCTCTCCAAGCGCCGCGTGACGCTGTCCACATCGGGCGTGGTGCCGGAAATTTTCCGCACGGGCGATGAAATCGGCGTGATGCTGGCGATCTCCTTGCATGCGGTGCGCGACGAGCTGCGCGACATGCTGGTGCCGATCAACAAGAAATATCCGCTGAAAGAGCTGATCGAAGCCTGCCGCAACTATCCGGGCGTGTCGAATGCGCGGCGCATCACCTTCGAATATGTGATGCTGAAGGACGTCAATGACAGTCTGGAAGACGCCAAGATGCTGACGCAGCTTTTGAAGGGCGTTCCGGCCAAGATCAATCTCATTCCGTTCAACCCGTGGCCGGGCACCAATTACCAATGCTCCGACTGGGCGCAGATCGAGAAGTTTGCAGATTTTATCAATCATGCGGGTTATGCTTCGCCGATCCGCACGCCGCGCGGGCGTGATATTCTGGCCGCCTGTGGCCAGTTGAAGTCGGAATCGGAACGCATGCGTAAGACCGAGCGTATGGCTTTCGAAGCCATGATGATTGCCAATCACGGCGCTGACGACTGATTCAGAACAAGAATTGATCGTTGACTTCAGCCTTGCGCGATTGATTTCGTTTTGACGCTTTCTTAAAGAGGGGCAGAAAAGCGAAACAATCGGAGGAATTACCCATGCGCGCACTCGTTCTGGCGCTCGCCGCCGCATCTGCCCTGGCTTTGCCCGCAAAGGCGCAAGACGTGACGGTGGCCGTTACCGCCATCGTCGAACATCCCGCCCTCGATGCCGCCCGCGATGGCGTCAAGGCGGCGCTTGCCGAGGCTGGATACAAGGAAGGCGAGAACCTGAAATTCGTCTATCAGTCCGCGCAGGGCAATCCCGGCACCGCCTCGCAGATCGCTCGCCAGTTCGTCGGTGACGCACCTAATGTCATCGTGCCGATCTCGACACCCTCCGCGCAGGCCGTCGTTGCTGCGACCCGCGACATTCCTATCGTCTTCACTGCAGTCTCGGACCCGGTCGGCGCGCAGCTGATCAAGTCCATGGAAAAGCCGGGCCGCAACGTCACGGGTCTTTCGGATGCGCTACCGGTCAATGAGCATCTGGCGCTCATCAAGGAAATCACGCCCAACGCCAAGACCATCGGCTACATCTACAACTCCGCTGAAGCCAATTCCGTCTCGACGCTGGAGCTTTTGAAGGTCGAGGCCGAGAAGGCCGGTCTCAAGGTCGTCGAATCCGTTGCCACCAAGTCTGCCGAAGTGCAGGGCGCGACCCGCGCACTGGTGGGCAAGGCCGATGTGATTTACGTACCGACCGACAACACCATCGTGTCCGCCTTCGAAGCTGCCGCTGGCGTCGCCTCTGAAGCCAAGATTCCACTGTTTGCTGCCGATACTGATTCCGTTGCGCGTGGCGCTGTTGCAGCGCTGGGCTTCAACTATTTCGACGTGGGCAAGCAAACAGGCGCGGTTGTTGTTCGTATTCTTAAAGGTGAAAAGCCGGGCGATATTCCTGCGACCGTTGCCGTTGGTACCGATCTCGTCTTGAACAAGAAGGCTGCTGAAAAGGCCGGCGTGACGTTCCCTGAGGGCGTGACGAAGCGCGCGACGAAGGTTATCGACTAAGTTCGCCTCACTCTCTTCCGTCCTCCACACAAGCCCGAGCATGACGGAAGAGAGGTTGGCGGCACGACTGGCAGTCTATGACTGTTTCAATCGCAGCCCACCTAACATCGGAGGGCAAACCAAGGAATTCTATCGTGAGCCAAATCGCCTTCTGGGGTGCCGTCGAGTTGGGGCTGGTTTTTGCCTTTGTCGCCATCGGCGTTTATCTGGCATTTCGCGTGCTCGACTTTCCCGATCTGACGGTCGATGGGTCGTTTCCGCTGGGTGCTGCCGTGGCGGCGGTGTTGATCGTGGCGGGCTTCAATCCCTGGCTTGCGACGGGCATTGCCATGGTTGCGGGTGCTTGCGCAGGCCTGGTGACGGCGGTGTTGAATGTCCGCTTTAAAATTCTCAATCTTCTCGCCTCGATTCTGACGATGATCGCGCTGTTTTCCGTGAACCTTCGGGTGATGGGAAAGCCGAATGTCGCGCTGCTAAACCAGGAAACGGTGATTGAGCCTTTCTATGGACTGGGCATCTCTGACTATCTGTTGCGGCCTCTGTTTGTCGGTATTCTCGTTGTCGTCGCCGTCATTCTCGTCTGGCGTTTTCTGGAGAGCGATGCAGGCCTTGCCATGCGCGCCACCGGTGCGAATGCGCGCATGGCCCGTGCGCAGGGTGTGAAGACCGGCAACCAGATCTATTTGGGCATGGCGATTTCCAATGCGCTGGTGGCGCTGGGTGGCGCTTTGTTTGCCCAGACGAACGGCTTTGCCGACGTGACATCCGGTGTCGGTACCATTGTCGTGGGACTGGCCGCCGTGATCATAGGTGAGACCCTGTTCGGATCGCGCGGCATTCTGATCGCGCTGATCGGCTGCGTTCTCGGCTCCATCGCCTATCGCCTTGCCATTCAGTTGGCGCTTTCCAGCGATTCGCTGGGCCTCAAGGCATCCGACCTCAATTTCGTGACCGCCGTGCTGGTCGCCGTTGCACTCATTCTGCCGCGCCTGCGCCGGGGAGGAGCCACGTCATGATTTCACTGTCCGATATTCAGGTCATCTTCGGTCGCGGCACGCCGTTGCAAAAGCAGGCCTTGGCCAAGATCGATCTTACCATCGAGGACGGCTCCTTCGTCACAGTGATCGGTTCCAACGGTGCGGGCAAATCGACACTTCTCGGTGTTCTCGCGGGCGATGTTTTGCCGACCGCAGGCAAGGTAACCATCGGTGGCGTGGACGTGACCCGCAAGCCGACGGCAAACCGGGCCGGACAGGTCGCACGCGTGTTTCAGGACCCGCTTGCCGGAAGCTGTGGCGCGCTCAGCATCGAGGAAAATCTGGCACTGGCAGCCGCGCGCGGCAAGATGCGCGGTCTGCTGCCAGCGCTGGGTGGTGGACGCCGTGCCTTCTTCAAGGAGCGGATCGCCTCGCTTGGCCTTGGTCTTGAAAACCGACTGAAGGACCGCATGGACCTGCTGTCGGGCGGCCAGCGTCAGGCCGTCTCGCTTGTGATGGCGACGCTTGCCGGTTCGGACGTGCTGCTGCTGGACGAGCATACGGCAGCGCTGGACCCTGGTATGGCGGAGTTCGTGATGGAACTGACCCGCAAGAACGTCGAGGAGCGCAAGCTGACGACCTTGATGGTGACCCACTCCATGCGACAGGCGCTGGACTACGGCGACCGGACCATCATGCTGCATGCGGGCGAAATCGTGCTCGATGTGTCGGGCGAAAGCCGCAAGGGCTTGCAGGTGGAAGACCTGATCGAGATGTTCCGCAATATACGCGGCCAGAAGCTCGATGACGATGAGTTGCTGATCGGTTGATCAGCCGCGGTCCCAGTCTGTCCGGGGCCTTACATGGAAGGGCAGGGTCGTTTTCTTTCGAGTCTCGTGCCTTGCTTCGCCTTGTAAAACCGTGCCATTTTCACCGCGTTGCCAGCAGGAGAAGTTCCTTGTTCAGACGTTCGTTCATCACCGCCATTGCCGCCACGCTGCTGTCACCGATGCTTGCATCGGCAGCCGATCTGCCTGACCTCAAGGGGCGTGAGGTGGTCGTAGTCACCGAGAACGCCTATCCTCCGCTGCAATTCATCGATCCCAAATCGGGCAATGCCATCGGCTGGGAATATGATGCGATGAACGAGATCGCCAAGCGGCTGAATTTCAAGGTTTCGTACCAGAATGCGTCCTGGGATGCGATGATCCCTGCCGTGTCTACCGGGCAATACGATCTGGGAATGACGGGTATCAGCATCAAGGAAGACCGTAAGGAAAAGGTCGACTTCTCCGATCCCTACATGCGCTCTGAGATGTTCATGCTGGTTCGTGCCGACGAAACCCGCTTCACCGATGCAAAGACCTTTGCGGCTTTCGACAAAGGGCTTGTCGGTGCACAGGCGGGCACCAGCCCGTTCTACACCGCGATCTATGACATCCTCGATGGCAACGAGCAGAACCCGCGTGTGAAGCTGATGGAGACATTCGGTGCCACGGTGCAGGCGTTGAAAGCAGGGGATGTCGATCTGGTGCTGACCGACGGCGTTGCAGGCAAGGGCTATGTCGATGCATCCGGCGGCACGTTGAAGCTGATCGGTGGTCCGCTGGGCGGTGACGATTTCGGCTTCATCTTTCAAAAGGGCTCCGACCTGATCGCACCTGTAAACGCAGCGATCGCGGCCCTGAAGGCTGACGGCACATTTGCTGGGCTCGATAAGAAGTGGTTTCTGGACTACAAGCTTGGTCAGTAAGCCAGCCAATTCCACCTCTCAACGGTGGCGACCATGAGCCCGCGCCATCGCCACCCGGCGACCGAGGATTTTCCGTGGTGGCTGGTTGCGCTGGGCGCGCTCGGTGTCATCCTGGCGGTCGTCATTGCGGTCAACGGCGTTTATGCGCAGGTGTTTACCACTGTTATCAACGGCGTCGGCATGACGGTGTTCGTGACCCTTGCGGCTTTCGCGCTGGCGTCTCTGTGGGGATTGTCGATAGCGCTGATGGGCATGGCGGATAGCATCGTCCTTCGCCAATTCGCCCGCTTCTACGTTGAGACGGTGCGCGGTATACCCATTCTCGTGGTGCTGTTCTATATCGCTTTCGTGGGCGCTCCGGCCATCGTCAGCCTGTTCAACTGGGCGTTGTCACCACTGGTGCAGGCCGGGTGGGTGGAGCCGCTGCTGGTCCGCGATTTTTCGCTGACATGGCGTGCCATTCTGGCGCTGACCATCTGCTACGCCGCTTTCATAGCCGAGATTTTTCGGGCAGGGATCGAGTCCGTCGATCAGGGGCAAGTGGAAGCGGCCAAGGCGCTTGGTCTCAATCGGGTCCAGCGGTTCCGGCTCGTCGTTTTTCCGCAGGCGATCCGCACGATGTTCCCGCCGCTGTCCAATGATTTCGTATCGATGGTGAAGGACAGTTCGCTGGTATCGGTTCTGGGCGTGATGGACATAACGCAACTGGGCAAAGTCTATGCTGCCGGTTCGTTCCGGTTTTTCGAAACCTATTCCATCGTCGCCTATATCTATCTGATTCTGACGTTAGGGCTTTCGCTGATCCTGCGGCGTGTCGAGAAAGCCATGCGCAACAGGCACATCGGCTAGGAACAGAGGCCGGGATTGTCCCGGCCTCGATTTTGATCTCAAGCCCGAATCGAAGCCTGTTTGGCCGCTTGTGCCGCAATCATGCGCCCGGCGATGATGACCAGAACGCCCGCGACGGCGAGGCAGGCGGCGAGGAAGAACATCGGTGCGATGGTGCTTCCCGTCTGGTCCTTGATCCAGGGAACGACGTTCTGGGCAACGAAGCCACCGAGATTGCCGACCGAGTTGATGGCGGCAAGGCCAGCGGCGGCACCGGCACCCTTCAGGAAGCGGCCCGGCAGGCTCCAGAACACCGGCTGACCCGCAAAAATACCGGCCGCGGCAATGCACAGGAATGCAAATTGCAGAACTGGCATCGTCACCAGCGCCGACATCAGCAGGCAGAACGCGCCGATGAAAGCCGGACCGACAATGTAAGGCGTCTTGTTTTCAGCACGGTCGGCAGCTGCTGGGATGACGTAGAGCGCAACGGCGACCACGATCCATGGAATGATGTTGATGAAGCCGTTGGTGGTGTTGGAAACGCCGAACCCCTTGACGATGGTCGGTAGCCAGTAGCTGAGGCCATAGGCGGCCAGCGGAAAGCCGACGAAGCACAGAG
This sequence comes from Agrobacterium vaccinii, assembly GCF_021310995.1. Taxonomy (NCBI): domain Bacteria; kingdom Pseudomonadati; phylum Pseudomonadota; class Alphaproteobacteria; order Hyphomicrobiales; family Rhizobiaceae; genus Agrobacterium; species Agrobacterium vaccinii. The sequence continues at coordinate 2,892,407 of NZ_CP054150.1, read as the reverse complement.
ACATGAACAAGACTTGCGGATTGATCAGCGCTCGAAAACCGTTTTCGGCATGTTCTTCCATGTCGGAGTTTTCGGAGGCGATCCGGTTCTTCAACCAGTCCTTTTCCTCCTGGTTCAGGAACGTCGCCTTTTCAGGCGTGTCGTCTAGATAGAAGATCGTGAAGATACCAGCGATGACAGCCGGAACGCCTGTGGCGAGAAACACCCATTCCCAGCCCGCGTAACCGAACAGACCGTCGAGATCGAGAAGCATGCCGCCCAGCGGAGCGCCTACGGCATTGGCCAGTGCGCTGAAGATCATGAACAGCCCGACCATCCGTCCGCGATAATCGCGCGGGAACCAAAGGGTCAGCAGATAGAGAACGCCGGGAAAGAACCCTGCTTCGCAGGCACCCAACAGAAAGCGCAGAATGTAGAACATCGTCTGGCTGCTGGTATAGGCCAGCGCAATCGTCACCAGACCCCAGGAAATGATGATGCGCGCAAACCAGCGGCTGGCTCCGAACCGCGTGAGCAGCAGGTTGCTGGGCACTTCGAAGATGAAGTAGCCGATGAAGAACAGCGATGCGCCGAGGCCATAGGCATATTCGCTGAGACCCAGATCGCCCACCATCTGCAACTTCGCGAAGCTGACGTTCTGGCGATCGATATAGGCAATGAGGTAAAGAAGCCCGAGAAACGGCATAAGCCGCCACGTGATTTTCGAAATGAGTGCTTTTTCAGATACCAAGATGTATCCTCCCTTCAGCCGCAATGACATGCAGCCGCTGTACGATGAAGACCCCCAAGCCGTTCACGCATGCGTTATTGCGCCGTGAACTGGGCATTGCGCAAGTGCTAACGCATGAAACGGTGATTTTATCCCTCGGCTTGATTTTGCCGTCCTTCTCTTTGCAGTTCGGGCCCTGTTCGAGACCATTTCCGGGCTGAAGACGATATTGCCGACAAAAAACCGATCTGCTATGAGAGAGGCATGGGATCGAAATTCGGATGTCTCGCGCAAAATGTTTTCGTGCTGCAGGATCACAAGCGTCTGCCGGCACGCTTCTTCGCGCATATTTCCGGCGCGCTGAACAGTCGACTTACGTTCGCCTGACAGCTTCCCGCACAGGCTGTCAGCCTTTTTGCGAACCCGTTTCTTTTCCTTTCACATTCAATGGATATCGCCATGAGCAATCCTCGCACACTCTATGATAAAATTTGGGACGACCACGTCATCAACCGCGATCCCGACGGAACCTGTCTTCTCTACATCGACCGTCACCTGGTGCATGAGGTGACGAGCCCGCAGGCCTTTGAAGGTTTGCGCATGGCCGGTCGTCCCGTGCACTCGCCAACCCGCACGCTGGCGGTTGTCGACCACAATGTGCCGACCACGGCTGACCGTGTTGAAGGGATCAAGAACGAGGAAAGCCGCATTCAGGTGGAAGCGCTTGCCCACAATGCTGCGGAATTCGGCGTCGAGTATTATTCCGAGCGCGACAAGCGGCAGGGCATCGTCCACATTGTCGGGCCGGAGCAGGGCTTTACGCTGCCCGGCATGACTATCGTTTGCGGTGACAGCCATACGTCGACCCACGGTGCCTTCGGCGCCTTGGCGCACGGCATCGGCACGTCCGAGGTGGAGCATGTTCTTGCAACGCAGACGTTGATCCAGAAAAAGGCCAAGAACATGCTGGTGCGTGTGGATGGCAAGGTACCGAACGGTGTGACGGCCAAGGATGTCATTCTGGCGATCATCGGCGAGATCGGCACGGCTGGCGGTACGGGCCATGTCATCGAATTTGCCGGTGAGGCGATCCGCTCGCTCTCCATGGAAGGCCGCATGACGGTCTGCAACATGACCATCGAGGGCGGTGCGCGCGCTGGCCTTATCGCGCCTGACGAAACGACCTTTGAATATATCAAGGGCAAGCCACGTTCGCCGACCGGCGAAACACTGGAGCAGGCCATCGCCTACTGGAAGACGCTGAAATCGGACGAGGGAGCACATTACGACAAGGTTGTGGTGCTGGACGCTGCCAATCTGCCGCCGATCGTGTCCTGGGGCTCTTCGCCGGAAGATGTCGTTTCCGTACAGGGTATCGTTCCCGACCCGGAAGGGATTGCCGATGAAAACAAGCGTACATCCAAGTATCGCGCACTTGATTACATGGGCCTGAAGCCGGGCACCAAGATCACGGATATCGCCATCGACCGCGTGTTTATCGGCTCCTGCACCAATGGGCGCATCGAGGATTTGCGGGCGGCGGCGAAGGTTGTCGAAGGCCGCAAAGTCGCGCCAACCGTATCGGCCATGATCGTTCCCGGCTCCGGGCTGGTGAAGGAGCAGGCGGAAAAGGAAGGTCTCGACAGGATTTTCCTCGACGCAGGCTTCGAATGGCGCGAGCCGGGCTGTTCCATGTGTCTGGCGATGAACGATGATCGGCTGGGTCCGGGCGAACGCTGCGCTTCGACTTCCAACCGCAACTTCGAGGGCCGTCAGGGCCACAAGGGCCGGACGCATCTCGTGTCCCCGGCGATGGCTGCAGCCGCTGCCATTGCGGGCCACTTCGTTGACGTGCGCGACTGGGCGTAGGTGTATTGCTGATGTGAAAGGCCGGAGCCCGTCTCGCGTTTCGGCCTTTTATTGACGTTTGATACGGTCAGCGAACTTCGATCTTTCTGCCTTTTTGCAAAAAGGGCAGGATACGGCGCATGTCTCTGGGGTGGAGCGCCACGCATCCGGCGGTCGGTTCATAGCCGGGGCGGATCATGTGCATGAAAATGGCCGACCCCCGATTGCGCCGCCGCGACGTGATGTTCCAATCCAGCACCAGACAGACATCGTAGAGCCCATCCTGCCGTTGTAGTTCTTCATGGCTGGGTTTGAAAGGCGCTTTCACCAGCTTGTTGTAATTGGGGTCAGAGGCGGCATCGCACCATAGCAGGGTTCTTCGTATGCGATGCATCGTAAGCGGTGTATTGATGGCGCCTGTCCGCTCGCCACGGTGAAAACCGTAGAGCAGGTTCATCGTCGTGATCGGGGTCTTCCCGTCGCTCTCGCGTTTGATTGCCGTGCGACCATTGCGACCGATTGCCGCCGGAAAAACCAGATGACCGAGTTGCACAAGCGCGCGGCTTTTGAGGCGCGGCGCGGGGCGAACCACGATTTTTGGCAGGGAATTCTGCGCTTTTTTCACGTTCTTTGGCATCGTTCTCACGAGATTTTGCTTTGCAGGTGTGCCACGTGACGTCATAGCACCGCGTTATGTGATGACCAAGGGTTGACGTAGCGATGTCAAACCGCTGAATTGGTTCATGAAAGCGAAAGGCATGTCGCCGCTCTAACCGGCAAACACATTTGCGCGACGTGTCTCGACAAAAGGAAAGGCTGAGATATCCCATGACGGCCCGCACACTTCTTCTGGTGGATGACGACGACGACCTGCGTGAAACACTTGCCGAGCAACTGTCCCCCTACGACGAATTCTCGCTTCTGACAGGAGCCAACGCCAATGCTGCAATCCAGACCGCAAAATCGACGCAGGTCGATTTGCTGATCATGGATGTCGGTCTACCCGACATGGATGGGCGCGAGGCCGTGAAGCTGATGCGCAAGAACGGCTTCAAATCGCCGATCATCATGCTGACGGGGCACGACACCGATTCCGACACGATTCTCGGTTTGGAAGCTGGCGCGAATGATTATGTGACGAAGCCGTTCCGCTTCGCGGTTCTTCTGGCGCGGATCCGTGCGCAGTTGCGCCAGTACGAACAGAGCGAAGACGCCGTGTTCACGGTCGGGCCATATCAGTTCAAGCCGAGCCAGAAGCTTCTGACCACCGAGGACGGCAAGAAAATCCGTCTGACGGAAAAGGAAGCGGCAATTATCCGCTATCTCTACCGCGCCGGAAGCGCGGTCGTGACGCGCGACGTGCTGCTAGAAGAGGTCTGGGGCTATAATTCCGGTGTCACCACCCACACGCTTGAGACCCATGTGTACCGCCTTCGCCAGAAAATCGAGCGCGATCCATCCAATGCCGAGTTGCTCGTGACGGAGAATGGCGGCTACAAGATTGTGCCGTAACGGAAAATCTGGTGGTGCGGCCCTTGTCTTGGCCGCGCCATTGTTCGAAAACCGTTTCTGCGACACGATTTCAGGGTTTCGAACGCGATGGCACTCAACGACGACATCCAGCTTCTGGCCAAGGTGCCTCTGTTTCAGGGGTTCAACGATGACCAGCTGCGGCTGATTGCATTCGGGGCCGAGCGCCGCAAGATTGCCGAGGGGCAAGCGCTTTTCAGAGAACATTCGCCCGCCGAATGCGCCTTCGTCATTGCCCGCGGCGGCTTCGATCTCTACGCCACCGGGCGCGGCAGCAAGGCAGAACTCCAGGCGAAAACCACGGCTGGCACCCTGCTTTCGGAACTCGCGCTCTTCACCCTGTGCGAACGCAAGTACACAGCAGTGGCGACAGAGGATTCCGAAGTCATCCGCATCACCCGTATTCTTTTCCACCGCATGATCGAAGAATTCCCTGACGTGGCCGACGTCGTCATGACCCGTATCAGAGACAATATCGCAGCACTGTCTTCAGGTGCGACGGCCATGCAGGGGCGGTTTTCGTAGAGCGGATTTCCAGCGGCTGACCCCAAGATAATTGACATCAAGATAAATTTGTGTGTATTTATACACATGCGAAGTGGCGACGTGATATCTGCATTGAGAGCGGCGGGTTGGTATGAAGTGGCCACCAAGGGTAGCCACGTCCAGTTCAAGCATACCAGTCTGCCGGGTCGCGTGACTGTCCCTCATCCTAAACGAGATTTACCGGTCGGCACTCTCAAAAGCATCGAGAAGCAGTCGGGTTTGAAACTGAGGTAATCATCATGCGCAACTACATTGGACTGATCCATAAGGACGATGACAGTGACTTCGGCGTTTCCTTTCCGGATTTTGCCGGTGTCGTGACTGCCGGCTCCGATCTTGATGACGCGAGGCAGATGGCCGAAGAGGCGCTTACCCTTCATGTTGAAGGAATGGTGGAGGATGGAGAGGCTATTCCCGAACCATCAAGTCTGGATGCTATCATGGCGGATCCCGACAATCGGGACGCCGTTGCCATTCTTGTGTCTGTCAAAATCGAGAGCAAGAAGGCGATCCGATTGAATATCACGCTTCCCGAAGATGTATTGAAAGAGATCGATACTTATGCGCAGGCCCACGGCCTTACACGTTCCGGCTTTCTTGCGCGTGCCGCGAAGCATGAGATAGCATCGTCTCCTTCCTAGTTGCGGACCTAGAACTTGAAATGCGCCGTCACGGGGACATGGTCTGACGGTCGGTTCCAGCCTCGGGCTTCGCGCAGGATGTCGATGCGGTCCAGCGATGGGCCGAGGTCTTGAGAGGACCAGATGTGGTCGAGGCGGCGACCACGATCGGCGGCTTCCCAGTCCTTGGCGCGGTAGCTCCACCAGGTGTAGATTTTCTCGGTGTCGGGAACGTTCAGGCGCATCAGGTCGAGCCAGTTGCCCTTCTTCATGATGTCCAGCAGACCTTCCGTCTCGACTGGCGTGTGGCTGACGATTTTCAGAAGCTGCTTGTGCGACCAGACGTCGTTTTCGAGCGGAGCGATGTTGAGGTCACCGACGAGGATGGACGACGTGCCCGGCACGCTGTCTGCGCTGAGAGCCTTCATTTCCTCGATGAAATCGAGCTTGTGGCCGAACTTGGGATTGATCGAGCGATCCGGTTCGTCGCCGCCTGCCGGAACATAGAAATTGTGAAGCCGAATGCGCCTGTTGCCAACCTGGACGATGCCGGAAATGTGACGGGCATCTCCAATGCCGCAATAATCCTGCCGATGATCTTCGATTAGAGGGAGCTTCGATGCAATGGCAACGCCGTGATAGCCCTTCTGGCCGTGAATAATGATGTGCTCATATCCGAGGGCCTTAAGAGGCTTTAGTGGAAACTCACCATTCGGGCATTTGGTTTCCTGCAGGCAAAGGACATCCGGTTGGTAACGCACCAGAAACTGCTCCACGATCGGCATGCGCAGGCGCACCGAATTGATGTTCCAGGTGGTTATCGAGAATGTCATGCTGTCCGGCTCCGCTCATCCTTTGGAAAGGTGAGGCAGGCTTATAACATCGCTGCAGAAACGGGAATCGTTTTCTGGTGTCGAACCCCGGAGATCAGCCCCGGCTGCGGACTTCCTCGTAATTGATCGCGAAAACCTTGTCGTCGAGGGCCACGCCGGTCTGGACGTTGAAAATCATGACCGTCGTGTCCTTGTTCTGTGCATCTGTGGTCGTCCACTGGCGCAGATCAAAGGTTTTTGGGTCGAACATCAGCGTGATGGTGGAATCGCCGAAGACGCTTTTATCACCCAGAACGATGGTGGTGAGATCAGACTCTTCCTTCACGTCGCGAACCTTGCGGTTTCCAAGGTCGATCTTGTCGGCCAGAAGCAGGCTGAGTGGCGTCTTGGACAGCGGGTACAGATCCCAGGTCTTCAGCTTGTTGTTGCCGATGACGACGTTTCTGCCGTCGGAAATGACACGCATCGGCGACGGGTCTTCGTAGTTGAAGCGAAGCTTGCCGGGGCGGGCGATGTAGAATTTTCCACCGGTCTGCTCACCGCGCGGGCCGAACTGCACGAACTCGCCCATCATGGTTTTGACGGAGGAAAAATGGTTGGCGATTTTCTGCGCGGTGGCATCCGCCTGCGCGAACGCAGACATGGGCTGAAGCGCTGCAAAAGCTGCCGTTGCAGAAAACAGGGTCATGACGCCACGTCGGGTCATCTGGCTTTCAAGGCCATTTGACTGGGCTGATACGACCGGGGTATTCTTCTTCATTCTTTTCTCCTTCATCGCATCCGTTTGCCAAAAAAACGCGGCGGCTTCATGACTTCGCTTCGCGTCTGCTATAACGCCAAAATCACACCTTGGTTGCTGATATTTGCGTGAGGCAATGCGGTATTCAGAAACCGGCTTCGCGACGTTTGTCCGAACCCTGTCGCGCTATCAGTCACTCTCGGTCGGCACCAGGATTTCCCGTTTGCCCGCGTGGTTGGCCGGGCCGATGATGCCCTCCTGCTCCATGCGCTCGATCAGTGATGCGGCACGGTTGTAACCGATGCCGAGACGGCGCTGTACGTAGGAGGTAGAGGCCTTTCCATCCCGAAGCACGACGGCGACCGCCTGATCATAGGGGTCTTCCGAATCGGCCATATTGCCCGTTCCTGCGGGGCCGCCGCCATCTTCCTCGTCATCTTCTTCGGTCACGGCCTCAAGGTACTCGGGCGAGCCTTGCGTCTTAAGGTAGGAGACGATTTCCTCGACTTCGTTGTCGGCAACGAAAGGACCGTGAACGCGTTGGATGCGTCCGCCGCCAGCCATATAGAGCATGTCGCCCATGCCCAGAAGCTGCTCGGCGCCCTGCTCGCCCAGAATAGTGCGGCTGTCGATCTTTGAGGTGACCTGGAAGGATATACGGGTCGGGAAGTTGGCCTTGATGGTACCGGTGATGACGTCCACCGACGGGCGCTGGGTGGCCATGATGACGTGGATGCCAGCCGCACGCGCCATCTGTGCTAGACGCTGGACCGCGCCTTCGATGTCCTTGCCGGCAACCATCATCAGGTCGGCCATTTCGTCGATGATGACGACGATGTAGGGCAGGGGCTTCAGGTCGAATTCTTCGGTCTCGTACATGGCCTCGCCGGTCTGGCGGTCAAAGCCCGTTTGCACGGTGCGGGTCAGTACCTCGCCCTTGTCGAGCGCCTGCTGGACACGGGTGTTGAAGCCATCGATGTTGCGCACACCGATCTTGGACATCTTCTTGTAGCGCTCTTCCATCTCGCGCACGGTCCATTTCAGCGCAACGACGGCCTTCTTCGGATCGGTGACTACGGGCGACAGAAGATGGGGGATGCCATCGTAGATCGACAGTTCCAGCATCTTCGGGTCGATCATGATCAGGCGGCACTGTTCCGGTGTCATGTGGTACAGCAGCGACAGGATCATTGTGTTGATGGCGACAGACTTACCGGAGCCGGTGGTACCTGCGACCAGCAGATGCGGCATCTTCGCAAGGTCTGCGATCACGGCTTCGCCACCAATTGTCTTGCCCAGCGACATGGGCAGCTTGGCCTTGGTGTTTTCGAAATCGCGCGAGCCGATCAGTTCACGCAGATAAACGGTTTCGCGGGTGCGGTTCGGCAGTTCGATGCCGATGGCGTTGCGACCGGGCACGACCGCCACGCGGGCGGCGACGGCGCTCATGGAACGGGCGATATCGTCGGCAAGGCCGATGACGCGCGACGACTTGATGCCGGGTGCTGGCTCCAGTTCATAGAGCGTGACGACCGGGCCGGGGCGAACGTGGATGATTTCACCCTTGACGCCGAAGTCTTCCAGCACGCCCTCAAGCCTGCGGGCATTCTGTTCCAGCACTTCTGCGTTCAGCGTGGCGTCCCGAACGACGCTTTTCGGTTCGGCCAGAAGGTGGATGGACGGCAGTTGGAAACCATCGGGAGCGATGAAAGACCCTTGCGCATCGCGGGCGACGCGGTCGCTTGGCTTCGGGCGGGCAGGCGGGGCCGTGATGCGTGTCTGGCCCGGTGCCGGGCGCGGAGAAAACTTGGTGTCACCGGAGAGAACGCCGTCCGGCAGGGCATCGTCCTCGCTGAAGCCGTCATCATCGTCCATCGAGATGGGTGGCGGGGAGACTTCGCGGCGGGCGCGGGCTTCCGCGCGCTCTTCGAAAGAAGGTTCTGCACGCTGGTCCAGCCGGTTGATGGCGGTTTTCAGGCGCGATGGTTCGTTCAGCGTTCCGAATTCGTAATCGTTGAAGTCGTAGGGCTGCTCGAAATCGTTGCGCATGGATTTGGGCTTCAGACCGAACAGACGGCGGAAGCGGGCCTGCGTGATGTACCAGTAATGGGCAAGGGCACCGAAGGCCAGCAGGCTGCCGAAGAAGCCATCGCCTTCGTCTTCGTCTTCGTCCAGCTCCTGCACCTTGCGGGCTTTGCTTGGCGCGGAAGCCTGGGACACGATTATCTCATCGTCGTCCTCAGCCGCACCCAGCAGGCCGGAGGCAAACAGCATCAGCCAGGCTGCAGGCACCGCGAAGATGGCGCCGAGAACGGTAGCGAAGGTGCCTGTCGGATAGGCACCGATGAAGAGCGCTGGAAAGCGCAGGATCATATCGCCGATTACGCCGCCGATGCCGTTGGGAAGCGGCCATGTCAAAGGGGCGGGAAAGCAGCCGAGGGAGGCGGAGGCGATGAAGGCACCGGCGAGCCATGCAACGAGGCGGGCAGGAATGCGATTGAAACGGCGACCGGAAATCAGCATGAAGGCCCAGGCAAGCATGGGCAGCATGGCGATCAGTGCCGACAGGCCCAGAAACTGCATCATGATGTCGGCAAAGATCGCACCACTGCGGCCCAGCAGGTTCGTCGGCTCGCTGCCCGTGGCGTAGGACAGGCTCGGATCGGCGACATTCCATGTGGCCAGTGCCGTGATGCCCAGCGCCAATACGGCCAAGACCGCGAAACCGCACAACGCCATCAACTGGCGCACGACGAATGCCGTCAGTACGAAGCGGTTATCACGACCATTGAAAGTCGGAGACGTCACTCTGTCCATATGCTGAACCTGTCGTTTTTTCGTTGCTTCCGAAGTCTGACCAAACGTGGCGCAGACGGGATGACAGGGCAAAATAGCGGGAGGGAGGTTAATATGGCATTAACCATGCAGATTCAGACATGACTTAGGATGCGAAAACGAAAAAAGCCCGGCGCGAGACCGGGCTTTTTTCGTTTGAGGAGGGGGCGAGACAATCGCCCCCATCCGACAGTTCTTAAGAGTGGTAGGCTGCTTCGCCGTGCGATGCCAGATCGAGACCTTCGCGTTCGGCTTCGACGGGAACACGCAGACCGACGATGAGATCGACGACCTTGTAGAGGATCGCAGAGCCGATACCGGTCCACAGCAGGGTGACGACGACAGCCTGAACCTGAACCAGGAACTGGCCGCTCATCGTCTGTTCGCCTGCGTAACCAATGCCGCCGAGCGATGCGCTTGCGAAGATGCCGGTTGCGAGCGCGCCGAAGATGCCGCCCACGCCGTGAACGCCGAAGACGTCTGCCGTGTCGTCATAGCCGAACTTGTTCTTCACCACGGAGACGAAGAAGTAGCAAAGTGGCGATACGATCGCGCCCATGACGATGGCGCCCATGGGGCCAACGATACCGGCTGCCGGTGTGATGGCAACCAGACCGGCGATCATGCCGGATGCTGCGCCCAGCATGGAAGCCTTGCCGCGTGTGAAAGTCTCGACCAGGCACCACGACAGGATGGCTGCTGCCGTCGCAACGAAGGTGTTGACGGTTGCAAGCATCGCGCCGCTGGAGGCTTCGAGGTTGGAACCGGCGTTGAAGCCGAACCAGCCAACCCAGAGCATGGCTGCACCGACATAGGTTAGCGTCATGGAGTGAGGGGCCATCATGTCCTTGCCGAAGCCGGTACGCTTGCCAACCATGATCGCGCCGATAAGACCGGCAACACCGGCGTTGATGTGAACGACCGTGCCGCCAGCGAAGTCGAGAGCGCCGAGACCGAAGAGGTAGCCCTTTGCGTCCCAGACCATGTGAGCGATCGGGAAGTAGACGAACGTCACCCAGAGGATGCAGAACAGGATGGAGGCGGAGAACTTGATACGCTCGGCAAAGGCACCGATGATCAGTGCCGGTGTGATGGCGGCAAAGGTCATCTGGAACATCACGAAGATGAATTCAGGAATGACGACGCCCTGCGAGAAGGTCGCAGCCGTGCTGTCCTTGGTGACGCCGGACAGGAACATCTTGGCGAAGCCACCGAAGAACGGGCTTTCGGAACCGCCGAAGGCGAAGGAATAACCATAGATGACCCAGATGATCATGACAGACGCGGCGATGACCGTGCACTGCATCAGGACGGACAGCATGTTCTTGCTGCGAACCAGACCACCATAAAACAGTCCGAGACCCGGGATGATCATGAACAGCACCAGGATGGTGGCGAGGAACATGAATGCGGTGTCGGCCTTTTCAGGAACCGGGGCTGCGGCAGCAGCAGCGGCAACCGGGGCAGCGGCGTCCTGCGCGAAGGCTGCAATCGGGGCCAGAAGGGCCGCCGCACTGGCGCCGAGCGCGCTGAGTGTGGAAATCTTGTTGAATTGCATGGTTTGAAAACTCCCCTGTCAGGCGTGCTTAAAGCGCTTCTGTGTTTGTTTCGCCGGTACGGATGCGCACGGCCTGTTCGATCGAGTAGACGAAAATCTTGCCATCACCGATCTGGCCCGTCTTGGCGGAGGATGCGATGGCCTCGACGGCCTTTTCCACGAGATCCGAAGCGACGGCGATCTCGATCTTCAACTTGGGAAGAAAGCTGACCGCGTATTCGGTGCCGCGATAAATTTCGGTATGTCCCTTCTGGCGTCCGTAACCCTTCACCTCGGTCACGGTCAGGCCCTGGATGCCGACAGCTGTCAGTGCTTCGCGCACTTCGTCCAGCTTGAACGGCTTGATAATGGCCATCACAATTTTCATCTGGTTTCCCATCCTTTGTTTGCCTCGGCGCAGAGCCGACATGTCCCGACGCTGGCAGATCAACAACAGCGACTGCACCTGTACATTCAAGGCGCGTGCCAGTTTGATGGTGTTTTGATAAGCTATTGAAAAATAATGGATTTAATAAATAAGTCTGTAAAATAGGCACACAAATATGCAAGCCGCGCTCAAGAAGCGGGCAAAAAAATAAAAATGACTATTATTTAATCATTTGCCAATTTGCGGATCAGGCCTTCCTGCGCCATGGACGCGACCAGAATGCCATCGCGCGTAAACAGGTTGCCGCGCGTGAGCCCGCGAGCTCCTGACGCGCTGGGGCTATCCTGTGTGTACAGCAGCCAGTCATCCAGTTTGCAGGGGCGATGAAACCACATGGCGTGATCGAGGCTGGCAGCCTGAACGGCAGGGTCGAAGATCGTGGTGCCGTGGGCGTAGAGTGAGGTGTCCAGCAGGGTCATATCGGAGAGATAGGCCAGAACGGCGGCCTGGTAATGCCGGTCGGCGGGCACGTCGCCGACCGCACGCACCCATACGTTTTGATGGGGCTCGAGCTTTTCCTTGGAAATGTAATGGGTGAGCGAGACGGGCCTGATCTCGATCGGGCGTTTGTTTTCCCAATATTTCCTGATGGCAGGCGGTGCCTTGGCGAGGAAGGCATCGCGCATCTGCTCTTCGCTCATCAACTGCTCCGGCTGCGGCACGTCTGGAATTTGCGCCTGATGGTCGAAGCCGCCTTCGTCGATCTGGAATGATGCCGACATGGAGAAAATAGCGTGGCCGTGCTGAATGGCGACGATGCGGCGTGTGGCAAAGCTTGCGCCGTCGCGGATGCGGTCGACCTGATAGATGATCGGCACCTTGGGGTCGCCGGGCCGCATGAAATAGGCGTGTAGGGAGTGGACGAAGCGGTCCTCCCCCACCGTGCGCTGCGCCGCCATCAAGGCCTGCGCGATGACCTGACCCCCGAACACGCGCTGCCAGCCGACCTGCGGACTGGTGCCCCGAAACAGGTTTTCCTCAAGCTTTTCCAGATCGAGCGTGGAAATGAGGTTTTGCAGCGGAGCTGTATTTTCGAGAGGGCGCGACATTTTCGACATGCTCCGGCTGTAGGAAGACCTAAATGGATGGTCTATAGTGCAGACGTGAGATTCACAAGAATGCGGGAGTGGTCGTGATGCTGGATGTTGTTGTTGCAGGCGGCGGATATGTGGGCCTGAGCGTTGCCGTGGCCATCAAGCAGGCTGCGCCCCATCTGGCTGTGCAGGTGATCGAAGCCGCACCGGAACACGTCTGGAAGAAGGATATGCGCGCCTCCGCCATCATCGCGGCAGCGACGCGGATGCTTGATGTCTTCGGCATATGGCAGGAACTGCTGCCAGAGGCGCAGCCGATCAACAAGATGATCGTGACCGATTCGAAAACATCCGATCCCGTGCGCCCGGTGTTTCTGACCTTCGACGGGGATGTGGCGGAGGGCCAGCCCTTTGCCCATATGATTCCCAATGTCGCTATGGTGGGTGCGTTGCGTGGCGTCTGCGAACGGCTGGGTATCGAGATTCGCCATGGTTTGAGCGTATCGGGTTTCGAGCCCGGTCCACAGAGCAATCTCATTGCTCTCTCTGACGGTTCATCCCTTGAGACGCCTCTGCTGGTGGCGTGTGACGGTGTGCGTTCGGCGCTGCGCGACATGGCCGGTATCAAGACCGTGCACTGGGCTTACGACCAGTCGGGCATCGTGACGACGGTGGAGCATGAGCGTCCACACAATGGCTGCGCCGAAGAGCATTTCCTACCGTCCGGCCCCTTTGCCATCTTGCCGCTGAAAGGCAATCGCTCCTCGCTCGTCTGGACGGAGCGAACCGCGGATGCCGACCGTCTGGTGGCGTCCGACGATCTGGTATTCGAGGAGGAGCTGGAACGCCGTTTTGGCCACAAGTTGGGAACCGTGAAGCCTGTCGGTCCACGGCGGGCCTTTCCGCTGGGCCTAACGCTTGCCCGAGCCTTCGTGGCGCCGCGTCTGGCGCTCGCAGGCGATGCGGCGCACGGTATTCACCCGATTTCGGGCCAGGGGCTCAATCTCGGTTTCAAGGATGTGGCAGCGCTTGCCGAAACCATCGTCGACGCGGATCGCCTCGGCCTCGACATCGGTTCGCTGAACGTGCTGGAGCGCTACCAGTCTTGGCGGCGGTTCGACACGGTGCGGATGGGCATCACCACCGATGTGCTGAACCGGCTGTTCTCCAACGATGTCGGGCCGATCAGGATCGCCCGCGATTTCGGCCTGGGGCTCGTGGACCGGATTCCCGGCCTCAAGTCCTATTTCATCGGCCAAGCGGCGGGAACGGCGGATAAGGACGGGCCGCGATTGCTGGCTGGCCAACCGCTCTAATGTGACAAAAGCCCGGAACGACACGATTCACGATCTTGTAGAGCGGAGAGTTGCTGCTGCCCAGATATAGCCGTGAACAAAAGCTGAATCATACGGAGTCAGCGATTCGTCGCTGATTCGTTCGCAGCCTGTTCCGAATCGCTCTCGTCAGTGTTTATGACGCAAAAATCGGCGCAATTTCAGGTTTTATCCAATCCTTCCTTGCCTTTGACCTTTGCGATTGCCATGTGTGGTGGAAGACGCGGGCGGATATGTTTCGAGTGCGTTGTAAAACAGTCAGTTAGTCGATTTCACGGATAGTACGTTGAATTTTCGCCCCATGCTCTTGAGCGGCCGCGGTGTTACGGCCGTTCTTGGACCCACCAATACCGGCAAGACGCATTATGCCATCGAACGGATGGTCGCGCATGGCAACGGTGTCATCGGCCTGCCGCTTCGTCTGCTGGCCCGTGAGGTCTATACGAGGCTGGTGGAAAAGGTGGGTGCGCCGAACGTGGCGCTGATTACCGGCGAAGAAAAGATTTCCCCTCCCAAGGCCAAATATTCCGTCTGTACCGTGGAAGCGATGCCGCGCGAAACGACTGCGGCCTTCGTTGCCATCGATGAGGTGCAGTTGGCGGGCGATCTGGAGCGCGGCCATATCTTCACCGACCGCATCTTGAATCTGCGCGGGCGGGAAGAAACGCTGCTGCTGGGTGCGGGCACCATGCGGCCCATTCTGGAAAAGCTGCTTCCCGGCATCGTCGTGGTCGAGCGGCCAAGACTGTCGCAGCTGTTTTATGCGGGACAAAAGAAGATCACCCGCCTGCCGCGACGCACGGCCATCGTCGCCTTTTCCGCCGACGAGGTCTATGCGATTGCCGAACTGGTGCGCCGTCAGCGCGGTGGTGCCGCTGTCGTACTCGGTGCGCTTTCACCGCGCACACGCAATGCGCAGGTCGGTCTCTATCAAAATGGCGATGTCGAATATCTGATCGCAACTGATGCCATCGGCATGGGGCTCAACCTCGATGTCGATCACGTTGCTTTTGCGCAGGATCGAAAGTTCGACGGCTATCAGTTCCGCAATCTCAACCCCGGTGAGATGGGCCAGATTGCGGGCCGTGCCGGACGTCATTTGCGCGACGGCACGTTTGGTGTGACCGGTCAGGTCGATCCTCTCGATGACGAACTTGTCGAGCGGGTCGAATCGCACCAGTTCGATTCGGTCAAAGTGCTGCAATGGCGCACCAAGAACTTCGATTTCTCCTCCATCGCCAATTTGCGTGGAAGTCTGGATGCCGCCCCGACCATTCAGGGTCTGGCGCGCGCGCTGCCGGCTATCGACCAGCAGGCGCTGGAACATCTGTCGCGTTATCCCGAAATTGTCGACATTACCTCTAACGCCGAGCGGGTCGAAAAGCTGTGGGAGGCCTGCGCTTTGCCGGATTTTCGCCGCATCGCGCCCGCCCAGCATGCCGACCTGATTTCGACGCTCTATTTCGACCTCGTCAAACACGGGGCCGTCAACGAGGACTTCATGGCCGAACAGGTGCGGCGGGCGGACCGCACCGACGGTGAGATCGATACGCTTTCTGCAAGGATTGCGCAGATCAGAACATGGACGTATGTATCAAACCGCCCAGGATGGCTTGCCGATCCGACACACTGGCAAGAAAAGACTCGGGAAATCGAAGATCGATTGTCCGATGCTCTACATGAAAGGTTGACGAAACGCTTTGTTGATCGCAGGACATCTGTGCTCATGAGGCGCCTAAGAGAGAATGCGATGCTTGAAGCTGAAATCAGTGTGAATGGTGATGTCTTTGTTGAAGGACATCATGTCGGCCAGTTGGCGGGTTTCCGGTTTACACCGGTAGCCGGAGCCGAGGGGCCAGATGCCAAGGCTGTGCAAGGAGCAGCGCAGAAGGCGCTTGCGCTGGAATATGAGGCGCGTGCTGCGCGTCTGCACGCCAGCGGCAATGGCGACCTTGCCTTGGGCTCCGATGGGACGGTGCGTTGGCTAGGCGACCCTGTCGCGCGTCTTTCGTCTGGCGATAACATCATGAAGCCGCGTGTCATCATGCTGGCCGACGAACTGTTGAGCGGCAATGCCCGCGATCACGCCGTTGCCCGCGTCGAGCGATTCGTAAACCACCAGATCGCAACCGTGCTGAAGCCTCTGGACGATATTTCCCGCGCCGAAGATCTTCAGGGTTTGGCGAAGGGCTTGGCGTTCCAGCTCGTTGAAAATCTCGGTGTTCTCTTCCGTCGCGACGTGACCGAAGAGGTCAAGACGCTTGATCAGGATGCGCGCGCCTCCATGCGCCGCTATGGCATTCGCTTCGGCGCCTATCACGTGTTCCTGCCAGCGCTGCTCAAGCCTGCTCCGGCAGAGCTTGTAACGCTGCTCTGGGCGCTAAAGAACGATGGTCTCGGAAAGCCAGGTTACGGCGATCTCATTCCGGTTCTGGCCGCCGGTCGTACATCCGTTGTCACCGACAGCAGCTATGAGCGCATGTTCTACAAGCTCGCAGGCTTCCGCTTCCTCGGCAAGCGTGCCGTGCGTATCGACATTCTCGAGCGTCTGGCCGATCTTATTCGCCCGCTGTTGCAGTGGAAGCCCGGCACGCAGCCGCGCCCGGAAGGTGCCTATGATGGCCGTCGCTTCACCACGACGACCGCGATGCTCTCCATTCTCGGTGCGACGCTCGACGACATGGAAGAGATCCTCAAGGGCCTTGGCTACCGCGCCGATCAGGTGAGCGCCGAAGAGGCTGCGGCTTTCCTTGGCCAGAGCGGCGATGCTTCGAAGGTTGAAGCGACGACCGAGGCTGCACCTGCCGAAGAGACCGCTTCGCATGATGACGCCGATGCCGAGGTTGCGACCGAGACGCCTGCTGCTTCCGACGCCGTTGCCGAAGCGCCAGCAGAGGTAAAGGCCGAAGATGCTCCGGCAGAGACGGCAGTGGAACCTGCGGCTGAGGCAGCGCCTGCCGAAGTCGCGGAGCCCAAGCCGGTTCTTCTGTGGCGTCCCGGTGGTCGCAATGACAACCAGCGCACCGACAATCGCCGTCCGGGCAATCGTGGCGGTGAAAACCGGGGCGAGCGTCGCACCGAAGGTGGCGAAGAGCGCCCGGGTCAGCCGCGTGGCAATGCCAACCGAGACGGTGATCGTAAGCGTGATGGCGAGCGCAAGCGTGAAGGTGGTCGTCCCGGTAACAACGGCAACCGCAACGAGCGTCCTGACCGTGGCGAGCGCAAGGATCGGCCAGAGCGCAACGACCGTGGCGGCAAGCCGCAGGGTCAGCAGCGTTTTGAAGCCAAGCCACCGCGCAAGGAAAAGCCTATGGATCCGGATTCGCCTTTCGCCAAGCTCGCTGCGCTCAAGGAGCAGTTGAAGAAGTAACCGATGGACGAGAAACAACAGCCACATGACTCAGGCCGACAGCGCCTCGACAAGTGGCTGTTTTTCGCCCGTATGGTCAAATCGCGCTCGCTTGCCCAGACCTACATCCAGTCGGGCAAGGTGCGCGTCAACGACACGCCGGTGCGCCAACCGAGCCACATGGTGAAAGTTGGCGACAGGCTCGACATCAGTTTCGAGCGCATGGACCGCGTCTTGGTGGTCAAAGCTGCCGGTGAACGTCGCGGTCCCTATGACGAAGCCAGAGTTCTCTATGATGACAAGACGCCGCCACGTCCGCCCGGCGAGCGCCTGACGCTGCTCGAACAGGCGGTGCGAGAGCCCGGCAGTGGCCGCCCGACGAAAAAGGAGCGCCGTGCGCTCGATCGTTTCATGACAGACAGCGACGAAGAATGAGACACCTGAGCGGCCTTCGAAGGATTGTCTTCGGCGAGCGACGGATGTTTCTGAAGGTCATAGTCAAAACTCTTGCATACTTGGCCAAGCATCGATGGAATAATCGACTAGAAACCGGGTGTTTTTCAGGATCGTTTATCCTTGCTATCTCGGTACAAAGGCATTACCTCACTTGCCAAAGTGCCCCGTCTTAATGCCGGGCAATGGCTTGTGTTCGAGAGCCCAGTGACCCGGCCCGCATATTCTGGAGTCCATCATGACGTATGTCGTGACCGATAATTGCATACGCTGCAAATACACCGACTGTGTTGAAGTCTGCCCTGTCGACTGCTTCTATGAGGGCGAGAATTTTCTGGCGATCAATCCGGATGAGTGCATCGATTGCGGTGTGTGCGAACCGGAATGTCCAGCGGAAGCCATCAAGCCAGACACGGAGCCAGGTCTGGACAAGTGGCTGACACTCAACGCCGAATATGCGGCCATCTGGCCCAATATCACCGTCAAACGCGACCCGATGCCGGGAGCCAAGGAGATGGACGGCGTTTCAGGCAAGCTCGATCTTTACTTCTCGGCGGAGCCCGGCAAGGGCGACTGATAGAGTTAATCGACGTGAAGTTAGTGGCCTTCCCAGCATTTGGTCGGGAAGGGCTGTTTATCAAATTCCTTAAATATAGAGATAGTGATCGAGGCATCACTGTTACACCCCTCATTCCTGTGCTTGTCACAGGAATCTAGTCAGCCCAAGTCCTTGGGCTGAGAAGGGTCCTTTCGCCGCGCAAACGCGCGTGGGCTGGATTCCTGTGACAAGCACAGGAATGAGGTGAAGAGGCGGCTAACCGTTTCGCCCCGACTGCAATGTCGTGGACAACAGCGTCAGCAGTGCCACGCTTTGCTCCAGGCTTTGCCGCTGGCGGCTTTGCAGGATGGCGGCTTGCAGTCGGTTCATTTCGCGTGCAATTGCCGCTGGCTGCCATGTGCGCAGCGCTCTTTCGATCACGGGTTTGCGGCGGAAATGGATGCCGCGGCCCAGTGTCAGCATGACCTGACCGGCTTGCTGCTTCTTGTCGTCCATTTCGGCGCGCATCTGGTCCAGCAATTGAAATTGGCGCAGGCAGCCTTGCAGCACCAGAAAGATCGGCGTCTTGGAGGCGATGATTTTCTGGGTGGCGTGGAAGAAGGCATTGCGATCACCCTTCAGGATCGCGTCCACTGCATCGTCGGCGGAAACGGTGCTGGCATCACCGATGATCGCCATCACGTCGTCTTCCTCGATGACGTCGTGACCTCGGCAATAGAGCGCGAGCTTGCGGACTTCGTTGCGCGAGGCGATGCGATCACCGCCGAGCGATTCTGTGAGACGCTGGCGGGCGGCGGGGGCGATGCGCAGGTTTTCGGTTGCCAATTCCTGATCGATCAGCGCATTCAGTGCCCGTGCGTCGTCGGCATAACAGGGGATGGCCGCAATGGCGCGGGATGGTTCTGCGATCTTGCGAAGGCCCGTGCCTTTCTTCAAATCGCCCGCCTCAACGATTAGGAAGCTCGCTTCGGGCGGATTGTCGGACAGAACCTGAAGCGCATCCACCAGCGCCTTTTCATTGGCGGCACCCTTGACCCAGACCAGCTTTTCGCCACCGAACAGACCGATGGAGTTGATCTCATCGAGCAGTCGGCCGGGATCGCCCTGGAGATCGCCGGCTGTGAGTTTTAGGGATGCGAAGGCATCGTTCGGATCGATGCCGGTTTTCGATGCGATGAGCGTGGCCCGTTCCGAGACGAGGCCACGGTCGGGACCGTAGAGCACGAATACGCGAAAACGCTCCGCCGGTTTTTCGGCGAAGCGTTCGAATTCGTGCGACTTGATTTCCGTCATCTCGCTCTCAACGGTTGAGCGTGGACGCGATATCCGTTTGGATGATCTCGGCAAGCTCTCGTGCTGCACGGTTTTCACCGTCGCGTATGGCGCGGATTTTCGCGAATTCCTGCTGTGGCAGATCGAGCATGGCAGTCACGGTGCGTCTTGCGGAACGCAGAACCTGACCATCGGAAATACGGGTAAGCACATAGTTACCAGTCATGCTGACACGACCCGGGAAGGGGCCGTCATAGTTGCTTTTCGATACTGAAAGGCTGGTGTCGTCGGTCACTTCCGTGGAGGTCGCGCTGGATTTGACGACGATCTTGACCTCGTATTCCTTGGTCGTAGGTGCGCCAGCACCGCCGTAAGCCAGGAAGATCAGGTGGTTGCGGACCTCTTGCGTGACGCGGTCGCCAGCGGAATCGAAGTTGACCGTCAGCAGCTTCTGACGCGTACCGGAAGCCTCGCTATAGAGCGGACGAACCTGGCAGCCTGCCAGCAAGCCTGCGAACAGGACAACGGAAATTGCGGCTGCTATGCGGCCCCATTTGGAATAGGCATCAGACAACAATGTTCACAATCCTTTGTGGAACCACAATGATTTTCTTCGGCGCGGCACCGCCAAGTGCCGCCTTGACGGCGTCCAGGTCCAGCACCGCCGCGCGCACGGCATCTTGATCCGCATCGCGCGCGATTGTCAATTCGCCACGCTTCTTGCCGTTGATCTGGATGGGCATCACCACATCGTTTTCTTCGATGAGGGCAGGTACGAAACTGGGCCATGCGCTTTGGGCGACAAGACCTTCATTGCCCAGCGCCGTCCAGCATTCCTCGGCCAAATGCGGCGTCATCGGTGCAATCAGGCGCACGAGAATTTCCGCAGCATCACGGGCCGCCGCCTTCATGTCGTCTGACTTGCCGCCACTGGCGACCTCGGCAAAAGGTCCGGCCAGCGTGTTGACGAGTTCG
The DNA here is from genome assembly GCF_021310995.1 of Agrobacterium vaccinii. Taxonomy (NCBI): domain Bacteria; kingdom Pseudomonadati; phylum Pseudomonadota; class Alphaproteobacteria; order Hyphomicrobiales; family Rhizobiaceae; genus Agrobacterium; species Agrobacterium vaccinii. The sequence goes on along the minus strand of NZ_CP054150.1, from coordinate 2,871,786 downwards.
TAGATGCGGGCAATGGCCTTGTTGAAGGCGAGCTTATCGAGATCGTCCTGAACGGCCTTCAGCGTCTTGTGGGCTGCCTTGGAGATGGCAAGGCCTTCGCCTTCGCTTGCAGGCGCAGGCTTGACCGACTTCAGCTCCTCGGCAGCTTCACCGATGATGCGCCAGACGCGCTGCACGAAGCGATGCGCGCCTTCGACACCGGCTTCCGACCAGATGACGTCGCGGTCTGGCGGGCTATCCGACAGAACGAAGAAGCGGGCCGTATCGGCGCCGTAGGAGGCGATGATATCGTCCGGGTCGACCACGTTCTTCTTCGACTTCGACATCTTTTCGATGGAGCCGATTTGCACTTCTTCGCCGTCCGACAGCAGGAAGGCGCGGCGTTTGCCATCGACTTCCTCGATGCGAATATCGGCAGGCACGACCCATTGGCCGTTCTGGCCTTCGCCGAGACGGTAGGTTTCGTGCACGACCATGCCCTGCGTGAACAGGCCCTTGAAGGGCTCCTTCACATCGACATGGCCGGTGGCCTTCATCGCGCGGGTGAAGAAGCGCGAGTAAAGCAGATGCAGGATCGCGTGCTCGATGCCACCGATATACTGGTCCACGGGCAGCCAGCGATTGGCGACCTTCGGGTCGGTCGGCTGTTCTTCCCACGGCGCTGTGAAGCGGGTGAAGTACCAGCTCGAATCGACGAAGGTGTCCATCGTGTCGGTTTCGCGACGCGCGGCGTGGCCGCATTGCGGGCAGGACACGTGACGCCATGTGGGGTGACGATCCAGCGGATTGCCGGGTACGTCGAAGGTCACATCGTCCGGCAGCTTGACCGGCAAGTCCTTCTTCGGAACCGGCACAACGCCGCAGACTTCGCAATGGATGACCGGGATCGGGCAACCCCAGTAACGCTGGCGGGAAATACCCCAGTCGCGCAGGCGGAAATTCACCTTGCGCTCGGCCTGTGGCTCGCTGCCCAGCGTCTGCGCCGACAGTTTCGACACGACAGCCTCGAAGGCATCCGTCGTCGTCATGCCGTTGAGGAACTGCGAGTTGATCATCACGCCATCATCGACAAAGGCGGTGTCGCCAATGGAGAAGGTCTCGGCGTTCTCGCCTTCCGGCATGACGACGGCGACGACCGGCAGATCGTATTTGCGGGCGAAATCCAGATCGCGCTGATCGCCGGACGGGCAGCCGAAGATGGCGCCGGTGCCGTAATCCATCAGCACGAAATTGGCGATGTAGACGGGCAGTTCCCAGGATGGGTCGAGCGGATGCTTGACCTTCACGCCGGTGTCGAGGCCGCGCTTTTCTGCCGTTTCCAAAGCAGCCAGCGAGGTGCCCTGACGACGGCATTCGTCGCAGAACTCGGCAATCTCAGTGTTGGCTTCGGACAGCTTGCGGGCCAGCGGGTGATCGGCAGCAATGGCGAGGAAGGATGCGCCGAACAGCGTGTCGGGCCGCGTCGTGTAGACGGTTACGTCATCGAAACCCGCAGTAGCCGTCGAAGCCACCGTCTGCCAGCGCAGCGACAGGCCTTCCGACTTGCCAATCCAGTTCTTCTGCATCAGTCGGACTTTTTCCGGCCATTGGTCCAGAACATCCAGCTCGTCCAGCAAATCCTGGCTGAAATCGGTGATACGGAAGAACCATTGCGTCAATTCGCGCTGTTCCACCAGTGCACCGGAGCGCCAGCCGCGGCCATCGATAACCTGTTCGTTAGCCAGAACCGTATGGTCGACAGGATCCCAGTTGACCTTGGACTGCTTGCGGTAAACCAGACCCTTTTCCATGAAGTCGATGAACAGGGCCTGCTGCTTGCTGTAATATTCCACGTCGCATGTGGCAAATTCACGGGTCCAGTCCAGAGACAGACCCATGGATTTCAGCTGGCCGCGCATGGTGGCGATGTTCTGGTAGGTCCAGTCCTTGGGGTGGACGTTGTTCTGCATGGCGGCATTTTCCGCAGGCATGCCGAAGGCGTCCCAACCCATGGGGTGCAGCACGTTGTAACCGCGCGCGCGCTTGTAGCGTGCGACGACATCACCCATTGCATAGTTGCGCACATGGCCCATGTGGATGCGACCAGAGGGGTATGGAAACATCTCGAGAACGTAATATTTCTCGCGGGCGTCGCTGTTGTCGGTCACGAAGACATTGTCTTCGTTCCATTTTTGCTGCCAGCGCGGCTCGGCGTCGCGAGGATTATAACGTTCGATGGCCATACTTCTGAAATCCGGGTATCAAGGGGAAAATTCGCGCTGACCTTCACCACGAAACGGCCTATGCGTCAAGTTTGGCAGGGCTTGCGATGGACGCAATCTTGGTCGACAGCGTCCAAATGGTGACAATGGTGCTTGGCATCAAGGCAGGCGGCGGCTACTGAAACCCTTATCCCTTGATAAAATGAAGGTTTGACATGGAAATCGAAGCGCGTCTTGAAGATGTCACGCAGCGGATTGCAGCGGTTGCGGAAAAAGCCGGTCGTAAACCGGGCACCGTCAATCTCGTTGCCGTCTCGAAAACCTTCGATGGCGACACGATCCAGCCGGTGATCGATTGCGGCCAGCGCATTTTCGGTGAAAACCGGGTGCAGGAGGCGCAGGGCAAGTGGCCAGCGCTGAAGGAAAAGACAGATGGCATCGAACTACATCTGATCGGCCCCCTGCAATCCAACAAGGCGGCGGATGCGGTGGCGCTGTTCGATGTGATCGAAACGGTCGATCGTGAAAAGATTGCCCGTGCCCTTGCCGATGAATGCACCAAACAGGGCCGGGCACTTCGTTTTTACGTGCAGGTCAATACGGGCATGGAGCCGCAAAAGGCAGGCATCGATCCACGCGAGACAGTGGCTTTCGTCGCCATGTGCCGCGAAGAATTGAAGCTGAATGTGGAAGGGCTGATGTGCATTCCGCCCGCAGAGGAATATCCGGGGCCGCATTTTGCGCTTCTGGCGAAGCTGGCCAAGGAATGCGGTCTGGAAAAACTGTCGATGGGCATGTCGGGTGATTTCGAGACGGCGATTGAATTCGGCGCGACCAGCGTGCGCGTCGGGTCGGCAATTTTTGGCACGCGCTGAGGGTTTTTGGGTCAAGGCAAAACAAGCAATCTTCATCCATCATCCTGAGCTTATCGAAGGAGAGGTGTCCCGCAGGAGCCTCGAAGGGCGAGGGTTGCGGGCTTGGGACAGAGTGCGCAGCGGATGCTTCGAGGGTCGCTTCGCTCCCACCTCAGCATGAGGGCGGAATGTGTGGCTTCACGTCACGAGCCACCGTTACTGCAGTTGCATGTTGCGTCCGGACGCAGGTTAGCAAACAGAAAAGCCACGGCGTCTTTCGGTGCCGTGGCTTTTTGTTGCGTGGTCGAGGCCTAAGCCCCTTTTGATATCAATCGAAGGCGATGGCCTTATCGGTTCCGGTGACCGGCTTGCCGTCGATCGAAACCTCGACATCCGTGGAGCCCTCATTGCGCTTCACAGCGACCTCGCGGACTTTGCCCTCCAGCGTGATCTTGGCCGAGAAGCCATCCCAGGCCTGCGGCAGCGATGGGGCGATGTGCAGCTTGCCATCGACGCGGGTGATGCCGAGAATACCTTCGACGGCGGCGCGGTAGAGCCAGCCGGCAGAACCGGTGTACCAGCTCCAGCCACCGCGACCCGAATAGGCGCCTGCGCCATAGACATCCGCCGTCACCACATAGGGTTCGACACGGTAAGTCTCAGACGACGGACGGTCGAGCGCGTGGTTGACCGGATTGAGCATCGAGAAGCACTTCCATGCATCCTCGTTGCGACCCATTTTCGCCAGCGCCAGAACCACCCAGGTTGCGGCATGGGTGTATTGGCCGCCGTTTTCACGCACGCCGGGCGGATAGGCCTTGATATAGCCCGGGTCCTGTGGCGAGCGAGAGAAGGGAGGTGTGAAGAGGCGGATGATGCCCGTCTCCTCATCGACAAGTTCCTTCATCACGGCATCCATGGCCTGGCCCGAGCGCTGCTCTTCGCCTTCGCCTGAGAGAACGCTCCAGCTCTGACCGAGAGAATCGATGCGGCATTCTTCGCTGGTGATGGAGCCGAGCGGGGTGCCGTCGTCGAAGTAGCCACGACGGTAATAGTCACCGTCCCAGCCAGCCGTTTCCAGGGCAGCGCGCAGTTTGTCGCGATGCGTCTTCCACTTTTCGACGCGGTCGAGATCGCGACGCTCCTGCGCGATTTCAATGAAATCACGCAGGGTGCCTGCGAGGAACCAGCCGAGCCAGACGCTGGTGCCCTTACCGGCGACGCCGACGCGGTTCATGCCATCGTTCCAGTCGCCACCCAGAATGAGCGGCAGACCGTTTTCGCCGGTGCGGTGGATGGCAAGATCCAGTGCAAGTGCGGCATGTTCGTAAAGGCTGACCGATGTCTCGCTGGTTTCCGGCTGGAAGAACGCGTCGTGCTGGCCGGGTGTCAGCGAGGGGCCTTTGAGGAACGGGATGGACTGATCAAGGATTGCCTTGTCGCCGGTGGCAGCGATGTACTGATGGGTGGCGTGAGCAAGCCAGACGACGTCATCGGAAATCGTCGTGCGTACACCAGCGCCCGTTAGTGGCAACCACCAGTGCTGAACATCGCCTTCGGCGAACTGCCGTCCGGCCGCACGCAGGATCTGCTCGCGAGCAAGCTCCGGCTGGTAGAGCAGGAAGGCCAGCGTATCCTGCAACTGGTCACGGAAACCGAACGCGCCGCTCGACTGGTAGAACGCCGTGCGGGCGAGGATGCGGCAGGCCAGTGCCTGATAGGGCAGCCAGCTGTTGACCATGTGGTTGAAGCCTGCGTCCGGGGTGGACACCTGCAACTGTCCGGTAAAGCCGTTCCAGAAAGTCTTGTTCTCGGTCAGCACCGCATCGAAATCTGCGGTGCGGATGTCCTTTACCAGCGCACGGGCGTCTTCGACCGTGTCGGTATCGCCCATATAGAACAGAATACGCCGTTCTTCGCCGGGCTTGAGGTGAATTTCCTGCATCACTGCGGCGCAGGGAGCACCGTCCAGTTCGACGCTGCCGGATAGGGCAGCACCCGATACGATGGCCTGCGGTGCCTGGATGGAGCCATAGCGACCGATGAACTCACGCTTGCTGGTGGTAAAGCTGCCAGCCGGCTCATCCAGCGCAAGGAAGGCCGTGCGTGCATTGTAATCGATGCTGTAGGGATTGGAGGCGAACAGCGCTCCCGTTGCCTCGTCATGGGCGCTGAGAATGAACGGCGCCGATTTCTGGGTGTTGTTGCCCAGCACCCATTCGACATAGCCGTAGGTTTTCAAGCGGCGGTTTTCTGTACCGACGTTGCGAATGGTCAGGCGCGACAGCTTGACGGGTCGTTCACGGTCTACCGTCTGGGTAACCTCGATGTCGAGGCCCTCATCGACACTACGGAAGACAGAGTAACCGAGGCCATGACGGGCTTCGAACACCGCTTCGGGATTGCGCGACAACCCGGCAAACGGCGAGTGGATCTTGCCGCTTTCAACATCGGCGACGTAGATCGCTTCACCGGGACGGTTCGTGACAGGATCGTTGCTCCACGGTGTCAGTTGATAGTCGCGCGAGTTGCGGCTCCAGGTAAAACCAGCGCCCTCGGCGGAGATGTGGAAGCCGAATTTCTCGTTGGAGATGACGTTGATCCATGGCTGCGGCGTAGACTGACCGCCGTGCAGGCGCACGACATATTCGTCGCCGCTCTTGGTGAAACCGCCAAAACCGTTCCAGAAATCGAGATCGTTGGCGTCCTCCACCGGTTCGCCCTGCGGGAAAGCCGGAGCGGGCAGGCGAGCCTGAGCCGATTCACTGCCTTCCGGCCCGCGATGGGCGGCAAACAGCGAGACGGCACGGTTGACCTGATCCACGATCTTGCCGTTACGCACGTGAAGAACGACTCGCGATGCAGCCAACAGGGCAGACCATGTCTCCTCATCCATCAAATCGCGACGAACGGAGAAGACATGTGGTCTGCCACCATCTGCCGGATTGATACGGCGCTGTGCTTCGGAAATGAAGTCGAGAGCGTGCTGCATGTCCTGCGCGTAGGAAGCAGCGCGTTCATTGACGATCACGAGATCGAAGATGACGCCGCGGGCGCGCAGATATTCATGCGCACTCAAGGCCTCCTTGGCGATGTCCATATCCATGTCATCGTTGATACGCAGGCTGAAGATCGGGAAGTCGCCCGAAATCGCCAGCGGCCACAGCGACCGCTGCGAACCAAGACCGGTTTTCAGCGTATCGGCATCCGCACGCAGATGCATGTCTGGATAGACGAGATAGCGGGCCAGATGCTGGAAGGCCGCTGCCTGCTGTGAGGTTACGCCCACATGGCGCATCTGCACCTGTGTTCGCGTCCAGGCATGGACGAGTTCGTGGGCAAACGCATCCGGGTGGCGGTAGCGATCGATCGCTTTGTCCACATCCTCACGGCTCGGTGCCGCAATGGTCCAGAAGATGACGCTGACTTTCTTGCCTGCGGGAACGCGCACAACGCGTCGCAGGGACAGGATAGGATCAAGCGTGAAGCCGTCCGTGCCTGATAGCGTTGCCCCAGCATCGAAGGCTGCCGCTTCGCTCAGTGCACGGCCACGACCGATGAACTTGGCACGATCCGTTTCGAACTCCGTCGGACGGGCTGGACCAGCATTATCGGCGGCCAGATGTGCGATGACCGTTGACGGCTCGCCGGGGCTGCGTTTGTTGCGCCAGGCACGAATGACGTCGCCACGCTTGCCGATTTCCGTCTGCACGAACATGCGCGAGAACAGCGGATGGGCGTTGTCGTCATCCTCATTGGCGATGACGGGCTCCATATAGGAGGTCACTTCGATGTAGCGATCTTCCGAGCCGACATTGAGCAGCGTGACGCGACGGCCTTCTGCATCGTGCTCGGTCGCAACGATACATTCGACCACGCTTTGCAGATCGCCAACGGTCTTGTGGAATTCTGCCTTGTCGTCGGTGAAAACGGTCTTGGTCTTTTCGCCCGCAGCTACGCGTGGCTCAGCGGTCGCACTCCACCAGTCACCAGAGACGGTATCGCGCAGGAACAGGAACGTACCCCAGCGATCTTCGGTCGGATCGGCCTTCCAACGGGAAATCGCCAGACCATTCCACTTGGAATAGCCCGCCCCCGTTGAGGTAAGCATGGTGGAATAATGGCCGTTGGAGAGGAACACGACTTCACGGTCGCGCACGGCGGGATCTGCAATGCTGCGCACTTCGGCCCGCAGAAGGTCTGCCTGTTCCTTGCCGGGAGTTTCCGGTTCGTACTTGGAGCTTACGACGGGTACTTCGCGTGGAGCCTTTTCCTGAAGCAGCAGTTCGGCGGCTTCGATCACCGGATCTGCATGGAAGAGTTCACGCAAAATGCCGTCCATGACCACGTTGGCGACAGCCGCAATCGACATGCCATGGTGGTGGGCATAGTAGTTGTAGACGACGGCGCAGACCTTGCCATCCGGCACGCGGGTCGGCGTGAAGTCCACGGCATCATGGAAACCGAATTGACCGAGCGCGCCCAGCTTGCGCAGTTTGTCGAGATTTTCCAGTGCACCTTCGGGATCATATTGCGATGCAAGGATCGAAGCATAAGGTGCGATGACGGCGTTCTGGCCAAGGCCGCGCTTCAGACCCAGCGTCGGCACACCGAAGTTGGTGTACTGGTAGTTCATATTGTGGTCGCGAGCGTTGAAGGCCGCTTCCGAAATACCCCATGGCGTGCCGAGACGGCGGCCATGGCTGATCTGTTCCTTGACGATCAGATTGTTCGTCTGGTTCAAGATGCCGCCGTGACGCTCCTGCATGACGAGCGGTGGCATCAAATATTCGAACATGGAGCCGGACCAGGAGACCAACGCGCCCTGCGCACCGATCGGCACGACCTGACGGCCCAGACGATACCAGTGTTCCGTCGGCAGATCGCCCTTGGCGATGGCAAACAGGCTGGTCAGGCGGCATTCGGACGCCAGAAGGTCGTAGCAGGCTTCGTCCAGTTCCTGACTGTCCACGCGGTAACCGATGGACAGCAGACGGCGGTCCTTGCGGTACAGGAAGCCGAAATCCATTGAGAAGGCGAGATTACGGCTGCGATCGCGAAGCGAGTTGAGCCGGTCACGCAACGGATCGATCGTGGAGAGATCGAAGGCGCTATCGGAAATGTGCGCTTCGCAGCAATCGACCAGCGATTGCGCCCAGCGGGTGACTTCGGCGCTCTGTTCCGATTTGACTTCGAGATTGAGATTGGAGGCCAGCTTCTGGATGTCACGGGCCAGCACGGCCAGATTGATGACGCGGATCGAGGCAAACTCGTGCTCGCGCTTGACGGAGGCAAGAGCGTTGGAGAAGCCGATAATGCGCTCTTCCAGACGGCGATGCAGGGGACGCAGGTTCTTGCGGTCGTCCGGCAGTTCCTTCAACGTCTCGCGCAGAATACCGGCAACGTCGCCGATACCATCGAGATTGCCCTGAAGGTGGGCGGACGGTGCTTCGGCCCACTGGCGGCACGCCGACGAGATCGCGATCAGGTGACCGGCAAGGTTGCCGCTGTCGACCGCAGAGACGTAGCGAGGTCCAAGTGTCTGGAGCGTATCCGTGTGGTACCAGTTATAGAGGTGGCCGCGATGCTTCTCCATCTTCTCGACCGTCTCGATGGTCTTTTCCATCCGCTCGACGGTTTCCGAGAAGCTGATCCAGCCGAACTGGCGCGCCGAGATGACCGACAGCAGGTAGACGCCGATATTGGTTGGCGAGGTACGGCTGGCGACGATGGGCTCTGGTGTTTCCTGATAGTTGTCAGGCGGCAGATAGTTTTCGCCTGCGGTGACGAAAGCCTCGTAATAACGCCATGTGCGCCGCGCGATCTTGCGCAACTCGCCGGAGACGTGTTGGGACACGAACAGCCGATCTTCGGTTTCCGCAGACTGGCTGACATACCATGCAACGGCAGGCGAAAAGACCCACAGAAGCGCGAAGGGAAGGCCGACCAGAAACGCGTTGTCACCGGGCAGCGAGGCAAACATCAGGCCCAGAAGTGCAACCACGGGGGCATGCCACATCTGACGGTAATAATCGAAGATGGTGCCCTGCGCGCTCGACTGAATGGAGGCGGCGGTGCGCCATTCCAGCATCAGCTTGCCGCTGACGAACAGGCGGTAGAGAGAGCGGCCAATGGCATCCGCCATCATGCAGGCGCTGTCGGCAATAAAGACGATGCGGAGTGCGACTTGCGCGTTGGTGGCGCGGACTTCTGACCACAGCGTGTGGAAATGCGCCTGTGGCACGATATCGGTGGAGCGTGGAACGAGACCAGACAGGAGCGACAGGGTCGGTGCGACGAACAGCGAGAAGATCAGCAGGATCTGCCAGATCAGCGCGCCGAGCGGGCCCATGAAGTACCAGCCGAGAACGGAGGCGACGAACCAGGCAAGCGGTGTCAGCGAACGACGCAGATTGTCGATCATCTTCCAGCGGCCAATGGCGGTCACGCCGCGCTTCATATCCATGATGTAAGGCAGAAGTTGCCAGTCGCCACGCGCCCAGCGGTGCTGACGCGAGACTTCGACTTCGTAGCGGGTCGGGAAGTCCTCGACGAGCTCGACGTCCGTCACCAGCGCGCAACGCGCAAACGAGCCTTCAAGAAGGTCGTGGGAGAGAACCGCGTTCTCATCGATCCGGCCCTTCAGCGCGGTTTCGAAGGCGTCTACGTCATAGAGGCCCTTGCCGGTGAAGGTGCCTTCGGATGTCAGGTCCTGATAGACGTCAGACACGGTAAAGACATAGGGGTCGATACCGCGGTTGATGGAGAAGACGCGCTGGAAGACGGACGCGTCCTTACCCGTCGTGAGCGAAGGCGTCACGCGGGGCTGAAGCAGGCCGTAACCATGGATCACGCGGCCTGTTTCGGGATCGTGGACCGGGCGGTTGATCGGGTGGTGCATCTTGCCGACGAGTTTGGTGACGGCGTCGCGCATCAGGCGCGTGTCGGCATCCAGCGTCATGACGTATTTGACGTTCTCGGGCACCATGTTGGCACCGTTGAGGAAGGTCGTATCCTTGTCGCCACGCAGCAGCATGTTGAGTTCATGCAGCTTGCCGCGCTTGCGCTCCCAACCCATCCAGCAATCTTCTGCGGGGTTGTAGAGGCGACGGCGGTGAAGCAGGAAGAACCGCGTCTTGCCGTCGAACGCATAGCGGGCGGAAAGGGCCGCGACTTCGCGCTTGGCATATTCCAGAATCTCGACGTCCTCAGCCGATTGCTCATACGGCGCATCGCGCCAGTCGCTGATCAGCGCGAAGGAGATGTCTCCATGCGGATTGGCGAGGTAGTGAACCTCGATATTGCGGACCATTTCGTCCACGCTGTCGCGGCTGGTGATCATGCAGGGAACGGCAAGAAGGGTGCGCGCATCCTGCGGAATGCCTTCCTTGAACTCGTATCCAACCAGACGGAACGGCTTGACGAAGAATGTCACGACCGTGTTGAAAAGGCCGGTTGCACCTTCGGAGGCGGGAAGCGCGAACATCAGCAGGAACGCGGTGACCACATACCACGGCATACCCGCATCTGCGAGGAACCAGCCGACGATGGCCATGGCCAGTGCCGTGAGCGCAATGACGGGCACAGCGACGGACATCCAGTTGAAGCGGCGCATAAAGCGCACGACGCGCTGGGCAAACAATGGATTATAACCGATCCGCTCTTCCAGCTCCTTGCGGCGCTGACCGATGAGGAAGCTGCCAACATTGGGTGCGTGCGGATATTTTTGATCGGAACTGGCGGTTTCTGCGACCATATCGGTCGCGGTCTGCGCCACTTCGATTTCCGTCTTCGGGGAACGGCGAGCCAGCAGCTCGATGGTGTTGCGATAGGTATTGCGCGATCCGAAGTCGAGCGTATCGTAATCGGTCTGCTCGCGCAGAACCTTGTCGATATGGCTGACTTCCTCGAACCAGACGGACCATTCGGTATCGTCGATTTCGCGCAGGCTTCTGACGATATTGCCCATCGTCACATTGCCAGAGGCGAGGCGGTTATGCTCCGCCATCATGATGTTTTCGGCATCTGTGCCGGCGCTGCGAAGGCGCTCTTCCAGCCAGTTCAGGGCAAAACCGGAGGTCTGCGAACCGTTTCTGAGGCGATAGAGGAACTGGGTCGAGAAGGTGGGGTCATCCACCAACTGGTCGATCTGCTTCAAGACGCTCGCAGACGCCTCTGCATCGTTGAGGCGGATGATCTCATCAACGACCTCGTTTGCCCGCTGACGCATGCGGCGCGAGCGCTCGACGCGAATAGAAATCCGGCGCAGATTTTCGATGAGAACGAAGCGAAGGATTGAGGGCAGGGCCCAGAGTTCACCAATCTGGAGCGTCTGCGATGTCTGGTAACCCTCGACCAGCGCCGTCATGCTTTCGCGTGAAATCGTGCTGTGTGTGTGGGCAACATAGAGCCATGCCAGTGCCATCACGCGCGGTATCTCGACATTGCCGATCTTCACGGTCGGCAACTGGCGATAGAATTTGCGCGGGAAGTCGCGGCGGACCTCCTGAATGGCCTCTTCTATCACATAGTGATTGTCGAGCAGCCATTCCGCAGCAGGCGTGATCGTCGCGCCATTTTCGGCATCGACCGCCGTTGTGCGATAAACGCGCAGGATTTCCTTTTCGTTTTCACGATGGCGCGCGAAGAAATCGAACTCCATGAAACCCGGCAGGCCATCGGCCCCGGATTTGGACAGTTCGGCTCCGCAATCCCTCAACTCCTCAATGGTGAAGTAGACGGAGCGTATCGAATCATTGTGATCGATCTGCTTTGCTTCTGAATCACGGGCGGCGGCGGTCGGCGTAATATGAAATGACATCGGCTCGTATTCTGCACTCTGTGAGGGTCTGGTCTATGTAACCGGAACTTGTTTCAGATTGCTTTTGGAAATTGAAACAACTTTGGACGCTTTATTTCGTGCTGATCCTGAACCTTTGCTGAACCATCGCGAACCAGCGAGCGATGATTGCATGACGTCTGTTACCAACTATCATGGCATTTTTCTGCATGAGGCAACTTCGTCTCCAAGAAAATCAATCATTTGGGAAGTTGGATGTGGTGTGGCGCGCACTCGCACCGCCGCTTCATGAACCATTTTCGCACACTCCCCAAACGCGAAAACACCCCATGCTGGCTTTGTCCCATCTCGTCATGAAATCCCCCGGATGTCCAGCCTTTCTGAACGGCAATTGGCTGGCCTACGCAAGGAATGACTTCAGGCAATTTCGGTTCCATGCAACCGCTGCCGCTTTCACAAATGTGCTGACATCGTCAAAGTCGGTTTGGTGGCTGCAAGCCCTCCTTCGGTCTTATCAGGAGGTGGTAATACTGCTAGGCAGAGATCGTTAAAATTTACCCTTGCCGAAACATGCCGGATGCAGAAATGACGACACAGCCAGAACACACCGCAGCTATTGCCAATCACATGCCTGGTGTCGTTGAAATCCGCCAGCACCTGCATCGCAACCCGGAAATCGGTCTTTCCGAATTCAAGACCTCGGATTTCGTAGCATCGAAGCTGGAGGCCATGGGCTATTCCGTGACGCGTGGGTTGGCTGGCACCGGTGTGGTCGCGACTTTGCGCAACGGCAGTAGTCATCGGTCGGTCGGCATTCGCGCCGATATGGATGCACTCCCCATCCATGAGGAAACAGGTGCGGATTACGCCAGTCAAACTCCGGGCGTCATGCATGCCTGCGGGCATGACGGACATACGGCCATGCTGCTGGGCGCCGCCAAGATCATCGCCGAGCGCCGCAATTTCGATGGCACATTGCATCTGATCTTCCAGCCTGCCGAAGAAAATTTCGGTGGTGCGCGCATGATGATCGAGGACGGGCTGTTCGAGCGCTTTCCGTGTGATGCGGTGTTTGCGCTCCACAATGAGCCCGGTCTGCCCTTTGGTCATTTCGTGTTGCGCGATGGTCCTATCATGGCGGCAGTGGACGAATGCAAAGTCACGGTCAACGGTTACGGCGGGCATGGCGCTGAACCGCAAAGCGCGCTCGATCCCATCGTCGCTGGCGCCAGCATCATCATGGCGCTGCAAACCATCGTGTCGCGCAATATCCATCCGTTGACGCCGACGGTCGTGACGGTAGGGGCCTTTCATGCAGGGGTGGCGAGCAATGTCATTCCCGAAACGGCGGAAATGTTGCTGACGATCCGCTCTTTCGATGCTGCTGCTCGAGATGAACTTGAAAAGCGCATTCGCCAGATCGCCGAAGGACAGGCGGCAAGCTATGGCATGAGTGTGACGCTCGATTACCAACGCGGTTACAACCCGACGATCAACCATAAGGCCGAGACGGACTACATCGTCGATCTGGCAACCCGCTTTGCCGGAGCCGACAAGGTCATGGAAATGCCGCGCCCTACCATGGGTGCAGAAGATTTCGCCTATATGCTTGAGGAACGTCCCGGCGCGTACTTTTTCCTCGGCACCCAGAGAACGGAGAATGATCCGCCGCTGCACCACCCCAAATTCGATTTCAACGACGACATTCTGCCTATCGGCACGGAGTTTTGGGTCGAGCTTGCTGAAGATTATTTGAAGGCGTGAAACGTAAAAAAGGCTGGTCATAGAACCAGCCGTTTTGTCTCAAATTATTGAACGCTCAGGGCACTAAGCCGAGTATGACAGCGCCAACGAAGGCAAAGCACACGCCGATGAGGGCGGTATGGACGATCGCCTGCCAGCCCTTTGTTGGTGCAGACGATGGCGTGAAATCTCTGATTTTTCCGGCTTTGGAATAAGACATCGAACCCTCCCTCGTTGACCTTGGCCGATTGAACGGCGTTGCGACTATGGATGCTAGAATATCGCTATTTCCGACTATTTCTGTAGAGATGATTTTCCATATGTTGGGCCAATCGGGAAAAATATGGATCGTTGAAAGCCTCCCAACCCGCATCGATCTCCCCGATTTCGAGGAAGTAACGCGCAGCACCGCCTCTGGTTCAACACAAATGTTAACACCAGAGTAACGTTTAAATAGCGATGCCGTGATCATGCTAGGCAGCGAAGCGTTCCAGTGCCACCGCCATGACGTCTGGGTCGACATTGCCGCCCGACGCCACGGCTATCACGGTATCGGTGTTAAAGTCCCTGCCATGAAAAAGCGCAGCAGCAAGGGCTACCGCACCACCGGGTTCGACCACCACTTTCAGCCGCAGGAAGGCCAGCACCATGGCGCGGAGCGCTTCATCTTCAGTCACCGCAATGCCTCTGCCGCAATGCTCCACCATCAGCGGGAAGGTAATGTTGCCGGGTTGAGGTGTAATGATGGCGTCGCAAACGGAACCGGACAGCGCGTCGTTCCGCTCGATTTTGCCGGATGCCAGAGAGCGTGCGACATCATCGAATTTTTCGGGCTCGCACGTTCTCACCCTATATTGCGGTGCCCTAGCTTCCAGCGCCAGCGCTATACCCGATGTCAGGCCGCCGCCGCCGCAGGGCACGAGAACATCGGCTGTCTCTATTCCCAGTTCCTGTCCCTGCTCGGCAATTTCCAGACCGACCGTTCCCTGACCGGCGATGACGAGGGGTTCATCGAAAGGCTTGATCAGCGTCAGACCCCGTTCCTGTGACAGTCTGGCACCGATTGCGTCACGATCATCCCTTGCGCGGTCGAACAGCACGACCTCCGCGCCATAGGCTTTGGTGTTCTCGATTTTAATTTTTGGCGCGTCGTGGGGCATGATGATGACGGAGGGAACGCCATGCAATGCCGCAGCGAGTGCGACGCCCTGGGCATGATTGCCGGATGAAAAGGCGATAACCCCGCGTTGACGCACTGCCGGTTCCAGCCCCGATACCGCCGACCAGCCGCCACGGAACTTGAAGGAGCCCGTACGTTGCAGGCATTCCGCTTTCACGAAAATCCTGCGCCCTGCGATTTCATCCAGAAAATGCGATGACAAGAGTGGTGTGCGGATTGCCTGCGAACCGATGCGCTGGCGTGCCGCTTCAATCATCGTGATGTCTGTCATGCTCTTCCCGCAGATGATATTTCGTCGGCGTCACCATAGGCAAAAATCGAGGCTGGGAAAGGGGCAAAAAAAATCCCCGGACGATGCCGGGGATTTCGTGGAAGCACAGCTTAGGTCAGGCCAGTGTGTAGGCCGTCTTCACTGTGGTGAAGAACTCGCTGGCATATCGGCCCTGCTCACGCGGGCCGAAGGAGGATGCCTTTCGACCGCCGAAGGGCACGTGGAAATCCACGCCTGCCGTCGGCAGATTGACCATGACCATGCCCGCTTCTGCATTGCGCTTGAAGTGCGTCGCATGCTTGAGGCTGGTGGTGGCGATGCCGGAGGAGAGGCCAAACGGCGTGTCGTTTGCTGTGGCCAGCGCTTCGTCGTAGTTCTTGACGCGGATGACAGCGGCCACAGGCCCAAAGATTTCCTCCTGCGAAATCCGCATGCTGTTGGTGGCTTCGGTGAAAAGCGTTGGCTGAAGAAAGAAGCCGGGCGTGTCGCGCTTGACGATTTCGCCGCCGAAAGCGACTTTCGCGCCTTCCTGCTTGCCGATTTCGATGTAATCGGTGTCCTGCTTCAGCTGCTTTTCATCGACCACCGGACCGACATGGGTGCTCTTGTCCATGGCATTGCCGACATTGATCTTGGCAAGGCGCTCGGTCATGGCGGCCACGAACCTGTCGTGAATGCCTTCGGTGACGATGATGCGCGACGATGCGGTGCAGCGCTGTCCGGTTGAGTAGAAGCCGGAATTGGCGGCTGCCTCTACGGCCACGTCGAGATCGGCATCATCCAGCACGACGAACGGGTTTTTGCCGCCCATTTCCAGCTGGAATTTGCGGTTGAAAGGCAGCGAGGATGCAGCGACGCGCTGGCCCGTGCCTGTCGATCCCGTGAATGTGATGCCGGACAGATGCGGGCTGTCGAGCATGGCCTGACCAACGACGGAACCGCGACCCATGACGAGGTTGAGAACGCCCTTGGGCAGACCGGCGCGGTGGAGAATATCGACGATGGCCCATGCGCAGCCGGGAACGAGATCGGCGGGCTTGAAGACGATGGTGTTGCCGTAGCAGAGCGCCGGTGCGATCTTCCAGGCCGGAATGGCAATCGGGAAGTTCCACGGCGTGATGATGCCGATGACGCCGAGCGGTTCGCGTGTCACTTCGACGCCGATGTTCGGGCGTGCCGAAGGAATAACTTCACCGGCCAAACGCAGGGCTTCGCCAGCGAAGAAGTCGAAAATCTGGGCGGCACGGATGGTTTCGCCGATGCCTTCTGCCAGAACCTTGCCTTCTTCACGCGCCAGCAGTGCACCAAGCTCTTCCTTGCGGGCCAGAATTTCGTCCGCAGTCTTCTTCAGGATCGCGTGACGCTCGAGAATGCCGGAGCGCGACCATGCCGGAAATGCGGCCTTGGCGGCATCAATGGCCTGCTTGGCCTCTTCGGCACCCGCTTGCGCATAAAGGCCCACGACCTCGTTGGTATCGGATGGATTGATGTTTTTCGACGTATCGGCGCCGATCCACTCGCCGTTGATAAGGTTCTGATGGATGGTCATTGATTTGCTCCTTGATGCTGGGACGGGCCGTTAAACACGCCACCCCACTGTTTATGAGACGACCGAGAGGTCATTGATGATGCGGCACGGGTAGGTGCCTCGAAGCTGGCGGCGACCATATGTCATAATATAACTTGATAAAAGTCACCATATGACAAGATTGGCAAATAAATAAGACCGCGAATATGCAGGTGATGAGATTGCCGCGTGGACGGCCTATCTTTCGCGGTTGTTCAGTTTTTCCAGATATAGAAGAATTCCGCTGTGGTCGACATCGGCACCGCCATCGTTGACGAAATCATCGAATGCCTGCGTGATGTTTTGCGTGAGCGGCAGGGTCAGGGAAAGGTCCTTTGCCGTCGCCAGAACGCCGTTCAGGTCCTTTAGCTGGAATTTGGATGGGCCGCCGGGCTCGAAGTCCCGCTTGACCATGCGCTCTCCGTGCAATTCCAGAATGCGGCTTTCGGCGAAGCCGCCGCGAATGGCGTTGCGGAAGCCTTCACGCGAGGCGCCACCTGCTTCCACCAGCATCATCGCTTCGGCCACTGCGCCGATGGTGATGGCGACGATCTGCTGGTTGGCGAGCTTGCAGAGTTGTCCTGCACCGGAGGGGCCGACATAGGTCAGCCTGCCCATGGCTGCGAAGACTTCGGAGAGGCTTGATATCAATGCTTCATCGCCACCGGCCATGATGGCGAGAGTTCCGGCTTTTGCCCCGACGACTCCGCCCGAAACCGGGGCGTCGATGTGATGGACGCCAAGTGCTTCAAGTTTCGCAGCGTGCTCACGGGCAATGGGCGGCGCGATGGAGCTGCTGTCGATCACCACGGCGCCTTTTCCAAGCGCATGGGCAACGCCCCGGTCGAACAGAACGTCGCCAACGGCTGCGCCATCGCTGAGCATGGTGATGACGATATCGGCGCCCGTTGCCGCTTCTGCCGGTGACGCTGCCAGGACAGCGCCATCGGCGACGAGGGCTTGCGCCTTTTCGACGCTGCGGTTCCAGACGCGGACACCAAAGCCTGCCATCATCAGATTGCGCGCCATGGGACCACCCATCAGGCCGGTGCCGATAAAAGAAATGTTGTGATCTTTTGTATTCATGTCGGTTTCCTCCCGTTGCCGCACTGTGCACATTTCAGGTGCCGCTGAAAGAGCGCATAAGGGCATAACCGGTCTGTCGTGTTGCGAACAGCAATCGAAGCGACATGCATGGATAGAAAAACCCGGTCATCGCGAGACGACCGGGTGACTATCTAGACATCAAAATGCGATTTACGCAGCTTTGTTCTGTCTGTTTTCGATGAGGTCATCGACAACGGCTGGATCGGCAAGGGTCGATGTATCGCCGAGCGCGCCGAAATCGTCTTCGGCGATCTTGCGCAGGATGCGACGCATGATCTTGCCGGAGCGGGTTTTCGGCAGGCCGGGAGAGAACTGGATCTTGTCCGGCGTCGCCACCGGGCCGATTTCGTTGCGCACATGCTTGATCAGCTCGTTGCGAAGGGCATCGTCCCCGTCATGGCCCGCCATCAGGGTGACATAGCAATAGATGCCCTGACCCTTGATGGAATGCGGATATCCTACCACGGCGGCCTCCGAGACCAGATTGTGAGATACGAGCGCCGATTCCACTTCAGCCGTTCCCAGTCGGTGGCCCGAGACGTTCAATACGTCATCGACGCGACCGGTGATCCAGTAATAGCCATCCTCATCGCGACGGCAGCCATCGCCGGTGAAATATTTCCCCTTATAGGTGGAGAAATAGGTTTCGATGAAGCGCTGATGATCGCCATAGACAGTGCGGGACTGGCCGGGCCAGCTATCGACGATGCACAGATTGCCATCTGCGGCACCGTCGAGAACATTGCCTTCCGCATCGACCAGTTGCGGCTGGACCCCGAAGAAGGGGCGGGTTGCGGAACCGGGTTTCAAGTCAGTCGCGCCCGGAAGCGGCGTAATCAGAATGCCGCCTGTTTCCGTCTGCCACCATGTATCGACGATAGGGCTCTTATCCTCGCCGACGACATGGTAATACCACTCCCATGCTTCGGGGTTGATCGGCTCACCCACAGTGCCCAGCAGTCGCAGGCTGGAGCGCGAAGAGCGTTTGACGAATTCGTCGCCTGCACCCATCAGCGAGCGCAATGCGGTCGGTGCCGTGTAGAAGATATTGACCTGATGTTTGTCGATGACTTCCCAGAAGCGACCCTGATCGGGAAAATTCGGTACGCCCTCGAACATCAGTGTCGTTGCACCATTGGCGAGAGGTCCGTAGACGATATAGGAGTGACCCGTGACCCAGCCGACATCGGCGGTGCACCAGTAGATTTCACCATCCTGATAGTCGAACACATATTCATGCGTCATCGAGACGTAGACCAGATAGCCGCCAGTGGTGTGCAGCACGCCCTTCGGTTTGCCTGTTGAGCCCGAGGTGTAGAGAATGAAGAGCGGGTCTTCCGCCTTCATCTTGGCGGGCTCGCAATGGGGTTTTACGCTGGCGACTTCCTGATGGTACCAGAGGTCGCGACCGGGCGCCCAGTTCGTCTTGCCGCCGGTGCGGCGCACCACCAGAACCTTGTTGACGATGACGTGCTGTTTGGCAGCGATGTGGATTGCCTTGTCGGTGTTTTCCTTCAGCGGAATGGGCTTTCCGCCGCGCACGCCCTCATCGCAGGTGATGACGAAGGTCGATTCGCAATCGACGATGCGGCCTGCCAGCGCATCCGGGGAGAAACCACCGAACACGACCGAATGGACCGCGCCGATGCGGGCGCAGGCCAGCATGGCATAGGTCGCCTCGGGGATCATCGGCATATAGATGGTGACGCGGTCGCCCTTCTTGACGCCGTGCTTCTTCATCACATTGGCAAGGCGGCAAACGGCGTCATAGAGCTGGTTATAGGTGATCTTCTTGTCGATATAGGGATTGTCGCCTTCCCAGATGATCGCGGTGCGCTCTCCATGGGTTTTAAGATGGCGGTCGATACAGTTGTAGGAGACGTTCGTCAGGCCGTCCTCGAACCACTTGATCGGCACCTTGCCCTTGAAAGAGGTGTTCTTGACCTTGGTGTAAGGCTTGAACCAGTCTATCCGTTTGCCGTGTTTGCCCCAGAACGCATCGGGGTCTTCCACGCTCTGCTCGTACCATTTCAGGTAGCGGTCATTGTCGATCAGCGTGCGTGTTTTTGCAGATTTCAGAACCGGATAGATTTTGGCAGACATGAATTCCTCCTCAAGGCCGCTTGCGTCTTTATAAGAACCAGAGACTCCTCATCTCCAGTCATGTGCCAGATTCATAGCAGTTCAGTGACCTCAGGCAATTAGACAAAGGTCATTTGTTTCGCAAAGAATTGCAATTCTGATGCAATGCGGCTATAGACCGCTCATATCCCGGAAATTAGTGGTTAACCTCCACGGCCCGCGCCCCCGGAGCGGACGGACAGAAGGACTGTATCTATGGCTCAAACACTGCTTATGCCGAAAGCAACGGCCGTCTGGCTGGTGGACAACACTGCGCTGTCGTTCGAACAGATCGCAACGTTTTGCAAGCTGCATCCGCTAGAAGTCAAGGCAATCGCCGATGGCGAAGCTGCACAGGGCATTAAGGGTCTGGACCCTATCTCCACCGGCCAGCTTTCCCGCGACGAGATCGCCAAGGCTGAAGCCAACCCTGCCCACAAGATTAAGCTGTCCGAGCCAAAGGTTCGCGTGCCTGAATCCAAGCGTCGTGGCCCGCGTTATACGCCGGTTTCCAAGCGTCAGGATCGCCCGAACGCCATTTTGTGGCTGGTGCGTAACCATGCCGAACTGAAGGACGCGCAGATTTCGCGCCTCGTCGGCACGACCAAGTCCACCATCGAACAGATTCGCGACCGCACACACTGGAACTCTGCCAACCTGACACCGATGGACCCTGTTACACTTGGCCTTTGCAGCCAGATCGATCTCGACCTTGAAGTCGAGCGCGCATCGCGCGGTCGTCCGCTGCCAACGCAGGAAGAGCTGGACGCAACGTTGCAGCCAGCCGCTGCGACCGAAGGCCTCGGCTTCAACTATGAGCGCGAAGAAGAAAAAGAAATCGACGCAAACGCCGTTTTCGCCAAGCTCAGCTCGCTCAAGTCGACCCGCAAGGACGACGAGGAAGAAGACAACTACTGATCTAAATCTTTATCGAGATACGAAAAAGCCCCGGCATCGACCGGGGCTTTTGTTTGAGCTGATGCCGCTAACGAGGTCAGCGATCAGGCCGACTTTGCAGGCAGGGACAGCACCGGCGCACCGGTCTTTTCGTCGTCGTTCAGCAGGCCGCTGGCGCGCAGCAGTGACGAGAAGCGACCGCCGCGCATGCTGAGCTCATCGAACGTGCCCTTTTCAACGATGCGTCCATTGTCCATGAACAGCACCAGATCGGCATCGCGCACGGTGGACAGGCGGTGGGCGATGATGAAGGTGGTTCTGTCCTTGCGCAGCGCATCGACAGCATCTTTCACGCGTGCTTCCGTTTCCACGTCGAGCGCGCTGGTCGCTTCGTCGAGGACAAGGATCGGCGCGTTTTTCAGGACGGCGCGGGCGATGGCGATACGCTGACGCTCACCGCCGGAGAGACGGTTTCCGCGTTCACCGACCTGCGTCATATAACCGTTCAGCCTGCTGTCGATAAAGTCAGTGGCTGCCGCTGCCGCTGCTGCCTGCGCAACTTCATCGTCCGTCGCCGTATCTCGACCAAGGCGGATGTTATCGCGGATCGAGCGGTTGAGAAGACCGGCGTCCTGGAAAACGGTGGCAATGGAATGGCGCAGAGACTGACGGGTGACCGTCGAAATATCGGTGCCGTCGACCAGAATCTGACCGCCATTGGGATCATAGACCCGTTGCAGCAGGTTGATCAGCGTCGTTTTACCGGCACCTGTCGGGCCGACGATAGCGATCGTCTCACCCGCATTGGCCGTGAACGACACGTCGTGAACGCCCTGCTTGGTGTTGGCAAAGCCGAAATTGACGTTGCGGAATTCGACCTTGCCCGAGACCTGACCGAGTTCGATGGCGCCTGTCGGCTCTTCACGCTCCTGCACGGAATCTTCGAGCTTGAAGAAGTCGACGAGCTTGGCGCGTGCCTCGAAAATCTGGGTGGCGAAAGCGCGCACTTGATCCAGGCGGCCGATCAGCAGGTTCGCAAAGCCGATAAAGGCGATGATGTCACCAACCCGCAATTCGCCGTTCTTCACCAGGATCGCGCCGACGATGAGAATGATCATCATCGAAACCGAAGAGGCGGTTCGGTTCAACGCACTTGCAAAGGCCCACCAGTCCAGAACCGGATACTGCGCGCTGAGAAGCCGCTCAGTAAACGACTTCAAAGCTTTTGTTTCCGCTTCGATGCGGTTGTAGCTGTGCAAGACCGATACGTTGCTGATCGAATCGCTGACGTGGGCGAAGACCGTGTGGTAATGCTCTTCGACGGATGCCTGACCTTCCTTGGTGCGCTCCATAACCCACTTGCCGATAAACCAGTAGACGATGCCCAGCGCCATAAGAACCAGACTGAGGCGCAGGTCCATGGAGATGGCTGTCGGGATGAGAAGAATCAGCGCAACGAATG
This sequence comes from Agrobacterium vaccinii, assembly GCF_021310995.1. NCBI lineage: Bacteria > Pseudomonadati > Pseudomonadota > Alphaproteobacteria > Hyphomicrobiales > Rhizobiaceae > Agrobacterium > Agrobacterium vaccinii. The sequence continues at coordinate 2,849,583 of NZ_CP054150.1, read as the reverse complement.
TCGCAAGGTGGGTCCGCATGAATTCCAGCCACAGGCCGAACAGCGTTTCGCTGGCGCGCAAAAGCGTATGCAGTGCGTTGGATGTACCACGCTGGTGGTGCCATGAAAGCGGCATGGAGATGATCCGCCCGAAGGCTTCCGTCAGCAAGGACGCACGGCGCCCATGCGCCAACCGGTCCGCCTCACGCGCGACGGCAACATAGGCAACCGTGTTGAACAGCGCAAAAGCTCCCCAGATGATGAGGATGTTGACCGGGATGGAGCCCGATGAAAGCCCATCAATGATACGGCCGAACAGCACCGGTTCCGCAATGGTGATCGCGGCAAGAATGATGTTTGCGACAACGACGATGGTGACACGCCACTTGTTGTTGGCGAGGTAGCGCAGGGCGCGAGTATAAACCTGAAACAGTGTCAATTCCCAAATCCCGTCTTCATGTCCGTCAAGCAGCGCCGGTCAAGGCGTCAGGTGGGTGCATATAAGCGTAAGCGACTATGCAAGCTGTTGTTTTATCGCTCTTTCTACATGAATGCGCGCTTAACGGCAGGGTGCTCCGTGACGGCTGATGCAAAAAAAGACCAGTTGGTTGAAAATTCGACCCATGACGACCATGCAAGATTTCGCGGTATGGTTTTAAGGATTGATTACCTTATAAGGTAGAATTTAACGCAGGCGATTCATCCAGGCAGTTCGCGTTCCCGGTTTGAGGAACGTCTTTCAGCAAAAGTCGGCACATGTTTCATTTTTTGCAGGGTAATCGCTTCTATGCACAATGTTTTTCAGTTTTTGACTCAGTGTTACGAGGCAAAAACCGAGGACGATTTTCTTTCCTCATTCCATGAGCTGATACGTCGTCTTGGTTTCAATTTTTATCGCATCATGCAGCGTGATGCGGAAGATTTGACATTTACCGGAACCGTTCTGGCGGAGCATCTGCCCAGCGGCTGGAAAGAAGTTTACCACGCCAAGAAATACGGTGCCATCGATCCCGTCAAGCGGACGCTGGGTTTGCTGCATCAGCCATTTCGCTGTCGCGACGTGGTGGCGATGCTGCCGCAGGCGACGCAGCGCAAACGCGCCGCCAAGCTGTTTCAGGATGCGGCACGGTTCGGCCTGCGGGAAGGCTATGCGTTCCCGATTCATGGTCGCAGCGGACTGTTGGGTGGCGTTTTCATTTTCGGCGATGGCAGGCTGTTATCGACATCGGAACTGTTCATCATCGATACGGCCATGCGCGTGGCATTCTGGCGTCTTCTAGACTTTTCGGGCCAGTCCGAAGAGGTCCTCTCCATGCCCGATCTGGCCGGTACACAGTTCACGAAACGGGAGCTGGACGTGCTGACCCTGCTGACTCAGGGCTTCACGTCACCTGAGATCGGCAAGAGTCTCTCGATTTCCAGCCATACGGTGGATTGGTACATCAACGGCATTCAGCGCAAGCTCGGGGCCAGAAATCGCCAGCACGTGGTGGCCATCGCACTTCGTAACGGCTTTATCGCCTGAAACGTTTCCGGTGGGTGACACAGTACGGCCATCGCCAAAAACGCCCTTTCCAACGGTGAGATTTACTGCTTAATTTCGCGGTGCAGCATATATGTGTGCTCGCGAGGTTTGGGAGGCCGTCTTGAAAATATCGAAAATCCTTGTCGCCAATCGTTCGGAGATTGCGATCCGTGTGTTCCGTGCGGCCAACGAGCTTGGCATAAAAACGGTCGCGATCTGGGCTGAAGAGGACAAGCTTTCGCTGCATCGGTTCAAGGCGGATGAAAGTTATCAAGTGGGTCGCGGCCCGCATCTGGCAAAGGATATGGGACCAATCGAAAGCTATCTTTCGATCGAGGAAGTCATCCGTGTCGCCAAGCTTTCGGGTGCCGATGCGATCCACCCCGGTTACGGCCTGTTGTCGGAAAGCCCTGAATTTGTGGAGGCCTGCAACGAGGCGGGTCTGATCTTCATCGGCCCGACCGCCGATACGATGCGCCGCCTCGGCAACAAGGTGGCCGCACGTAATCTCGCCATTTCGGTTGGCGTTCCGGTCGTTCCTGCGACCGAGCCTCTGCCCGACGATATGGCGGAGGTCGAGCGCATGGCCGAGGAGATCGGCTATCCGGTGATGCTCAAGGCATCCTGGGGCGGCGGCGGTCGCGGCATGCGCGCTATCAGAAAGAAGGAAGACCTTGCCCGTGAGGTGACAGAAGCCAAGCGCGAGGCAAAGGCTGCCTTCGGCAAGGACGAAGTCTATCTGGAAAAGCTGGTGGAGCGCGCGCGCCACGTTGAAAGCCAGATTCTCGGCGATACCCATGGCAATGTCGTGCATCTGTTCGAGCGTGACTGCTCCATTCAGCGTCGCAACCAGAAAGTGGTGGAGCGTGCGCCTGCCCCTTACCTGTCGGAAGAGCGCCGTCAGGAACTGGCCAATTACTCGCTGAAGATTGCCGGTGCCACCAACTACGTCGGTGCTGGCACGGTCGAGTATCTGATGGATGCCGATACCGGCAAATTCTATTTCATCGAAGTCAATCCGCGTATTCAGGTGGAGCATACGGTCACCGAAGTCGTCACCGGCATCGATATCGTCAAGGCGCAAATCCACATCCTCGAAGGCGAAACCATCGGCACGCCGGAATCGGGTGTGCCTGCGCAGAAGGACATTCGTCTCAACGGCCACGCACTTCAGTGCCGCATCACCACTGAGGACCCGGAACATAATTTCATTCCCGATTATGGCCGCATCACCGCCTACCGCTCGGCATCCGGTTTCGGCATTCGTCTGGATGGCGGCACGTCCTATTCGGGCGCGATCATCACCCGTTATTACGATCCGCTGCTGGTCAAGGTCACGGCCTGGGCACCGCAGCCGGACGAAGCCATTGCCCGCATGCACCGTGCGTTGCGCGAATTCCGTATTCGCGGCGTTGCAACGAACCTGACCTTTCTCGAAGCGATCATCAGCCATCCGAGCTTTGTCGGAAACACCTACACGACTCGCTTCATCGATTCGACGCCGGAGTTGTTCGAACAGGTCAAGCGTCAGGACCGTGCGACAAAGCTTTTGACCTATCTGGCCGATGTCACCGTCAACGGCCATCCCGAAACAAAGGGCCGCGTGAAGCCTGCCGCCAATGCACCGGCACCCATCGTGCCTTACATCGACCAGCCGACGCCTGATGGCACCAAGCAGTTGCTCGACAAGCTGGGTCCGAAGGGCTTTGCCGAGTGGATGCGCAATGAAAAGCGTGTGCTGGTAACGGATACGACCATGCGCGACGGCCACCAGTCACTGCTGGCAACCCGCGTCCGCACCCATGATATCGCTCGCGTTTCCAGCGTCTACGCCAAGGCCTTGCCGCAGCTTCTGTCGCTAGAATGCTGGGGCGGCGCGACCTTTGACGTGTCCATGCGCTTCCTGACCGAAGACCCGTGGGAGCGTCTGGCGCTGGTGCGCGAAGGTGCGCCAAACCTGCTGCTGCAAATGCTGCTGCGCGGCGCCAACGGCGTCGGCTACAAGAACTACCCAGACAATGTCGTCAAATATTTCGTCCGTCAGGCGGCCAAGGGCGGCGTCGATCTGTTCCGCGTGTTCGACTGCCTGAACTGGGTGGAGAATATGCGCGTGTCGATGGATGCGATCGCGGAAGAGAACAAGCTCTGCGAAGCAACCATCTGCTACACGGGCGATCTCCTGAACTCCGCTCGCCCGAAATACGACCTCAAATATTACACCACTCTTGCTGCCGAACTCGAAAAGGCGGGCGCGCATATCATCGCCGTCAAGGACATGGCGGGTCTGCTGAAGCCAGCCGCCGCACGGATCCTTTTCAAGGCTCTGCGTGAAGCGACCAGTTTGCCGATCCATTTCCATACGCATGATACGTCCGGTATTTCCGCAGCCACGGTGCTTGCGGCAGTGGAAGCGGGTGTGGATGCCGTGGATGCGGCGATGGATGCGCTCTCGGGCAACACCTCGCAGCCATGCCTTGGTTCTATCGTGGAGGCGCTGAAAGGCACCGAGCGCGATACGGGTCTCGACACGGAATGGATTCGCCGCATTTCCTTCTATTGGGAAGCGGTACGCGGCCAATATGCGGCCTTTGAGAGCGATCTCAAGGGTCCGGCCTCAGAAGTCTATCTCCACGAAATGCCGGGTGGTCAGTTTACCAACCTCAAGGAACAGGCCCGCTCGCTGGGTCTCGAAAGCCGTTGGCACGAGGTCGCGCAGACCTATGCCGACGTCAACCAGATGTTCGGCGATATCGTCAAGGTCACACCATCTTCCAAGGTGGTGGGTGATATGGCGCTGATGATGGTGTCCCAGGACCTGACGGTGGCGGACGTCGAAAACCCGGACAAGGAAGTCTCCTTCCCCGATTCGGTCGTCTCGATGCTCAAGGGCGATCTGGGTCAGTCGCCGGGCGGTTGGCCACAGGCTATCCAGAAAAAGGCGTTGAAGGGCGAGCAGCCCTATACGGTTCGTCCCGGTTCGCTTCTGGAGGACGCCGATCTGGATGCGGAGCGTAAGGAGATCGAAACCAAGCTGGAGCGTCCGGTCAATGATTTCGAATTCGCCTCCTACCTGATGTATCCGAAGGTCTTCACCGACTTTGCGCTGGCGTCTGAAACCTATGGCCCTGTCTCCGTTCTACCGACACCCGCCTATTTCTACGGCATGCAGGATGGCGAAGAACTGTTTGCCGATATCGAGCGCGGCAAGACGCTTGTCATCGTCAATCAGGCCTCATCCGGCATTGATGACAAGGGCATGGTCACGGTGTTCTTCGAGATCAATGGCCAGCCGCGCCGCATCAAGGTACCGGACCGCGCCCATGGCGCGACGGGTTCTGCGGTGCGCCGTAAGGCCGAGCCGGGCAATGCCGCCCATGTCGGCGCGCCGATGCCGGGCGTCATCTCCCGCGTCTTCGTCAATCAGGGGCAGGATGTGAAGGCAGGCGACGTGCTGGTTTCCATCGAAGCCATGAAGATGGAGACGGCGCTCCATGCGGAACGCGACGGCAAGGTGGCCGAGGTTCTGGTGCGCCCGGGCGACCAGATCGACGCCAAGGATTTGCTGATTGCCTACGGCGAGTAAGCTGCATTACTGCACAGACGAAAAAGCCCACCGCAAGGTGGGCTTTTTGCTGGATGACAGTTCCTTTGAAAGCCGCAGATCAATTCTGTGTCAGCGGCGAGATCAGCACCTCGACACGGCGGTTCTGGGCGCGGCCGTCTGCCGTTGCGTTGGAGGCGATCGGCTGCGATGGGCCAAAGCCCATGGTCGAGATGCGTCGCTGGTCGACGCCGCCACGATCACCGAGATAGTTTGCAACGGATGCTGCACGACGTTCCGATAGGCCCTGATTGTGGGCAAGGCTGCCAGTGGAGTCTGTGTGGCCGTTAATGTCGATATAGGTCTTGTTGAACTTGTTGAGCACGATGGCGACCGAATTCAGCGTCGGGTAGAATGGTGGAATGACCTGATCCTGATCCGTTGCGAATGTGACGTTGGACGGCATGTTGAGAACGATGCTGTCGCCGCGACGCGTGACGGACACGCCCGTCCCCTGAAGCTGCTGGCGAAGCTCGGATTCCTGATTGTCCATGTATCCGCCGATAGCGCCACCGGCCAGCGCGCCGATACCAGCACCGATCAAGGCGTTGCGGCCCTTGTTGCCGCCACCGATGGCGAGACCACCGACAGCACCTGCGAGAGCACCGATACCGGCGCCGCCAGCCATATTGGAAACCTTCTGCTCACCTGTGTAGGGGTCGGTGGTCGTGCAGGCGGAAAGATAGGTTGCGGCAAGCGCAAGAACGATAAACTTCTTGATCATGAATTCCAGTGCTCCGTGAGTTCACGTAAGGTAAGACAGGTGAATTTCGGCATTTTCACGGTCGAAACCTACTCCGCCGCATCCTTTTGGCCAAAACGCTTTTCGATATAGTCGATGACCAGTGCCTCGAAATCCTTGGCGATATCGGGGCCGCGCAGCGTCAGGGCTTTCTCGCCATCGATGAAGACGGGAGCAGCCGGGTTTTCGCCGGTGCCGGGCAGCGAGATGCCGATATCGGCATGCTTGCTTTCACCCGGGCCATTGACGATGCAGCCCATGACCGCGACGTTCAGCGCTTCCACGCCCGGATATTTGTCGCGCCAGACCGGCATGTTCTTGCGAAGGTCGTTCTGGATGTTTTGTGCCAGTTCCTGAAACACCGTGGAGGTGGTGCGCCCGCAGCCGGGACAGGCGGCAACCACGGGAATGAACTGGCGAAAGCCCATGACCTGGAGGATTTCCTGCGCCACCTGCACTTCGCGGGTGCGATCACCATTCGGCTCAGGGGTCAGCGACACGCGGATGGTATCGCCGATGCCATGTTGCAGGACGTAACCCATGGCGGCGGATGAGGCGACGATGCCCTTCGAGCCCATGCCTGCCTCGGTGAGGCCCAGATGGAGCGCATGGTTGGAGCGTTCCGACAGCATGGAATAGACGGCGATCAAATCCTGCACCTGGCTGACTTTTGCCGACAGGATGATGCGGTTGCGGGGCAGGCCGATGTCTTCGGCAAGCTCAGCAGAAATCAGTGCGGACTGGACGATGGCTTCGCGGGTGACCTGACGGGCCGACAGCGGAAAGCCTTGATCCTTGTTCTTGTCCATCAGGGTCGTCAGCAATTCCTGATCCAGCGAACCCCAGTTGACGCCGATGCGCACCGGCTTATCATAACGGATCGCCATTTCGACGATATCGCCGAACTGCTTGTCCTTCTTGTCCTTGAAGCCGACATTGCCGGGATTGATGCGATACTTCGCAAGCGCTTCGGCGCAAGCGGGGTGGTCCGCCAGAAGTTTGTGGCCGATATAATGGAAGTCACCCACCAGCGGCACATCGAGGCCAAGCCGCAAGAGACGATCACGAATCTTCGGAACAGCAGCGGCGCTTTCGTCGCGGTCCACGGTGATGCGCACGATCTCGGAGCCTGCGCGGAACAGGGCTGCGACCTGCTGGACGGTCGCGTCGATATCGGCGGTATCGGTATTCGTCATGGATTGCACAACGACGGGCGCGCCACCACCGACAATCACGCCACCGACATCGACAGCAACCGAGGACCGGCGCGGCTTGGGATCATAATCGGCGTGTGACGTCATGGTTTTCTCTGGCAATTGCGGTCAATCTGATCATTCAGGTGGAACAAGGCGCGCGCCTTGTCAACATCGAAGCGATCAACTCCACTTTTATCGCAATCATGGCGAAATTCGAGACTTGTCGGCGACAGGCATCTCACTTTTGCGAAATTGGGATATCAGTGCCCGCTTGCGCCATCCGCATGGCGTGCCAGTTTCGACAGCATGAGAACCACTACATGCAGAAGCGGCAGGCCGATGAACACGGCGGCCAGACCCGTATGCTCGGCAATGAAGCCGATGGCGGACGGTGCAACGAGAATGCCGGAATAACCCATGGTCGTGACCACCGACAGAGCGATGCCCGGTGCCATGCCCGGCATATTGCCCGCCGCCGAAAAAGCGATCGGCACCATGTTGGAAATGCCGATGCCGGCAATCGCAAAGCCCGCGATGGCAATGAAGGCATTGGGCGCGAAACCGGCAATCAGCAGGCCGATGATCGATATAGTCGAACAAAATTGCAGCGTGCGGACGGCCCCAAAACGGTCACGCACCAAATCGCCTGCAAAGCGCATGATGGCCATGGTGAGCGAGAAGGCGGCAAAGCCGAAGCCGGACAGTGTGACGGATGCGCTGAGTTCATTGCGCAGATAAAGCGCGCCCCAATCGAGAATGGCACCTTCCGGGATCATCGAAAACAGCGCCATGATGCCGATGATCCAAGGCAGCGGTGTCATGGGAAGGCCACCCTTGGGACGTTGTTCTTCCGGGTGGGGGCGATCCACCTGCACCCGTGGCCATGCCACAGCAAGCATGACGGCTGCGAGGATAGTGAGCGTGATGGCGTGGCCGTAGATGCCGGTTTTGGTGATCAACAGACCGCCAAGACCCGCACCGAGCAGGCCGCCCAGGCTCCAGAATGCGTGGCAGGACGACATGATGGCGCGGCGCATGCTGCGCTCCACCACAACGGCGTTGGCATTCATGGCAACATCCATGGCCCCCGTCAGTCCGCCGAAGAGAAAGACGGCGATGACGCCCGCCCAGAGCGAATTTGCAAGCGTGATCAACAGCAGCGTCGGCACCATGATGAGGGCGACGGTCAGCGTCACGGTTCGCGACCCGAGACGGCCGATCTGTGAGCCTGCAATGGGCATGAAGGACAGCGAGCCGAGGCCGTAGACAAGGATGACGAGACCCAGCGTGCTTTCGCTGAGCGCGAAGCGTCTGGCGAATTCCGGGATCATCGGTGCCCATGAGCCCATCATGAAGCCGTTCATCAGGAACAGCAGGGACACACCGAGGCGTGTTCTCGTCATATAAGGTAGGCGGGCGGTCGTTGGCGTGGCAGTGCCGGTCATCGGGACTGGTCCTTCGATAAGTGCATGGGAGATGAGATGCCGGACGACGATCCGGCCTGATGAATAGTGACGCCGGTGTCCGCCAGACTGCCGATCATATCGTTGTCGGCATCCTGTTCCAGCACGAGGGTGAGCGGGGAAGACAGCGATGCGACCTGAAACGCGGCAGCGGCACCCAGCTTTTCGGAGGTCACGGCGGCCAGTGTTTTTACGCTGGTCTCGCAGGCCAACCGCTTGAACACGGCGTCCTCATAGATATCGGCGCTCAGACCCCGATCTAGCGTCAGGCCGCAGACACCGACAATGCAGAGATCGGGCCGGATTTGCTCAAGTTGGCGAATGGCGGTCGTATCGATGGCGGCACCCACGGAAGGATCGACCCTGCCGCCGATGAGAATGAGTTCGATGTCTGCGTTACCGGCAAGTTCTGCAGCGATCGCAGGCGTATTGGTGACGACGGTGAGCTTCAAGCCAATGGCGAGATATTTTGCGATGGCCAGATTGGTAGAGCCAGCATCGAGAAAAACGATCATACCATTCTGCACGAGCGAAGCGGCGGCTTGCCCGAGTACAGCCTTGCGATCCGGCATTTCGCCCATGCGGGTTTTCAGCGGAACGGTGGTGCCAGATGCCAGTAGCGCCCCGCCATAGACGCGCTCACACTCCCCTCGCGCCGCCATGTCCCGCAAATCCCGACGCACCGTGTCTTCGGATACGTCGAACGTCTGCGCAAGCTCCTGCGCAAGCACACGGCCATGCCGTTGCAATTGCGCGTAAATCAGAGCCTGGCGCTCGCTGACAAAATGATCGGTTTTGGACATCGGGAATCAATCGGAATAATCGTGCATAAACACGCATAACCCGGCGAAGGTATTTTCTCAAGCGGATATAGATGGATTTTAGAAAGCGATTAGGGGCACTCTCGATAGGGACGGATGACTGCGCGCGATGAAAAACCGTGATGTTTAACGCTAACTTTAGTTTTTTCGCTCCGCGACGAACTTTGCCGTCTGGATCAAAATATCCGCACGGTCACCATAAGGTGCCAGCAAATCGGTGGCTTCCTTCACCAGTTCACGCAGGCGGGTGGTTGCCCAATCCGGTCCGCGTAGGGCTACCAGCGTCCCCTTGCCGCGTGCGGCGTCCTTGCCGGTTGCCTTGCCCATGGCAACGGCGTTGGATGTGAGATCCAGAAGGTCATCAGCGAGCTGGAAGGCGAGACCGATTTTTTCTCCGAATTGACGCAGGCGCTGCCTTTCCGACGGCGTGCTTCCGGCGATGATTGCTCCGGCTTCGCAGGCGAAGCGGATCAGCGCGCCTGTTTTCATGGACTGTAGCGTTACGATGCCTGGTTCGTCCGGGGCATGCTTTTCGGCTGCCAGATCGAGGGCCTGCCCGCCAGCCATGCCGCCTATGCCCGCAGCCCTTGCCAATGCCAAGACGAGTGCGGCCTTGCGGTCATCCGACAGTTCTGTTTCCGGGGCGGCGATGATGTCGAATGCCAGGGTCAGCAGGCTGTCGCCAGCGAGGATCGCGGTCGCTTCATCGAACTTTTTGTGAACGGTGGGTTGGCCCCTGCGCAGGTCGTCGTCGTCCATGGCGGGAAGGTCGTCATGCACCAGCGAATAGCAGTGCAGACACTCAAGCGCCGCACCCACTCTCAGGGCTGCCGTTGCGTCTCCGCCCAAAATCGCTGCTGACTCGATGACCAGAAAGGGCCGCAGCCGCTTGCCGCCATTCAAAACGCCGTGTCGCATGGCGTCCAGCAGATTGCGGGGGCGGGTGATCTCATCGGCGCGGCTTTCGCCTGACAGCAATTCAGTCAGCAAGGCCTCGGTTTGCGCCGCATTGTCTCGCAGCCGTGTCTCGAATGTCATAGCGCCAGTTCCTCGATATTGTGGCTGTTTGGCATGGGGAAAAATGGCTGGCAATCGTTTTTGTGAAGCGGTTGGGGAACTTGATGATCAGGACTCGCCTTGATGACGCACGCGGAATATGAAAGGTTCTGAGCGGTGGCCAAGTGGGGACAGGGTTTTTGAGCAGTATGCCGGACAGCGAGACGGACGACGAAGCGCTTGCTCGCGGGGAAAGCAGACCCAAAGTGGATGTTAGAAGTCTTCTGAAACGCGCTTTAGTGATCGTCATTGCGTTGCTTGTCCTGCCCTATCTGCTGATACCGGTCTATGCGCTGCCTTTCATGCGCCCTGTTTCCACGCTGATGCTGGCCGATCTGGTGACGTTTCAGGGTTATGATCGCCGCTGGGTGCCGCTGGAGAACATCTCACCACGCCTCGTGCAATCGGTGATGATGTCGGAGGACGGACAGTTCTGTTCGCACGGCGGCGTGGACTGGAACCAGATGCAAACCGTCGTCAACAGCGCGTTGGAAGGTGAATCCACGCGCGGCGCCAGCACCATTCCGATGCAGACGGCAAAAAACCTGTTCTTATGGAACGGACGCTCTTTCCTGCGAAAGGGTCTGGAATTGCCGCTCGCAGTCGTTTCCGATTTCATCTGGTCGAAAAGACGGATGATGGAAATCTATCTCAACGTCGCGGAATGGGGCCCGGGCATTTACGGCATCGAGGCGGCTGCTCAGCACCATTTCAAAATTCCGGCTTCGAAACTGAGTTCCAGGCAGGCGGCACTTCTGGCCGTAGCACTCCCAAACCCCATCGACCGTGTCGCCAGCAAACCCGGACGCGGCATGCAGCGGCTGGCCGGGCTCATCGAAAGACGAGCCCGCGGTTCCGGTGCCTATGTCGGTTGCGTGCTGGACTGAAAATCAGCCCTTCTTGAAGATGTAATCCGTTTCCTGACGGAGTGTCTGATCGGGTCGTAGAACGGCGTCCGGAAAGCCTTCGTGATTGACGGCATCCGGCCAAATCTGCGTTTCCAGGCAAAAGCCTGCGAACGGTCCGTAGTGGCGGCCATCGAGGCCCGGTACGGCTACGTTAAGCTTGAAGGCCGAGTAGAACTGCACGCCCGGCTCGGTGGTGTGGACCTCTAGCGTAACGTTTGAGGCGGGGGCATAGACGCGTGCCACTTTGCGCTTTGCCACGCGCTGTGGCGACAGGCAGAAATTGTGGTCGTAGGAAACCTGCTGGCCGTTTTCTTCACGCCGCATCGGGGTGGATGTGCGCAGGTCGAAGACGGTGCCGTCTACGGGGCGAATTTCTCCGGTCGGAATTTGCCGCTCGGTTGTTGGCAAATAATGGTCGGCTGCAATTTCGATCTCATGACCGAGTGCCGTTTCTGCGCCATCCAGATTGAAATAGGAGTGCTGGCAGATGTTGGCGATCGTCTGCGCGTCTGTGGTGGTTTCATAGGCTACGGAAAGCACGCCGCCTTCGCGGATCGTATAGGTCGCTCGTACGGTGCAATTTCCTGGATAACCGGCGCGGCCATCCGGGTCGACGATCTGCAACACCACATGGCTTGGGCCATGTTCCATGATCATCCAGTTGCGTTTGCCGATATTGTCGCTGCCGCCGTGGAGATGCGTGACGCCCTTCTCGTTCAGTTCCAGCTGATAGGCTTTGCCATCGATGCTGAATTTGCCGTCACCAATGCGGTTGGCGTTACGACCGGGTGTCGCGCCGAAATACGACGAATATTTCGGGTAATCATCGAAGTTATCGAAGCCGAGAACCAGCGGCGGCTGGTGTCCTTCGAGCCGGAGATCCTGAATGACCGCACCCCAGGTGATGACGTGAGCCGTCAGCCCACCGGCGGAAATCGTCACACGCTCCACCTTTTCGCCATTTGACGTCATGCCGAAATTTTCCCGTGCGCCAGCTTCGCTCATCGTGTCACTCTCCCGATCAATAAACAGGGCCGGACGTTGCTTTATTTTCCGCGCCCGCGCAATTGCTGAATTAGGCTTTGGTCTTGCCGATGTCCTGTGGGTCATACGGCGTTGTCTGGTAGATTTCGTTGATCCAGTTGCCGAAGAAGAGATGGGCGTGGCTGCGCCAGCGGTTCAACGGTGTCAGGTCCGGGTCGTTATGGGGGAAGTAGTCATGCGGCACCTTGATCGGCACGCCTGATTTCACATCGCGGAAATATTCTTCGGAAAGCGATGTGGAATCATATTCGACATGGTTGAACATGTAGAGCCGCTTGCCGATGCGCTCATGCACGAGACAAACCCCCATCTCCTCTGACTCCATCAGGATTTCGAGGTCGGGGTTCTTCTCGATGTCGGCGCGGCGCACCTCCGTCCAGCGGGAAACGGGCACCTGAAAATCATCCGAGAAACCGTTGAGATAAATGGATGCCGGGGAAAGATTGCGGTGGCGATAGACGCCGAACGCTTTCTCTTTCAACTCGTGTTTGGGAACGCCATGGAAATGGTAGATCGCGGCCATCGCGCCCCAGCAGACATTAAGCGTCGAATGGACGTTGGTCTGCGTCCAGTCGAAAATCTTCTGCATCTCGTCCCAGTAGGTCACGTCTTCATAGGTGAGTTTTTCGACCGGTGCGCCGGTGATGATGAAGCCATCGAACTTGCGGTGGCGCACCTCTTCCCAGGTTTCGTAAAAGGACAGAAGGTGTTCTTCCGGCGTATTCTTGGCGCGGTGACCACCGATGCGCACCAGCGACAGCTCCACCTGAAGCGGCGATGCGCCGACCAGTCGGGCCATCTGTATCTCGGTTTTGATCTTGTTGGGCATGAGATTGAGAAGCCCGATCTGCAGCGGGCGAATATCCTGCCGGATCGCCGCTGTTTCCGTCATGACCCGCACGCCCTCATTCACGAGGGTCTCGAAAGCAGGCAGCGTATCGGGTATCTTAATAGGCATCTCGAACTCTCACTTTCCTGGCAGCGCCGGCCCAGAAAACAAAAAACCGGCAGCGAAATCGCAGCCGGTCCTCGGAAATTGCCTGTTTCCTCGACCATTTAGCAACTTCTTTAAAGTGGCTGCAAGCCGGTCGGCAAATCACCACTGGCAGGTGTCATAATCCTGTCTGCGGCGAAAATCAATATCGCCGCATTGGCTGCGTTTCGGCCTTTCCTTGTCGTACCTTTCCGGGCTATGGCAGGACATGACCTCGGCGCATTTCACCATTTTGCTCGGCGGAACCATTACCGTCACGGATCGCCTGCAAAAGGCGGTGGCTGGGACGCGTGTGATCGCTGCCGATAGCGGCATGCGCCATGCCTCCGTGCTGGGGCTGACGCCTGAGCTTTGGGTAGGTGACTTCGACTCCTCGGATGCCGACCTGATGTCGCAATGGCCCGATACGCCACAACAGCCCTTTCCAGCCGCAAAAGGTGTGACGGATGGGGAAATTGCGGTGTCGGAAGCTCTGTCGCGTGGTGCGAAGCGGCTGACATTGGTCGGCGCTTTGGCTGGCGAAAGATCCGATCACGCCCTGTTCCATCTGCTCTACGCCGTCTCGCTGGCGGAACGCGGTTTCGATGTTGTATTGACCTCCGGCACGGAAGAAGCCTATCCGCTTCTGGCTACCGAGCTTGCGCTCGATCTGCCTGTCGGATCGCTGTTTTCCGTTGCGGGTTTCACGGCTCTTGATGGTCTCGACATCGAAAATGCGCGATACCCTCTTGCAGAATTTGCGCTTGCCTTTGGCTCGTCGCGCACTATTTCCAACGTGGCGGAAGGGCCTTTGCGCCTTCGCCTCAAAAGCGGCAAGGCCATCGTCCTTGCCCGTCCCTATGATTTGACCGGAGCCTGATGCCTTGGCACCCCCGATTCTGAAACTCGACGACATCAAGCTGACATTTGGCGTGACCCCGCTGCTCGACGGTGCAAACCTGCAAGTGGAACCGGGCGACCGCATCTGCCTTGTCGGACGCAATGGTTCCGGCAAATCGACGCTGATGAAAATTGCTGCCGGTCTGGTGGAAGCGCAATCGGGCGAGGTTTTCCGCCATCCGTCTGCGACGATCCGGTATCTGGAGCAGGCGCCGGATTTTGCCGGTTTCGAGACGGTTCAAGCCTATGCGGAAGCGGGTCTGGGACCGGGCGACGATGCTTATCGCGTCACCTATCTGCTTGAGCATCTGGGGCTGACGGGGCAGGAGCATCCATCCAGCCTTTCGGGCGGAGAGGCGCGCCGGGCAGCGCTTGTGCGCGTCATGGCGCCCGAACCCGATATTTTGATGCTCGACGAGCCCACCAACCATCTCGACCTGCCGACCATTGAGTGGCTGGAAGGAGAATTGCAGCAGACACGCAGCGCGCTGGTTCTGATTTCGCACGACCGTCGTTTTCTCGAAAAAGTCTCGACCGCTACCGTCTGGCTCGATCGCGGTACGTCGCGCCGTCTCAGCCGTGGCTTTGCCCATTTCGAGGAATGGCGCGACAAGGTGCTGGAAGAGGAAGAGCTGGAGCAGCACAAGCTCGGCAAGGCCATCGAGCGCGAAGAACACTGGATGCGGTATGGTGTCACCGCCCGCCGCAAGCGCAACATGCGCCGTGTGGGTGAGTTGCGCGATATGCGGGCTGCCTACCGTGGTCACAACGGCCCGCAAGGCACCGTTCAGGCGACGGCAGCCGAGGGGCGCGAATCCGGCAAGCTGGTCATCGAGGCCGAGGCCATCACCAAATCCTATGGCGAGCGGACCATCGTTGCGCCGTTTTCGCTGCGGGTCCACCGGGGCGATTGCATCGGCTTCGTAGGTCCCAACGGTGCAGGCAAGACGACATTGCTGAAAATGCTGACGGGCGAGTTGGCGCCCGATAGCGGCACGGTCAAGCTCGGCACCAAACTGGAAATCGCAACGCTCGACCAGAAGCGTGAAGACCTGAACCTCGAGGACACGCTCGCCCATTATTTGACGGACGGGCGTGGCGAAAACCTTCTCGTCAACGGCGAAGTGAAGCATGTCACGGGTTACATGAAGGATTTCCTGTTCCAGCCGGAGCAGGCCCGCACGCCCATTCGCAAATTGTCCGGTGGCGAGCGCGCGCGCTTGATGCTGGCACGTATTCTGGCAAAGCCGACCAATCTTCTGATCCTCGACGAACCGACCAACGATCTCGACATCGAAACGCTCGATCTGTTGCAGGAGATCGTCGCTGGCTTCTCTGGCACCGTCATTCTGGTCAGCCACGACCGCGACTTCCTCGACCGCACTGTGACATCGACGATTGCGCCCGCAAACCCGGATGCGCCTGACGGTCGTTGGGTCGAGTATGCCGGTGGTTATTCCGACATGATGGCGCAGCGCAAAGGTGCGTCCGACGAAAAGAAGAGAGCGGAAAAGCAGGACAAGGCGAAGACCTCGACGTCATCCGGGGGGGAGCCCGCGAAGGGTAAGGTAAAGCTGTCCTTCAAGCAGAAGTTCGCTCTGGAGAACCTGCCCAAGGAGATGGAAAAGGCTCAAGCCGAAATCGCCAAGCGTGAAGAACGCATGGCCGATCCGCAACTTTTTGCCAAGAACCCGACGGCCTTCAACACGCTGGCAGATGAAATGTCGAAGCTGCGCGAAAAGCTGGAAGCCATGGAAGAAGAATGGCTGGAGCTGGAAATGCTGCGCGAAGAAATGGAGAGCTGAGCAGTCGCGTTTGACTGCCGCTTTGACAGCGAAGCAAAAGTGCGTTCTCCTGTCCGCCCATGGAGGAGTTCAGATATGCGCATGATTTTCATCAACCTGCCGGTCAAGAACATCGAGACATCCAAGGTCTTTTTCACGGGTCTGGGCTTCAGCTTCAACCCGGAATATTCCGACGAGCGCACCTTGTGCATGATCGTTGAGAAGAACATCTTCGTGATGTTGCTTCAGGAAGATCGCTTCCGCGAATTCATCAATGGCGATATCGCCGATGCGACCAGCACCAAGGAAGTGTTGAATTGCCTGTCTGCCGGGAGCCGCGAAGAAATCGACAAGATGCTGGCAACGGCACTCGCATCCGGCGGTCGGGAATGGAAGCCGGTGCAGGATCATGGTTTCATGTATGGCGGCAGCTTTCAGGACCCGGATGGTCACGTCTGGGAACTGGTTCATATGACCGAGCAAGCTTGACGGCCTGACACCTTGCCAAGCAGGCAACGACATATTACAGCATTAGCCAGCTCTAACGGGGTGCTTTGTCTTGACGGACAGGGCTGAGAGGCATTTGCCAACCCGAAGAACCTGATCCGGTTAACACCGGCGGAGGGATTAGACGGCTTCCATCCAGACGCCTATTCCCGTTTGTCCATTCGAGGAGGTCGTCTGATGCATCGTCATGTCCTAACCCGCGCTCTGATTGCCGTGTCCCTTCTTCTGCCGGGCCTTGCCCACGCACAGGATAAGAAGACGCTGACGGTCTATACCTATGAAAGCTTCGTTTCCGAGTGGGGTCCGGGGCCCAAGGTCAAGGCCGCCTTCGAGCAGACCTGCAACTGCGTCGTCAATTTCGTGGGCGTGGCAGATGGCGTGGCCTTGCTCAACCGGTTGAAGCTGGAAGGACCAAGTTCGAAGGCCGATGTCGTCGTCGGTCTCGATACCAACCTGATTGCGGAAGCCAAACAGACAGGGCTTTTTGAAGCATCGGGTATCGATACCGCAGCGGTGAAGGTGCCGGGTGGCTTCAAGGACGATGTCTTCGTGCCCTATGACTACGGTCATTTCGCCGTCATCTATGACACCCAGACAATCAAGAACCCGCCGAAAAGCCTGAAGGAATTGGTCGAGGGTGATCCGTCGCAAAAGATCGCCATTCAGGATCCTCGCACATCAACGCCGGGTCTCGGTCTGCTTTTGTGGGTGAAATCCGTTTACGGTGACAAGGCCCCGGAAGCATGGGCGAAGTTGAAGAACCGCGTTCTGACGGTAACGCCCGGCTGGTCGGAATCCTACGGGCTCTTTACCAAGGGTGAGGTTCCGATGGTGCTGTCCTATACGACATCGCCCGCTTATCACATGGTTGCGGAACACAGTGAACGGTATCAGGCGGCAGCCTTCGAAGAGGGACATTATATCCAGATCGAGGTTGCCGGTGTGCTGAAGAATGCACCGGAGAAGGAACTGGCAAAGCAATTTCTGGCATTTTCCCTGACGTCTGGTTTTCAGGATGCCATCCCCGAAAACAACTGGATGATGCCTGTTTCCCAGACATCGACACCGTTGCCGGAGGCGTTTTCCAAGCTCGTTCAGCCCACAAAAACATTCCTGATGTCGCCGGAAGAGGTGGCAAAGAATCGTAAGGCCTGGATCGATGAATGGCTGTCGGCCATGAGCGTGAAGTAACGGCGGGCGTTACCCTTGGTGATGGATCGTCGCGACATCAGCAGGTTCATAGTTGGCGGAGTGATGGCAAGTGCAGCCATTCTGCTCTTCATGGGGCTTGCTGTCACCGCACTTCTGTCCTTTGACGCGGGCGTAACTTCCGGGTCACTCTTCGACGCCTATACCCTGCGTATCTTGCGGTTCACGCTGTGGCAGGCAACCCTTTCTACCGCCCTTTCCGTGGGCCTTGGATTGCCGGTGGCACTCGCTCTTGCGCGCCAGCAGGAATTTCCTGGTCGCATATGGATCATCCGTTTGATGGCGGTCCCGATGGGACTTCCGGTCATCGTGGGAGCACTGGGAATCATCGCCATCTGGGGACGGCAGGGCATCGTCAACACGATCTTTCTGGCGGCAGGCGCCGAGCAGCCTTTCAGTATTTACGGCCTTTCAGGCATTCTCATCGCCCACGTGTTTTTCAATCTGCCGCTCGCTGTCAGGTTTTTTCTGGCGGGTCTGGAACGGGTGCCGGGCGAATATTGGCGCATGGGCGCAAGTCTCAATTTCGGTCCCGTCTCCACCTTCCGCTTTATCGAATGGCCTGCGGTGGCAAGGCTCATTCCCGGTGTCGCCGGGCTTATCTTCATGCTCTGTGCCACGAGCTTCACGCTGGTTCTGCTTTTGGGCGGAGGACCTGCGGCAACGACGATCGAGGTGGCGATCTATCAAGCGCTTCGTTTCGATTTCGATCCACCGCGCGCCATTGCGCTCTCGCTGATGCAGATCACCATGACCGGCATTCTTCTGGCACTGCTGGCCAGCCTTCCATCTGCGAATGCTGAGGCATCGACAGAGGGCAGGCGAGTGCGCCGTTTCGATGGCGAAGGCGGTGTCGCGCGGCTATGGGACGGGTTTGTCATTTTGCTGATGCTGTTGCTCGTGGGTCTTCCGCTGATTGCCGTTGCATCATCGGGGCTGACAGCGGATTTATCGCGCCTGCTGACCGCAGCCACGTTTCACAAAGCGGCGATGACGAGCTTGTTGATCGCCGTCGTCTCGGCCTCACTCTCCATTCTGGTGTCGGTTGCGCTCATCCGCGCCCGTCAGGCCATTGCTGCGCGAAGAAACGCATCGCTGACACTGCGGGCGCTGTTTACCGCCATGGGAGCAGGCTCGTCACTCGTCTTGCTGGTGCCGCCTGTGGTGCTGGGCAGCGGCTGGTTTTTGCTGCTGCGACCCTTCGGCGACGTGTCGATATTTGCACCGGCGCTTGTCTGCGCCATCAACACGCTGATGGCTCTCCCCTTTGTGATGCGCGTGCTTGAGCCTGCCTTCATCACCCATCAGGCCCGCAGCGGACGCCTCTCGGCCAGTCTCGGAATATCAGGCTTTTCCAGACTTCGTCTCGTGGACTGGCCGGTTTTGTGGCGGCCCGTGGCGATGGCATTGTCCTTTGCCATGGCACCATCGCTAGGTGACCTTGGTGCCGTCGCTTTGTTCGGCTCGGAAAGCTTCGTGACGTTGCCGTGGTTGGTCTATAGCAATATGGGCAGTTACAGAACCAATGATGCAGCGGGTTACGCCTTCATTCTCGGCGTTATCTGCCTTCTCCTTGCAGCAGGCGGCGTTTCGCGTCAGCCATCGAAAGCCATGACATGAACGCTCAGGATAAGGGCTTGAGCCTTGAGAACGTGACTTTGAAACTCGGTCAGCAGGATTTTGCACTGGATTGCAGCTTCCAGCGCGGCAAGGTAACGGCGGTCGTCGGTCCCTCCGGGTCTGGAAAGTCCACGCTTCTCAATCTGGTCGCAGGTTTCGAAGCGCCGGATGCTGGCCGAGTGATGATCGAAGGGCGTGATATGAGGGGGCTCGATCCATCGCAACGGCCTGTCTCCGTTGTCTTTCAGGACAATAATCTCTTCGCGCATCTGGATATCATCACCAATGTCGGGCTCGGTATCAGCCCATCGCTAAAACTGTCGGCAGACGACAAAGTCACCATCGCTCACGCACTTGAGCGCGTGGGGCTGGGCGGTTTTGAAAAGCGGTTGCCATCCACGATGTCCGGCGGTGAGCGGCAAAGAGCGGCTTTGGCAAGGGCGCTGGTGCGCCGCCGCGCAGTGATGTTGCTGGACGAGCCGTTTGCGGCGCTCGATCCCGGTTTGCGCGTGGGCATGGCGAAGCTGCTGGAAGACCTCCATGCAGAACTGGAAAATACCGTTCTTGTCGTGACGCACCACCCCGACGATATCCGTCGTCTGGCAGATGCCGTGGTGTTTCTCGCGCAGGGCCGCGTCCTGTTTGAAGGAAGCACCGAGGCATTCTTCGCAGCAACGCATCTGGATGACATCAGGGCGTTTCTGGCGGCGTAACGGGTTCACGACGAGGGCGCGGGACAGTACGCGTCACAATTTGGACGCGGCCTGCTGTCAAGTCTGCGAAATCACACAGGCGACCCGTCATTTTTGCACTTGCGCATTATTAACAACTGCTTGAAAAACGATGCAAACAATCGATCCATACGAAATATTTCCGCGTGAAGGATCGTTTTCGTTGTTTGCGCATTCACATGCCCCTAGGGGTTATATGGTACACTGGTCTGCAGATAACGGATGATCAGGAACGTTAGGAGCAGACGAGCAGGATGATGACGTGTGTGAAGGCTCTACAGAGCCACACCTCCGGTCAGAATGTGTGGCATAAAGGCAAGATGGCGAAGCGCATTCTGGCGCTTGCAACCGCTGGCCTTATCCTGTCGTCGTGCCAGTCTCTCTTCAGCCCTTCCTATCAATCCACACTCAAGCCGTCGGATAATCCGCAGACGGTGGAGCAGGTGCAGAAGAACGATCCGCGCGCGCAAATGGGTGCCCGCGAGCATCCCCGCATCGTTGCCAGCTACGGCGGCGAATATCACGACGACAAGACGGAACGCCTGGTCGCTCGCATTGCTGGCGCGCTGACGGCGGTATCGGAAAATCCGCAGCAGTCCTATCGCATCACGATTTTGAACTCCCCTGCCATCAACGCTTTTGCGTTGCCCGGTGGTTATCTCTACGTCACGCGCGGTCTCCTGGCGCTTGCCAATGATGCGTCGGAAGTGGCGGCGGTGCTGTCTCACGAAATGGGCCACGTCACGGCCAATCACGGCATCGAACGTCAGCGTCGCGAAGAGGCCGAAGTGATCGCCAGCCGCGTCGTTGCCGAGGTGCTTTCGAGCGATCTGGCTGGAAAACAGGCCTTGGCCCGTGGCAAGCTGCGTCTCGCCGCCTTCTCGCGTCAGCAGGAGCTGCAAGCCGATGTCATCGGCGTACGCATGCTCGGCGAAGCGGGTTACGACCCCTATGCGTCACCGCGCTTCCTCGATTCCATGGCAGCCTATGCGCGCTTTACATCCGCGGACCCCGACAGCGACCAAAGCCTCGACTTCCTGTCCAGCCACCCGAACACGCCGCAGCGCATCGAGCTTGCAAAACGCCATGCGCGCGCCTTCGGTCAGGAAGGGCAGGTTGGTGACAAGGGACGCGACTGGTTCCTCAATGGTATCGACGGTCTTCTTTACGGGGATAGTCCGCAGGAAGGCTATGTGCGCGGCAATACGTTCCTGCACGGCACTCTGGGTATCCGGTTCGATGTGCCTGAAGGCTTTCAGATCGACAACAAGGTCGAGGCCGTTCTCGCGACAGGACCAGGCGAAATGGCCATCCGTTTCGATGGTGTCGCCGATCCCAAGCAGACGAGCCTTGCCAATTATCTGACGAGTGGCTGGGTTGCCGGACTGGTGCCGGAAACGGTGCGCGAGACGGAGATCAACGGACTTCCTGCCGCGACCGCCCGTGCGACTGCGGACAAATGGGATTTCGATGTCACGGTCATTCGCGTCGGCCAGCAGATATTCCGGTTCCTGACGGCAGTGCCGAAAGGCAGTGCGCAGCTCGACAGCGTGGCCAATGTCCTGCGCACCAGCTTCCGCAAGATGACACCGGCTGAGATAACCGCCCTCAAACCGCTGCGGGTGCGTGTCGTCAACACCAAGCCGGGGGACACCGTTGCTTCACTGGCGGCGCGAGTGATGGGCACAGACCGCAAGGTCGAGCTTTTCCGTGTGTTGAACGCGATGAGTGCGACATCGGTCATTCAGCCGGGTGAGCGGGTCAAAATCATTTCAGAATAAAAAAACCCGGCCTTTGAATTATGTCTCGCGAGGTCGCCACGAGAGATAATTCAAAGGCCGGGTTGATGGAGCGGATAGAAATCGCTTACGCGGCTTCTTCTTCCTGTGCGTCGTCTTCTTCCACGGTCTTGCCGCGCTTCGGACCCTTGTTGAGGTTCACTTCAACGAGACGAACGGCCTCGGTTTCAGACATCTTGTTCACAGCCGCGATTTCACGGGCCATACGATCAAGAGCAGCTTCATAAAGCTGACGCTCGGAGTAAGACTGCTCAGGCTGATTTTCGGCGCGATAGAGATCGCGAACGACTTCAGCGATGGCAATCAGATCGCCGGAATTGATCTTGGCATCATATTCCTGCGCGCGGCGCGACCACATGGTACGCTTGACGCGAGCCTTGCCCTGAACAACCTTCAGTGCGCGCTCGACGAAATCCCCTTCGGAAAGCTTGCGCATGCCAATGCTGACAGCCTTTGCCACCGGAACTTTCAGGCGCATCTTGTCTTTTTCGAAATCGATGACGAAAAGTTCGAGCTTCATGCCCGCGACTTCTTGTTCTTCAATCGTCGAGATAGTACCGACACCATGAGCGGGATAAACGATCGCTTCGCCGGTCTTGAAACCGTGACGCGCTGGAGATTTTTTCTGCTGGATTGTCATTCGTTCTAAAAACTCCCTGTTACATACACCCGGTGTTTCCGGGGGTCGGGTCGGTCAGGCCCGGATGAGACGGGGGAAACCGTCAGGTGACTTCGTACTGGTACAGACGTGCGCTCAAAAATAAATCACCTTGCAACCGGCAGGTTGACAACACAAACGTTCGATATGTCACGGAAACCGCGTGCAAGTGATGAGTTGCTTTCGTGGTGTTTTTGGGCACGCAAATGCCACGCTGTGGATCAGTTTCATAGGTCTACCACAAAAATACGTGGAAATCAATAATTTGCTTCAACCGTGACTATGGCGTCACAATAGGGTCGCCCGGACATTAACAGAAAATGCTCAATTGATACTTTTGAAATGCAGTCGCGGCCCGTGAGCCACTCTTTCAATCGAATAAAATTTGCAGATGTCGTTTAAAGCATTGCTGCCCACTTAAACTATTCATAATTCCGCGCCAATATCCGATTCGAATTTGATGGAAATGACAGGATTTTTTGATTTTCTTTCATAAACCCTCACTCTTCGGGAGGAAAAAGGTAAAATGGGCTACCGGAACAATCCAAAACGCGACAAACAACTCCAAAAATCCAGAAAACTGGCGGAAGCATCCGGCAAGCCCTTCATCGACCCGACCGTTGTCTTCGGTCGGGCAAGTGGAGATGATATTCAATATTATTCCCCAGAGATGCTGGCAGCCGCAGCGGCGCATACAGCAGCGCAACTGGCGCACTGGAAAAAGAACGAGCCTTATATTGGAATTTCGCAAGTAGAAGGCGTCAATCCGCGTGATGTTCAGGTTTCTGTTCTGACCGTGATCGGTCTCAACATGCCCTTCCTGTATGATTCCGTCATGGGCGAAGTCACCAGCAGCTATCGTAACCTGTATTTGGCAGTCCATCCGATCATGGTTTCCGATGCCTCGGCGCCGGGGGGATATCGTCTGGCTGACCCAGAGATGGATGCGCCAGAAGATAATATCAGTGTCATCCAGCTTCACATTGCACCTGCGACCGCGCAGGCTGCCGACATTCTCGAAGAAAAAATACGCTTCGTTTTGTCGCAGGTTCAGTCGGCCTACAGCGACTGGAAGCCGATGCTGGCAAAACTCGATGAAGCGCTTGAAGAACTGAAAGCCCGTGGCTCCAGTCGCCGCAAGCCGGAGCGGAACGAAGCCGTCGCCTTTCTGGAGTGGTTGCGGAACGATAACTTCACATTCCTCGGCATGCGCGACTACAGCTATTCCGGCACCGGCAAGAATGCCCGCGTCGAGCGCGGCGAAGGCAGTGGCTTGGGCACGCTAACCGACCCGAATGTTCGCGTGTTGCGGCTTGGCAAGGATGCGGTCACCACGACGCCCGAAATCCTCGCTTTCCTCGATGGCCCCGATTTCCTGATCGTCACCAAGGCCAATGTCAAATCCATCGTCCACCGTCGTGCCTATATGGACTATATCGGCATCAAGCGGTTCGACGAGGATGGCAATGTCGTTGGCGAGTTGCGCATCGTGGGTCTTTTCACGGCGACGGCCTATACCCACTCCGTCCGCCAGATCCCGCTTCTGCGTGCCAAGGTCGCAGAGGTGGAGCACCATTTCGGCTTTGACCCCAACAGCCACTCCGGCCGCATTCTGCACAACACGCTGCAATCCTATCCACGTGACGACCTCTTCCAGATCGACACGGATCTCCTGATCCGCTTTATCGAGCAGATCATGGAGCTGAGCGACCGTCCACGCGTCCGCGTCCTGCCGCGTATCGACCGTTTCGACCGCTTTGTCTCGGTCATCATCTTCGTGCCGCGTGAGGAATATAATTCCTACGTCCGCGAGAAGATCGGCGAGTATCTGGCTGATGTCTATGATGGCCACATCTCGGCCTATTATCCGGCCTTCCCGGAAGGGGCAGTCGCGCGCGTGCATTTCATCGTCGGGCGCACCAACGACAAGACGCCGCGGATCGCTCAGGACAAGCTCGAGGATGCTGTCGGTGATATCGCGGCGCGCTGGATCGATCACTTCGTGGCACTTTCGCCAGCCGGTGCGCCGGTGCTGGATGTCGATCAGGCGTATCAGGAAGCCTTCACCCCAGATGAAGCCATCGGTGACATGGCCGATATCCTGGCCACCGCTGGCGGCGAGCCCGTTCATATCGAATTCTATCGCCGTGAAGACCAAGCAGATGGCGTGCTGTCCCTGAAGATTTTCCATCGGGATGGCCATCTGCCGCTTTCCCGGCGTGTGCCGCTGCTCGAAAATCTTGGTTTCAGTGTCATCAGCGAGCGTACCTTCGATGTGGGTGTCGTCTCTGGCGATGAGACGCGCACCATCGTACTGCACGATATGGAGTTGAAGGCCCAGCCGGGCGTCAAGCTCGATCTGGCGATCTATGGACCACGGCTGGAAGAGGCGTTTCTCGCCGCATTCGATGGCCGCGTCGATAATGACAACTTCAATCGCCTGATCCTCGCAGCCGGTCTCGATGTGCGCGAAATTTCTGTCTTGCGTGCCTACGCCCGCTATCTGCGCCAGACGGGGATCGTCTATTCTCAGGAGCATATTTCCGAAACCCTGTTCAAATATCCCGCCATCGCCGCGCAGATATTCGAACTCTTTTCCCATGGCTTCGACCCCAAGCTGGGCGAAAAGCCACGTCTGCGCAAACTGTCCGATGTGCACAAGGCAATCGAAGCGGCGCTATCCGGCGTGCCAAATCTCGATGAGGACCGCACGCTTCGCCGCTATGTCAACGCTGTCGACTCCACCTTGCGCACCAATTATTTCCAGCGCAATGCAGATGGGTCGCCGAAGGCGATGCTGGCGTTCAAATTCGATCCGAAGCTGCTGGACGGCCTACCGGACCCGCGCCCGTTCCGGGAAATCTTCGTTTACGGCACAGAGGTCGAAGGCGTTCATCTGCGCTTCGGCAAGGTTGCCCGTGGCGGACTTCGCTGGTCGGATCGCGGTCAGGACTACCGCACGGAAGTGCTGGGACTGGTCAAGGCGCAGCAGGTAAAAAATGCCGTGATCGTGCCGGTCGGTGCAAAGGGCGGCTTTTTCCCGAAGACCTTGCCGGTTGGCGGTAGCCGTGATGAAATATTCACTGCCGGTAAGGACGCCTACCAGACCTACATTCGCACGCTGCTGTCGATCACTGACAACATCGTCGGCGATGATATCGTGCCGCCTGCCGACACGCTGAGACTGGATGGGGACGATCCCTATTTCGTCGTCGCAGCAGATAAGGGAACGGCGACATTTTCGGATACAGCCAACGGTCTGGCGCGGGAGGCAGGGTTCTGGCTGGATGATGCTTTCGCATCCGGCGGATCTGCCGGTTATGACCACAAGAAGATGGGCATTACTGCGCGTGGTGCCTGGGAAACCGTGAAGCGGCACTTCCGCGAGATGGACACCGATATCCAGACGACGCCGTTCAAGGTCGTCGGTGTCGGTGACATGTCTGGCGACGTTTTCGGCAATGGCATGTTGCTGTCTGAAAAAATCGAGCTGATTGCAGCCTTCGACCACCGCGATATCGTCATCGATCCGACACCCGACACCGCCAAATCCTTTGCGGAGCGCAAGCGCCTGTTCGATCTGCCCCGGTCCAGCTGGCAGGATTACGATCGTTCGACCCTGTCTCAAGGCGCAATGATTATTTCCCGGTCGGAAAAATCCGTGACGCTCACGCAGGAAGCGGCTGGTGCCATCGGTCTTGACAAGCTGGTGGCAACACCGTTCGAGATCATGACGGCAATCCTCAAAGCACCAGTCGACCTGCTCTGGTTTGGCGGCATCGGCACCTACGTCAAGGCTGCGGTGGAAACCAATGCCGAGGTGGGTGATCGCGCCAACGACCCGATCCGTGTCAATGCGACCGAGGTGCGCGCCAAGGTCATTGGTGAAGGGGCCAATCTGGGCATTACGCAAAAGGCACGCATTGCCTATGCGCTTGCCGGTGGCCGATGCAATTCGGACGCTATCGACAACTCGGCGGGCGTGAATTCCTCTGACGTTGAGGTCAATATCAAGATCGCCCTTGCATCGCCCGTCAATGATGGTCGTCTGACCCTGGCCAAGCGCAACCAGTTGCTGTCCTCGATGACGACGGAGGTCGCACAGCTCGTGCTGCGCAACAACTACCTTCAGTCGCTGGCGATATCGCTGACGGAGCGCCGGGGAACGGAAAACCGCGAGGAGCTTGGTCGCTTAATGAGCGCCTTAGAGGCGGTCGGTCAGTTGAACCGCAAGGTGGAAACGCTGCCAAATGATGCAGAGTTTGCCGAACGCTACGCGGCGGCAAAGCCTCTGACCCGGCCCGAGATCGGCGTTCTCCTGTCATATGCCAAGCTGACGCTGTTCGATACGCTGGTGGCGAGCTCGCTGCCGGACGAGCCCTATCTGCAACATCTGCTGACGGATTATTTCCCGAGCAAGATGCAAAAGACCTATGCGGCTGACATCACCAGCCATCGCCTGCACCGGGAAATCGTCGCGACATCGCTGGCCAACCAGGTCGTCAACAGGGGTGGTCCGGGCTTCGTACAGAAGCTTGTGGATGCCAGCGGCATGCTGGCCCCGGCCGTCGTCAAAGCGGCAATGATCGTTGAGGATGGTTTTGGTCTCAAACGGCTTTGGAGCGAGATCGACCAGCTCGACGGCCTGATATCCGGCGATGTGCAGAACGGGCTCTATGCCATGGTTGCGCGCATCTACACGGACGCGACGCGGCTTTATTTGCAGACGGCAAATACCGTTTCGGGCTCCATGACAGATGAGATCGGCAAGTTGAAGACGGCGATAAAGTCGCTCTCGCCCGGTGCCGCCAAGTACAAGGAAGAGGTTGGCTTTACGCAGATTGATGGCGTTGCACCGGAACTGGTGCGGGAATTGGAAACGCTTTCCCTTCTCGTCTACGTGCCGGAGATCATGCTGATTGCCGAACAGGCCAATACGACCCTTGCCCGTGCGGCGGATAGCTATGGAGCTGTTTCGGTTACCTTCCGTGTTGCACGGCTTCTTGATGCCGGTCAGCGCGTCACGCCGGCGGATCATTATGAAAGTCTTGCTCTGCTGCGCAGTCAGGACCAGATTTCCGCATCACGTCGCCGCATCGTCATCTCTGCGCTGACGGAACATGCCAAGGAGAAGAACCCGGTGCAGGCCTGGTATGCAGCCGACCGTGTCAGGGTCAATCGCATCGTCTCCGAGCTTGCGGCCTTGAGCGACAGCGGTGACACGAACCTTGCACGTCTGACTGTTGCCGCCGGTCTGCTTTCGGATATAGTCCAGGCGCGAAACGTCTGATATCAGACGTTGGCTGCCCGGCGAAAATGCCGGGCAGTTTTACGAATACCAAAGCGGCCGAAAGGGTGACGCATGGCCTCATCTTCCCCTGCGACCGAAGAGACCGTGACGAAACGCGGTATCTGGGGCTGGATGCTCTTCGACTGGGCGGCCCAACCCTTTTTCACTGTCGTGACTACCTTCATTTTTGGGCCCTATTTCGTTGCCCGGCTGACGGCTGATCCAATTTCCGCGCAGACGACCTGGAGCAATATGGCGACCATATCGTCTGTGGTCATAGCCATTTTCTCTCCCATACTCGGTTCCATTGCCGACCAGTCCGGCTCGAGAAAGCCGTGGATCGCATTCTTCGCGACCTTCAAGATCGCCAGCCTGTCGATGCTGTGGTTTGCCGCACCCGGCTCTGCGATCATCTGGCCTGTTACGTTCATGATACTGGCGTCGATTGCGGCGGAGTTTTCGATCGTTTTCAACGATTCCATGATGCCGAGGCTGACGACACCGCAAAATGTCGGGCGCATTTCCAATACGGCCTGGGGACTTGGTTATCTCGGCGGTATGGTGGTGCTGATTTTTGTCGTGCTGTTTCTGGCGGCGTCTCCAGGCACGGGCGTGACCATTCTTGGAATTCCGCCTCTCTTCGGGCTCGATCCCGCAGCAGGAGAAGATGCGCGCATCACCGGCCCGATTTCTGCGCTCTGGTATCTGGTTTTTATCCTGCCCATGTTTTTCTTCACGCCAGATGTGAAGAAGGGTTTGCCTCTGGCAAAAGCCGTTCATTCCGGCCTCACGGAACTGAAGGCGACCGTTAGGGAGCTCAAGGGACGGCCAACCATCATGCGGTTTCTCATCGCCCGAATGCTGTATCAAGACGGCGTCAACGGCGTTTTGATCCTTGGTGGTGCTTTTGCCGCTGGCCTGTTTGGATGGGGCACGATGGAAATCGGCATATATGGCATCATCCTCAACATCGTCGCTATCGGCAGTTGCCTTGCCGCTGGCCGTGTGGACCAGCGGCTCGGCTCGCGAAACACGGTGCTGATCGCTCTGACGCTGCTCCTGGCAGCGACCCTCGGCATCGTCTCCACCCAGACCGATTCCACATTGTTCGGGCTGCTGGCGCTTCCCGTCGGCGCTCATGAAGGACTGTTTTCCAGCGGAGCGGAGAAAGCCTATCTGGTCTACGGCATGCTGATCGGCATTGCCTTCGGGCCCGTGCAGGCATCGTCGCGCTCTTATCTCGCCCGCAACGTGACGATAGCGGAAGCGGGCCGTTACTTCGGAATCTACGCGCTTTCCGGTCGGGCAACCAGTTTCATGGCAACGCTATCCTTCTCCATCGTGACCTACGCCACCGGCTCGGCCCATCTGGGCATGGCTATGCTCACCATTTTTCTCGGCGCTGGTTTTCTTCTTCTGCTTCGCGTGCCAGAGAGGGCCGAGGCGCGTCAGAGTTGATCGAGCTTGGTCTGGAGCGTGCGCAACTGGGACTTCAGTTCATCGATTTCGGACGCATCAGGCTTCTTGGTTTCCTTGGGCACAGGCGGCACCGGGAATGGCGTGAAGACCTGCATGGCCTGTCGGAAGAGCTCCGTGTTGCGCTTGACCTGTTCTTCCATGAAGCCAAAGGGTGTCGCAAAGTTTTTCGACGCCGATGTGTCACCGAAAGCTTTCGCCATCTGGTCCTGCATCTGGCTTTGCTGCTCGGAAAATGTCTTCATCGAATGTTCGAGAAAGGTCGGCACGACCATCTGCATCTGGTCGCCGTAATAGGAAATGAGTTGTCGCAGGAAAGCCGTCGGTAGCAGGGTGTTTCCGGTCTTGCCTTCCTGCTCGACGATGATCTGCGTCAGCACCGCATGGGTGATGTCCTCAGATGTCTTGGCGTCCTGAACCTTGAACTCTTCGCCGCGTTTGACCATCTTCGCCAGGTCTTCCAGCGTCACATAGGTGCTCGTGCCGGTGTTATAGAGTCGGCGGTTGGCATATTTCTTGATGATGGTCTCGCCAGTGTGTTTTGCCATGCTCGCCTCCTCGCGATGCCGGTATATTCTTTTTATCAGGTGTTTTTGCTCTTCCCATCTTTAAGACTATGCTGAAATCAACCGTTCTGACAAACGGTTTGTGCGATGCAGCAGTCACTTTTTTTGCGCAGCATTCGTGTTCTACGGTCCCTGAAAGTATGGTCGACAGGGACATTCATGGCGGTTTGACTTGCGTGCAAAGCTTTGCCAATCTCGCGGCGCAAAATGGGAGATACAGTTATGACCTCGACTTCAATCGTCATTGTCAGTGCAGCACGCACGGCAGTTGGCTCGTTCAACGGCAGCTTTGCCATCACGCCTGCGCATGAGCTTGGTGCCGCGGTCATCCAGTCGGTGCTGGAAAGAGCAGGCGTTGGACCCAACGAGGTCGATGAGGTCATTCTGGGTCAGGTGCTGGCGGCGGGCGAGGGCCAGAACCCGGCCCGTCAGGCGGCGATGAAGGCAGGCGTGCCACAGGAGGCGACGGCATTCGGCATCAACCAGCTCTGCGGTTCCGGTCTGCGTGCGGTTGCTCTTGGTATGCAGCAGATCGCCACCGGTGACGCGTCGATCATTGTAGCAGGTGGTCAGGAATCCATGTCGATGGCGCCGCACTGCGCGCATTTGCGCGGCGGCGTCAAAATGGGCGATTTCAAAATGGTCGATACCATGCTGAAAGATGGCCTGACCGATGCCTTCTACGGCTACCACATGGGGATAACGGCTGAAAACATCGCCCGGCAGTGGCAGCTTTCAAGAGACGATCAGGACCAGTTCGCCGTCACCTCCCAGAACCGTGCGGAGGCGGCGCAGACCGCCGGGCGGTTTGCAGACGAGATCGTACCCTTCATCATCAAGGGTCGGAAAAGCGACGTTACCATTGATGCAGACGAATATATTCGTGCGGGTGCATCACTCGATACGCTGACGAAACTGCGGCCTGCTTTCGACAAGGAAGGCACGGTTACGGCTGGCAATGCATCAGGCCTCAACGATGGCGCCGCCGCCGTTCTTCTGATGAGCGAAGCCGAAGCGCAAAAGCGTGGTCTTCAGCCTTTGGGTCGCATCGCCTCGTGGGCCACCGCCGGGGTTGACCCACAAATCATGGGGACGGGTCCAATACCTGCGTCTCGCAAGGCGCTTGCCAAGGCTGGCTGGTCTGTTTCCGATCTTGATCTGATTGAGGCAAACGAGGCTTTTGCGGCGCAGTCCTGCGCCGTCGTGCGTGATCTGGGTCTTGACCCCGAAATCGTCAACGTCAATGGCGGGGCCATCGCCATCGGTCACCCCATCGGCGCATCCGGCGCGCGCGTTCTCAACACCTTGCTGTTCGAGATGAAGCGACGCAGTGCCAAGAAGGGGCTGGTTACCCTTTGCATCGGCGGCGGCATGGGTGTTGCGATGTGTATCGAGGGCATGTGAGCGCCCCCGATCATCGAAATGCCATGATGGCCTCCAATGTGACGCACGCCGTTATCGCAAGACAGCAACAGGTTTTGAGGCGACATGCGCTAAAGGCTGACACAGTGAATGACAGGAGGCCTTAATATGAGCCGGGTTGCATTGATAACGGGCGGAACCAGCGGCATTGGCGCAGCCATAGCGAAGGCACTTCATGCCGCTGGCTACAGGGTTGCCGTCAACTACGCTTTCACTGAAGATCGCGCCGAGCAGTTTCGTCGCGATACCGGCATTCCGGCCTATTGCTGGGATATTAGAGATTACGATGCCTGCGTGGCGGGCATTGCCAAGGTCGAGAGCGATATTGGCCCTGTGGAGGTTCTGGTGAACAATGCCGGTATAACCCGCGATGCCATGTTCCATAAGATCACGCCGCAGCAGTGGCGGGATGTGATCGACACGAACCTGACCGGCGCATTCAATATGACGCATCCTGTCTGGCCCGGAATGCGTGAGCGTGGCTTTGGACGTATCGTCAACATATCCTCCATCAACGGCCAAAAAGGGCAGGCGGGACAGGCGAATTACTCTGCGGCAAAGGCTGGAGACATTGGCCTGACGAAGGCTCTGGCGCAGGAAGGCGCAGCGCGCAACATCACCGTCAACGCGATCTGCCCCGGCTATATCGGAACAGAAATGGTGCGCGCCATCCCTGAGAACGTGCTGAACGATCGCATTCTGCCGCAGATACCGGTTGGGCGGTTGGGTGAGCCGGAAGAGATTGCCCGCTGCGTGCTGTTTCTCGCTTCAGACGAAGCGGGCTTCATTACGGGGTCGACGCTCACCGCCAATGGCGGGCAGTATTTTGCATGAGGTAGCCAGCCGACAGGCTTGATCCAGTAAACTTTCCGTGATCGCGAAGGCTTGGTATGCATCAGCTCATATAAATTTGATCGTGATTTTTTGCAGATCAATGACAGCTAAATAAATGAAAATAAGAGGGTTTTTGTAAAGTTTAGAACGAGTCTAATATATCGTATTTCTTAATATTAGAGGTTTTACTTGACACTCAGTGTCCTGTTTTGGTTTAAGAGTGAAAACAAAGTGTTGCGTCACACAGGCAATGATCCATGCTCGTTTGCAGCTGCAATTACATCACCGATAACGATATTCATGACGTCATCAACGAGATGCTCGATGAGGACTGTTGGCAGTTGATCGTGCCCGCCAAAGTGTATCACGCTATGGCCAAGCGTGGCCGTTGCTGCGGCTGCTTTCCCACTGTCGTCGATCTAATTATCAAGACCACAGAAGAATATCATGCACGTCGCCACTCGACGGAAGCCGATGTTTTTGATTTTATGTCCCGCCTGAGACAATTGCATGAAGACAACAGGAGAGCGGACATTGAAAGGCGACACAAGAGTCATCGAGCAGCTTAACGAGGCTTTGTTCCTCGAGCTCGGCGCAGTCAACCAGTACTGGCTGCACTACCGGCTGCTGAACGATTGGGGCTACACAAAGCTCGCCAAGAAAGAGCGTGCCGAATCCAT
Organism: Agrobacterium vaccinii; assembly: GCF_021310995.1. NCBI lineage: Bacteria > Pseudomonadati > Pseudomonadota > Alphaproteobacteria > Hyphomicrobiales > Rhizobiaceae > Agrobacterium > Agrobacterium vaccinii. The sequence continues at coordinate 2,816,799 of NZ_CP054150.1, read as the reverse complement.
CGAAGAGATGCAGCACGCCGACAAGATCATCGATCGTATCATATTCCTCGAAGGCCATCCCAACCTTCAGACCGTCGCGCCACTGCGCATCGGTCAGAATGTGAAGGAAGTGCTGGAAGCCGATCTCGCTGGCGAATACGACGCCCGCACGGCCTACAAGAAGTCACGCGATATCTGTCACGATGCGGGTGATTATGTTTCGATGAAGCTTTTCGAAACGCTGCTCATCGATGAAGAAGGCCATATCGACTTCCTCGAGACACAGCTCGACCTCCTGAACAAGATTGGTGAGAGCAAGTATGGTCAGCTCAACGCTGACTCTGCCGACGCTGCAGAATCCGAATAAGACTGTCATCGTTAAAATGAAAAAGGCGGCATTCGAGCCGCCTTTTTTGTATCATCAGTCTGCGAGATGTCTGAACTCGGCCACCACCTGCTCATAGACCCCGCGTTTGAAGGGGACGATCAGGTCGGGCAGGCTTTCCATTGGTTTCCACGCCCAGGCATCGAATTCAGGCTCATGGCCTGTCGGTGGTGGGTTTATCTGAATTTCGCTTTCATCGCCCTCGAAGCGGAACGCAAACCAGCGCTGTGCCTGTCCGCGATACTTTCCTCGAAGGCCAACACCGATCAGCTGCGGTGGCAGGTCGTAATGAATCCAGTCACGTGCTTCTGCGAGGAGCGAGACGGTCTTCATACCCGTTTCCTCATAGAGTTCTCTGATGGCAGCGAGCAGAGGCTTCTCGCCTTCATCAATGCCACCCTGTGGCATCTGCCACAGTTGCGGAGAACCATCGAACTCTGAATTGCCTTGGGAAATACGCCGTCCGGCCCAGACCAAACCTTGCGCGTTGAGCACCATGATACCGGCACAGGGACGGTAGGGAAGATCGTCTGCTTTGATCATCGTATCGGCCTTTTCTGAGATTGAGAGTGTCAGAGACTTACTGTTCGGTCTTCTCTGAGACAAGCGCGGAAACGCCGACGATTTCGATGCCTCGGGCTGCGGCCTCGACTGACCATTTCGAAATGGCACCAATGCTTTCGTCAAAGGCGGAGGCAACGCCAATGGCGGTGCCGTTGCGTCGAGCGATTCGCTCCAGATCATCGAGCTTGCGCAGGATGGCATTTTCGTTGACCTGGTCGTCAAGTTGCAGGTCGGCAAATCCAGCGGCAGTGGAGAGCGCCTTGGTCACGGGTCCGCTTTTCGACTGCGCGGAAGAACCATCGTCAATGAACAGGAGACCCCGTTGGCCGATGTCTTTGATAACAGGTTCCAGAGCCTTTTCATCTGCCATGAACCGCCCGCCGAGATAATTCATGATGCCGGTGTAATTGGTGATCTTACCCATGGCGCGGTGCAGACGTTCCAGATTGAGCTTGGCTGGCCCGGCGACGAGCAACGTATCGGGTCCCGGATTGGTGCCGGGATAGCCGAAGGGCTCAAACGGCACCTGAAGCAGAATTTCATGACCTTCGCGGCGGCCTTCCTGCATCCAGCGTTGCAGGCTGTTTCCGCTCGCAGCAAAGCCGAGGGTTACTTCAGGCGGCAGATCGCGGATCGCCTTCTGGGTTCCCGTCTGGCTGAGACCCAATCCACCCACGATGATAGCGATGCGCGTTCCTCTGGCCCCGGACCATGGTCTTGCATACTGCTCCATGGGACGCAGACCGTCTGCGCTCACCTTAGGCAGCCTGCCGAAAGCCGTGTCTTCCAATAAATCTTCGTTGGGCTGCGCAGCAAGTCTGGGGTCTTGCCCATAGGTCTGTCCGGTCATCAGAACGGGTCCGTCGCCCTCACGCTGCCGTGGTGAAAACGTCGAAACCACGTTGCCGTCAGGCATCGTCTGTCTTTGAACATTCGCTCCAGACTGCCCGCTTTGAGGTGCAAGCGGGTCCACCGAGCCTTTGTCGGGCTGGGCTTGGGCAGATGTATCGGTCTTACCGCCGTCCAGCGCGACATCGGGTGCGGTCGAAGCTTTCTGGAGATTGCCGGGAGATAGCGCGCTATAGACCGACAAAGCGCCAATTCCACCAATTGCGATCACGACTAAAGCACTGAGCGCAGAAAAGCGCCAGAACGATCCGGCGCTTTTCTTTCTCTGTCGACCCATAAGCGGTTTGCGCAGGTCTGAAGGCAATGAACTATCCGTGGCTGACGTTATCGCGGGGCGAACGGCATGGAGCGTTCTCCATGCCTCCTGTCCTTACTGCTTGTTGACCACGGCCTTGTCTGGGTTCGGCGGGAAGGAAGGGTCGGTCTTCATGCCGTGGAAGAGGTCCAGCGCGTAGTTGAGCTGGATATCATCCTTGGCTTCCGGCGGCACATAGGCTGCAGAACCTGAACCTTCGTCCGTTTCGCTCTGGCCCTGAATATGGCCGCGCAGGCTCGATTCGCCCTCGGCGCGAACACGGCCCTGAAGCTCTTCCGGCAGAGGCTGATCGACCTTGATGTCAGGCGTAATGCCTGTGCCCTGAATGGACTTGCCCGATGGCGTGTAATAGAGCGCCGTCGTCAGACGCAGCGCACCGGTATCACCGAGCGGGATGATCGTCTGCACGGAGCCCTTGCCGAAGGACCGCGTTCCGAGAACCGTCGCACGACGAAGATCCTGGAGCGCACCCGCCACGATTTCGGACGCAGAGGCCGAACCACCATTGACGAGAACGATCACCGGCTTGCCATCGGTCAGATCACCAGCCGTCGCGTTGAAGCGGCGGGTTTCTTCCGGGTTACGACCGCGGGTCGAGACAACCTCGCCACGTTCCAGGAAGGCGTCGGAGACGTTGATCGCCTGATCGAGCAGACCACCCGGGTTGAGACGCAGATCGAGGACGTAGCCCTTGAGCTTGTCGGCGGGTACGTCTTCCTTGATCTTCTTGATCGCCTTTTCGAGATCGTCATAGGTCTTTTCCGTAAAGGAAATGACGCGCAGATAACCGACGTCGCCGCCTTCGACACGCGACTTGACGGCGCGCACAGCGATGATTTCGCGCATCACGCTGATGTCGAGCGGCTTGTCGGCACCCTGACGAATGATCGTCAGCTTGATCGGTGTCTTGACCGCGCCGCGCATCTTTTCGACGGCTTCTTCGAGCTTCAGCCCGCGGACTGGCTGGCCGTCGATTTCGGAAATGAAGTCACCAGCGAGAATGCCCGCTTTCGCAGCAGGCGTGTCATCCATTGGCGAGATGACCTTGACTAGCTCGTTTTCCATGGTGACTTCGATGCCGAGACCACCGAATTCACCCTTCGTCTGGGTGCGCATGTCATTGGCGTCCTGCGCGTTCAAAAAGCTGGAATGCGGATCGAGCGAGCTCAACATGCCATTGATGGCGTTTTCGACAAGCTTCTTATCGTCCGGGGGCGTCACATACTGGGCGCGAACGCGCTCGAATACGTCACCGAAAATCGACAGTTCCTTGTAAGTCGAAGGACCGGCAGCCTGTGCCGGCATGCTTGCCGAATAGATGACGCTCATCGCTGTGGCACCCATAAGTCCACCGATGAGGAGAAGTGAAGCCTTACGAATCATTACGCGCCCTTCCGGTATTTTTTGCGGTCCACCATGGCTGAGAATCAACCGGTACGCCGTCTTTCCTGAATTCAATGTAAAGCGTCGGCCTGTCAGTTTCCAGCGCCAATGCAGCAGCACTTGCCACTCTTTTTGCGCCCATGGATGCGATGGGTTCGCCAGAGAACACAAACATGCCCTGCCTCGTCCTCACATTGTCCATGCCCGTCAGAACCAAATGGTAGCCGTCACCGGCATTGAGAATAATCATGCGGCCGTAACTGCGAAACTCTCCGGCAAAAACCACGAAGCCGTCCGCGGGCGCCGTTACCAGAGCTTCAGGGCCTGTCGCCACCACCATTCCCTTTGAAAAGTGTCCCGTACCGTCGGCATCGCCGAACCGTCGAAGCACATCTCCAGAAACCGGCAAAGCCAATTTACCCTTCAGAGTCGAAAACGGATATGCGGGCGCAATGCGGTTTTTATCGGGCATTCCGGCGTCGGTCTGGGCTTGCACTTTATCGCGTTCAGACTGGGATAAGGCGGCTAGTCTTTCCTGTTCCAGACGCTCCTTTTCCTTGGCTTCGCGCACCGAGGATATCTCGTTTTCAAGCGATGACACCAGCCCTTCCAGACTGGTCGCCTTGCTCGCAAGTTCTTCAGAACGCTTGCGTTCTGCTTCCAGTTCGCTTGCGGTCTGGGTGTTGCGCTTCTCGTTTTCCAGACGCAAAAGATCGAGCCTTTTTTCCTCTTCAAGGCTCGCGGTCATGGTGGTGGTCAACTGTTCTTTCTCACCGGCGATGGCCTGTCGCAGGTCGGTCAACTCTTTGAGAGCGGAGACGAGCTTCTCGGTCTCCGACCGGATGCCCGGAACGACGGCGCCGAGAAGAATGGCGCTGCGCACGGATGCCAACGCATCTTCCGGCGAGACGAGCAAAGCGGGGGGAGGGTTGCGGCCCATGCGTTGCAACGCGGCCAGCACTTCAGCCAGCACGCCGCGCCGTTCGCGTAAGGATGCTTTCACGCCATCCTCGCGGATGTTCAGCTTGGCCAGACGGTCCTCGCCATCATTGATCTTGTCTTCGAGGTCTTTTCGACGCTGCGCGGACGCGATCAATTCATCCTTGATGCGGACGGTGTCCTGATTAAGGGCGGCGATGCTTTCCTGCAACTGGCGGGTCTTGTCCTCGGAAAGGCCGATGCTGTCGACCAGCTCCTGCAAATCCTGCCGGTTCTGGTCGCGGCGCTTTTCAAGCGCGTCCAGTTCGTCTGGCGCCAGGTTTTCCTGTGTGGCCGATGGAGCGCTGAGATCATCCGGGTCGCGCGCCAAGGTGACGGACGGCTGAAAAGCAACCGTGCATGCAGTGAGGATCAGGCTCGAAAGAGCTGCCCATTTGTATTTTCTGCATGTCTGGATCATCGCAACCGGGTCTTCGCAATCGACGGGATTGGCGACCATACGCTGCTTCGCCGATTTGCGCCAATAGGGACTTTCAGCATGTCGAGATGATGGCCGTCATACCCGATGATACGGATGGCCCGACAAAATCGTGACAGCACGGTACATCTGTTCGGCAATCAGTATGCGCACGAGTTGATGCGGCCAAGTGAGTTTGCCAAGGCACAGCACCGCCGATGCCTTGTCGTAAAGGGATGGGTCGAGCCCGTCGGCTCCGCCTATGGCTATCACGAGGTCGCGCTTGCCGCTGTCGCGCATCGTTCCGAAAAGGTCTGCAAAGCCTGGGCTGTCCAATGCCTTGCCCCGCTCATCCAGCAGAATAAGAGCGGCACCGTCGGCCAAATGCTTTTCCAGCATCGCCGCTTCTTCGCGTTTGCGTGTTTCTGCGTTCGAGGCCCTGCTTTCGGCCACTTCGATCACACGTGAGAATTCCAGCCCGATGGCCGGGCCGGTTTTTGCAAAACGGTCGAGATAACGCGATGCAAGGTCTTTCTCAGGGCCGGATTTGAGTCGTCCCACAGCAAAGATTGAAATCCGCATTCACACATCCATCCCTATCGCTAACCTTGTCAGGCGCGCTTCTATCAGGACAGGTAACAGATTTCCATGTGGCCGACAGATGGTGTCGGCCCTGGAAGCTGTATCAGTGAAGCGTTTCTTCCTCGATATCAGGCGCAGCCCACATCTTCTCGATGTTGTAGAAGGCTCTGACCTCGGGACGGAACACGTGAATGATGACATCGCCGGCGTCGATCACGACCCAGTCTCCGGCCTCAAGGCCTTCGACACGGGAATGGCCGAAACCATCATCTTTCATGTCGGAGATCAGGTGTTCGCAGATCGCGGAAACATGCCTGTTCGACCGCCCGGAGACTACGACCATGTAATCTGCAAGCGCCGACTTACCGGCAATGTTCAATGAAACGATGTCTTCTGCCTTGGAGTCCTCGACGCTGGCGAGAACGGTGTCAAGGGCGCGGCGGGCGGCATAATCGCCACTCTCCTGGCCTTTTGGGAGAACGCTGAAAGCTCTTCCCTTGGTGTGTACTGTTGTCAGTGTTTTTCCCTTCCGAAAATGACAAACCAGATACTGTGCAGCGATTCTTTACGCCACAGACTAAAGTTGGCATCAAAGTCTTAACTTTTCAAGATGTGGCATCGGACTGTAGGCTGCATACTTTGTCGTTGCGCAGGGCCGTGGAACTCAACGTGGAGCGAGGGCCGTGGATGAAAACCCAGGCGGGCGCGGTCTTCGTCCATAAAACGCCCGCGTCGTCTTCATCGATCCGGGCGTGGCTGAACGCCTGCGCCATGGTGGATGAGAGGTAGGCCAAGGTGGCGCCGGGCCTGTCGATCACGGCGATGGGGAATGTTTCAGCGATCTTGCGCCACTTCTGCCAGCGATGGAATGTGCGCAGATTGTCTGCCCCCATGATCCAAATGAAGCGGACATGCGGGTTTCGCGCCTTGATCTTGGCCAGCGTATGAGCGGTATAGCTGACGCCGAGAGATTGCTCGAACCCCGTGACCTTGACGCGCGGATCGCTGATCAGCGTTTCACAGGCTTCGATACGGTTCTTTAGCGGCGCGAGATCGGCCTTGTTCTTCAATGGATTACCGGGCGTGACCATCCACCAGAGCTGGTCGAGCCCAAGCCGCCGTAGGGCGATTTCGGCAACAAGTGCGTGGCCCGCATGTGGCGGGTTGAACGACCCGCCGAACAGGCCGATCACCATGCCGCGCTCCGTGTGCGGCATGGTCAGATAGCGCTTGTCCAGACCGGCATTGTCTTCCAATGATTAGGCTCGCGTCTGGCCGGTGCCATGCACACGGTACTTGAAGGACGTGAGCTGCTCGACACCCACCGGGCCGCGCGCATGCATCTTGCCGGTTGCGATACCGATTTCTGCGCCCATGCCGAATTCGCCGCCATCGGCAAACTGTGTCGAGGCATTGTGCAGAAGAATTGCCGAGTCGATCTCGTTGAAGAAGCGCGCAACGACTTCGGCATCTTCGGCAATCACAGCTTCCGTATGGTTGGAAGAGTATGCACCGATATGTGCGATGGCGCCGGAAATGCCGTCCACGACGTTGACCGAAATAATGGCGTCTAGATATTCCGTGCGCCAGTCTTCTTCAGTTGCCGCTTTCACGCCTTCGACGGCTTGCTGCACGATCTCGGAGCCACGCACTTCGCATCCGGCATCGAGCAAAATGCTGACCAATGGTTCCAGATGCGTCGATACGGCAGCGGTATCGACCAGCAGTGTTTCTGCCGAACCGCAAACGCCGGTGCGGCGCATCTTGGCGTTCAGCACGATGCGCTTGGCCATGTCGAGATCAGCAGATTGATCGACATAGACGTGGCAGATGCCTTCCAGATGCGCAAATACGGGAACGCGGGCTTCGGACTGCACGCGAGCGACGAGGCTTTTGCCGCCGCGTGGAACGATCACATCCACCGTGCCGCCCAGACCGCCCAGAAGACTGCCGACTGCCGCGCGATCCGTCACCGGCACGAGTTGAATCGCATGCTCTGGAAGTCCAGCAATCTTCAGACCTTCCACGAGGCAGGCATGGATAGCGCGCGATGAGTATTGCGAATCGGAGCCGCCACGCAGGATCACGGCGTTGCCTGCCTTGAGGCACAAAGCACCTGCATCCGCTGTCACGTTCGGACGGCTTTCATAGATCACGCCGATGACGCCAAGCGGGGTGCGAACACGTTCGATCTTCAGGCCATTGGGACGATCCCAGGCGGCGATTACTTCGCCCACGGGATCGGCGAGCGCCGCGATGGAGCGGATGCCCTCTGCAATGCCTGCAATGCGCGTCTCGTCCAGTTTAAGGCGATCGATGAAAGATGCCGCAACACCCGCTTCCGTCGCTGCCGCCACGTCCTTGGCGTTGGCATTCATAATACGGTCGCGTGACGCTTCGATGGCAGAGGCCATGGCCAGCAGGGCGCGGTTCTTCTGGTCGGCAGAAGCGATGGATAACGGTCGCGAAGCAGCCTTTGCCTGAGCGCCGATGGACATCATCAGCGTTTCCAAATCATGGCTCTGCTTCACGGCCTGTTCAGGCATCGACCTCATCCTTCTTCGTATTGTTTACTTTGACGGACACGCCCGTCATGACGAGATCGTCGCGATGGATCATCGCGGCGCGACCGACATAACCGAGGATCGCCTCGATCTCGTTCGACTTGTGTCCGTTGATCTGCCTTGCCTCTTCGGCGTCGTAACCGGCAAGCCCACGGGCAATTTCGCGCGCCTGTGCGCCCATGATGGCAACCGCATCACCGCGTCCGAAATTGCCTTTCACCAGCGTCACACCGGCGGGTAAGAGGCTTTTCCCGGCGTGAAGCGCCTTTTCGGCACCTGCATCCACATGCAACTCACCGGCAGGCTGAAGCTGCCCGGCAATCCAGGTCTTGCGGGCGGTGACGGGCGTGCCTGACGGCGCAAACCACGAGGAGCGCGCGCCATGTTCAATGGCCGTCAGCGGCTTGAGTGTTTTGCCCGATGCGATGATCATGCCGCAACCGGCTGCTGTCGAAATCTTGCCCGCATCGATCTTGGTGCGCATGCCGCCACGCGACAGTTCCGACGCTGCACCACCGGCCATGGCCTCGATCTCAGGGGTAATCTCCGCAATGGTTTCCAGAAACTGCGCGTCGGGATCGAGATGCGGCGGAGCGGTGTAAAGCCCATCGATATCAGACAGCAGTATCAGAAGGTCTGCGCCCGTCATGGTGGCCACGCGTGCTGCGAGACGGTCATTGTCGCCATAACGGATTTCCGTTGTCGCAACCGTGTCGTTTTCGTTGATGATCGGAATAGCGCCTATCTTCAGCAACTGGTTGATGGTCGCGCGCGCGTTGAGATAACGGCGACGCTCTTCCGTGTCGGACAGCGTCAGCAGAATTTGTCCGGCGACGAAATCGTGCTTCGAGAGGCTTTCCGACCATGCGCGTGCGAGCGCGATCTGGCCAACCGCCGCGGCTGCCTGGCTTTCTTCCAGCTTCAAGGCGCCGGAAGGCAGGCCCAGAACGGTGCGACCCAGCGCAATCGCCCCTGATGATACGACTTGCACGTCCGCGCCATTCTTTTTCAGCGCCGCGATATCTTCGCAGATCGCATCCAGCCAATCGGTCTTGAGGCCGCTTGTGCGGTCAACCAGCAGGGCAGAACCGATCTTGATGACGATGCGGTGATGTTTGCCGAGAGGTTTTCGCGCCGCTGTCATAGGCGGTCGTCTCCATCCTCGATCTCGTCTTCCACTGGCATGGAGCGATCCGGCATGGCAGTGTCGCCGCCACGGCTGTCGGATACGATGATGTCACGAAGCTCGCGGAGGGCTTCCAGCATACCTATATGAGCTGCGGCAGACAGAAGAAGCGGAGGACGGCCACAGGCCTTTTCCAATTCCTTCGCCTTTTTTTTCAGCTCTTTCTCGTCCAATACGTCGATCTGCGAAAGCGCCACGATCTCGGGCTTTTCCGTCAGCCCGCCGCCATAGGCATCAAGCTCTTTCTTGACCGTCTTGTAGGCCTTGCCGACGTTTTCTTCCTGCGCGGAAACGAGGTGGAGCAGAACGCGGGTGCGCTCGACATGGCCGAGGAACCGGTCGCCGATGCCGACACCTTCATGCGCGCCTTCGATCAGACCAGGAATGTCAGCCAGAATGAATTCACGTCCATCGATGGTCGCAACGCCCAGATTGGGGTGCAGCGTCGTGAAGGGATAGTTGGCGATCTTCGGGCGCGCGCGCGTGACCGTGGCCAGAAAGGTGGACTTGCCCGCATTGGGCAGACCGACCAGACCGGCATCGGCAATCAGCTTCAGGCGAAGCCAGATCGTCTTTTCCTCGCCCGCAAGACCGGGATTGGCGTGGGTTGGTGCCTGGTTGGTCGAGGATTTGAAATAGGCATTGCCGAAACCACCATTGCCGCCTGCGGCCAGACGAAAGCGCTGGCCTTCTCTGGTCAGGTCCATGATCAGGGTTTCGTTGTCTTCCTCGAAAATCTGCGTGCCGACGGGTACGCGCAGGACGACGTCGGCACCCTTGGCGCCGGTGCGCGTCTTGCCCATGCCGTGCTGGCCGATGGTGGCCTTGAAGTGCTGCTGGAAGCGGAAGTCGATTAGCGTGTTGAGGCCGTTGACGACCTCGACCCACACGTCACCGCCGCGTCCGCCGTCACCGCCGTCAGGGCCACCGAACTCGATGAATTTTTCACGCCGGAACGACACGGCGCCTGCGCCGCCATCACCGGAGCGAATGTAAACTTTTGCTTCATCGAGAAATTTCATCGTCTTGGCCGTTCTGTCAGCTTCGTGGCAATTCCAGCAATGGCATGCGGTCTTGCTTTTTTAAAAAAAAGGATCTGCCGATCCAAATATAGGCGCAGGCTCTCAAGGTCAAAGATTATCGTGGTGCAAGAGCCGATAGGGCAAGGCCGGTTTGCGCTGAAACCGGCCTTGTTTCGATTTCTTCACGGTCGGGCTGCGTGAAATGCTTCTGCCGTCAGTGCGGTGTCCAGATGCGTGACCATGCTTGCCCGGGCAACAGCGTAGACTTCCTTGCATCCGATGATGTGAAAACCGATCTTGTCTTGCACGCGCAACGAGGCCGGGTTGTCAGCAAACATGCCGGAATAGAGCACTTCGCCGGGCTTGTGCTCGAAGAAATGCTTAACGACCGCCGCCACGGCCTCGGTCATGTAGCCCTTGCCCCAATGGGCGCGACCCAGCCAGTAGCCGAGGCGCCACTCGTCATGAAGCCTTTCGATCGAGACCGCGCCGATCAGAGTGTCATCGCCGCAGGTTATCGCAAAATCCCAGTCCGGCAGAGTGCCGGATGTGCGAAGGATCAACCACTCCAGCGCATCCTGCTTATAATAGGGCGCCGGAGCCCGCGCCAACATGCGCGTGACCTGAAAATCACTGAGCGATTCCGCAATGCTGCCCGCATCCGAAAGGCGCTGCGGGCGCAGCACCAGACGGGTAGTGTTCAATGTCGGGCAGGGGCTTTGCGCAGCCGCTGGAGAGCGCATCGACTGAGCCGTGCTCATCGCACATCTCCCCAACTTCTGAGCGAGACCCATGTCTTGCGATCCAGCCTGTACCATTCAACCGGAACCATGCCGCCAAGCGCCAGCGAACCGACCATGCCGGAACCCTGAAGCTGGAAGCCGCACTTTTGTATGACGCGGCGCGATGCGAGGTTGGTGACGCGGCAACGGGCATCGATCTGGTCGATATCACGGGTCCGAAACGCCATGTCGATCAGGGCATGGGCCGCTTCGGTGGTGTAACCTCTGTTCCAGTAGGGCTCACCCAGCCAGTAGCCCATTTCGAGCGTCTTTTCGTCTTCCTGCGGTTCCAGCCCGCAGCAGCCCATAAACTCGCCGTTCTCCATGCGGGTAATCGCATAGACGCACTTGCCAATCTCGCCCACATTTGCACGTCGCACGAAATCCGTGGCATCTTTGGCCGTGTAAGGGTGCGGCATACGCGACACCATGGTCGCAATGTTGGCGTTGTTGGCAAGATGGGCAAGGGCGTCAATGTCTTCTTCGTGGGGCTTACGCAGAACGAGCCTTTGCGACAATAAGACGGGGCAATCGCTCCTTGACCGGTCCGGTCTCGGACTTTCTTCGGGTGACCGTGATTGGTCTACCCTTAACAATTCAGCTTGCATGGTTCAGTCCCTCCATGAGGTTAAGAAAAAAGGGGAGTTGGGTGGTGCCCCAACTCCCCTTTTTTGTGACTGAACCTGTTACGTCTCAGCCGGGTCATTGGGACACCGGCTGCATATGACGCGACCGGCTTATTCTGCTGCTTCCGCTTTCGGTGCCACAGACACGTATACGCGGCCATTGCCCTTCGTGCGGAAGGCTACATTACCGGCTGTCAGCGCGAAAATCGTGTGGTCCTTGCCGAGGCCGACATTGGCGCCCGGATGCCACTGCGTGCCGCGCTGGCGCAGAATAATGTTGCCTGGAATGACAGCTTCGCCGCCGAACTTCTTTACGCCAAGGCGCTTGGAGTTGGAATCGCGACCGTTACGCGAAGAACCACCAGCTTTTTTATGTGCCATTGGATTGCTCCTTTAAACCTAGTTTCCCGTGTCGCGCCGATTAGGCTGCAACGATGTCCGTGATACGGACGACGGTGTGATGCTGACGATGACCGCGCGTACGCTTGGAGTTCTGACGACGACGCTTCTTGAAGGCGATGACCTTCTTGCCGCGGTTGTGTTCGACAACTTCAGCCTTGACCGTTGCGCCAGCAACGAAAGGTGCGCCGAACTGTGCGTCGGCGCCAACGCCGATCACGAGAACTTCGGTGAATTCTACAGTTGCGCCAGCGTCTGCTTCCAACTTTTCAATTGTGAGCACGTCGTTGGCCGCTACACGGTACTGCTTACCGCCGGTCTTGATGACTGCGAACATTTTTTACCCTTTCATGTTCGTTCCGGCTCTGCGCGCAAATGCGTGCTGGCCGTCTTTTTATCAGTCGAATAGCGGAGATTTAGGAGGTTTGAGGCCTCTTGGAACCCTGCCGGTGAAACCGCTTTTGACAAAGCGATGCAAACAGAAGGCGCAATACGCCATCAATTTGGCTGCGAAATACGCGAGGTCATCGTTTCTGTCAAGATCAAAAGGCCCTGAAAACAAGGCGACGAGCAAGAATCGCCTGTGATTTTAACCCTTGTGGCAAACAGGCCTCGAAATTTTTTCGCCAAGGGTTTATATGGGCGTCACAACAAGGAGCAGAAATGGCCCGCATAGACAAAACCGACGATTGGCGGGACCGCCACGCGCCGACAATTTCAGCGTTTGAATCACTTGCTATCGAGGCATATGGCCATTTGCCGGAAGAGTTTCGTGCGCTGACGAAGGACCTCATCATCGAAATCGCGGATTTTCCGACCGATGAGGTGTTCGAAGACATGGCGCTTGAAACGCCGTTCGACCTGCTCGGCCTGTTCGAAGGGCGCGGCATTTCCGAGCGTTTCACGATGGAAACCGGCGAGATGGTCAACCGCATCACGCTATATCGTCGTCCGATCCTGGATTACTGGGCCGAGAACGAGGAAACGCTGGGCGATATCATCACCCATGTCCTCATCCACGAAATCGGCCATCACTTCGGCTTGTCCGACGACGATATGGAGCGGATCGAAGAAAGCGCAGACGAGGCAGCGACGGATCGCTGATCCGCCGTTGCGCCGCATTTTTGAGCCTTACTGCTCGCCCAGCTTCATATCCGGGTTGTATTCCTTGCCTTCGACCGTTTTCGTGACGGCCTGTCCGCAATGCATGATGCCTGCCGCCGCGTTGAACGCGTAGCTTGGCGAGCCAGCCAGTTCCCAGCCCTTATTGAGGGCTTCGGTAACGCGATGGCAGAACTTTGCATCATCGGGGCCCGTGATAAAACGATAGACCTTCATGTTTCCTGTCCTTTTCTTCGGGCAATGACGTTCATCAGCGCGACCAGTCTCTCAGCCTCGCTGACGTGAAGCCGCTCGATCATTCGCCCATTGTCGTTGATGACATTCAATCCCACAGATTCCGGCTTGGCGAAAGCGGCAATGATCTGTTTCGCATCGGCCAATTCTTCATGCGTCGGTGCAAATGCCCGGTTGGCGGCATCGATCTGGGCCGGGTGGATCAGCATCTTGCCATCGAAGCCCATGGCGCGGCCCTGGTCGCATTCGCTGGCAAATGCGTCCAGATCGCTGAAGTCGTTGGAAACGCTATCGATGACCTCAAGTCCGTAAGCTCTGGCGGCCAGCACGATCTGCATGAGCCAAGGCATCAGTGTATGGCGCCCCGGTTGGGCAGGAACGCGTGTTTCCTTGCGAAGATCGTTGAGGCCGACGATGAAGCCGCCAAGACGAGAGCCTTGGGTGTGTGACGCTTCGGCAATCGCGGCGGCATTCAGGACGCCCTTTGGCGTCTCGATCATCGCCCATATTTTTATGTCCTCGGGCGCATCGGCTTCCGCCAGAACGTCGGCGATATCGTGAATATCGGAGGGGTGATCGACCTTCGGCACCAGCACGGCACTGGGCCTGCATTCCAGAACCGCGACGAGATCAGCACGTCCCGCAGCACTGGAAAGCGGATTGATACGGATGATGGATTCGCGCTCGTTCAACCGTGTCTCTTTGAAGAAAGACAGGAGATTGCGGCGCGCGTCGTCTTTCATGTCAGGTGCAACGGAATCTTCCAGATCGAAAATCACGCCGTCGCAATCCAGATTCGGTACTTTTGCCAATGCGCGTGAATTGATGGACGGCACCGAAAGAAGGGAGCGTCGCGGACGAACAGTATTGTCGAGATAAAAATCGGCCATGCCGTACTTGTGTCAACCTTTTGTGACATTCGCAAGAAGATAGACAGTGTGATTCCTCTTGCAAGCGTTGCAGGGAAGGACCACATTCGTCAGGACAGAAAGGTTTGGACAATGCAGGGCATACGTACATTCTTCATCGCGGCTTCAAGCATCGCAGTTCTGGCGCTTGTCGCACTCTTTACCGCTTCTCTAACGGTCGCTTTTGTAGGCGTACTCGCCGTTATTAGCGTGGTCAGGCTGGCGTCTTCCCGTCTCAAGCAAGAGCCTATTCCGGTCAAGACCCGCAGAGATGAGCAGCAGACCATGCGCGTCTGGAACGATGGTCGCGGTACAATCATTGATCTCTGATTCCGAAGACCGGTTCAAAGTCTCTAAGTAAGCAGGAGCGACGGGCATTCCGAGGCTTCTTCTTGCATTGCAGGCGTCTCACCTGTGCTGCGTACGTCGAATGACGTTTTCTGAAAAGTCCATGGCACTATATTGTTGCCCACGCCTCTGATCGCTTATTTGCGCGACAAATCACTGCAATTGAACCTGTATTTGCTTCGATGAGTTTGCGTCGAATGGGCGATGTTGTGTTGCAAAGCGGTCGTTTTCCCAGTATCGACATGCCAGTTAAACCCACCTAATCGAGGGAAGCGAATGCGTATCGATGCAATTTCTATCGGCAAGAACCCGCCGGATGACATCAATGTGATTGTGGAAGTGCCGGTCGGCGGACACCCGATCAAGTACGAAATGGACAAGGATGCGGGCGCTCTCGTCGTTGACCGTTTCCTCTACACCCCGATGACCTATCCGGGCAACTACGGCTTCGTGCCCCATACACTGTCGGAAGATGGCGATCCTATCGATGTGCTGATCTGCAACACGCGTCCGCTCGTTCCAGGCTGCGTTATCAACGTGCGCCCGATCGGCGTCATGATCATGGAAGACGATGGCGGCAAGGACGAGAAAATTCTCGCGGTTCCCGCGCCGAAGCTGACACAGCGCTACGACAAGGTGCAGAACTATACCGACCTGCCAGAAATTACGCTGAAGCAGATCGAGCATTTCTTCGAGCACTACAAGGATCTGGAGCCCGGCAAATGGGTGAAGATGGGCGGCTGGCAGAACGTGGACGTTGCCAAAAAGCTGATCGTCGAAGCCATCGAGCGCTACAAGGCTCAGGCCTGATATTTAGATCAAGCTTGATCGAATGATTGAAAACCTCCGGGTCGTCGCCGATCCGGAGGTTTTTTTGTGTCTGAGACTAAGGTTCAGGCAACCAACGGGTAAATGGTGTTCCACATCAAGGAGCGAATGAAGAAGATGAGGAGCAACAGGATGATGGGCGAAATATCGATGCCACCGAGGTTGGGAAGAACGCGGCGAATGGGACGCAGCGCTGGCTCCGTGACATTGTAAAGGAAGCTGCCAATCGAGCCGACGAACTGGTTCGAAGAATTGATGACGTTGAAGGCGTAGAGCCAAGAGAAGAGAGCGCTGGCAATCAGCACCCATGTATAGAGGTTCAGGGCCAGATCTATTGTCTGAAACAGGGCAAGCATCAATGTCTCCAATCGTTGTTGAGTGACATTTAGACATTCGCAGATCAACCGGCAAGTGGAAGCGCCAATGTGCCCGTCGCGCTTGGTTAACCGGCCTCTTTCATGAGGAGCTTTGAGAGCGGCAAGGCTTTACCCGGCACGACCACACCACCGCCATAAAACTCAGGAAATTGTTGCCAAGACCGACGCCAGCAAGATTTGGTGTCAAACCGCGTCTTTGTGACTTTCGTTATCCTCGGAAATGTTCACATGGGTTGCAGCCTGTTGGCGTTGCAACACCCTGTCGCGGACAGATACGCCGAGCAGGTCGGCAACGCGCCAGATCACGTGATCTTCCATTTCGTTGCGCTCTCCGTCGGCATAGACGATGTCCCAGAGGATGCCGATCAGTTCGATGCGCTTTTCTTCGTCGAGGTGGCGGCGGATGTCTGCTGTGAAGCGGTAATAATCAACCGCTTCTCTGCCAGCCTCGCGACCAGCGTCCATCAAGGCTTCCAGTTTGTTGGAGGAGAGCTGATAGTGCTCCTGAAGGAGTTCACGCAGGCGTTTACGCTCGACGTCGGAAACGGTGCCATCGGCCTCCATGACCTGAAAACAGAGAGCGGCGATCGCGACCCTCAGATCGTCGGGTGCGAAATCCTGTTGCGATCCGCCTTGGGTCAGGTTTTGGAAAAAGGACTGAATGCGATCGAACATGATTTTCCTTGAAATCGATCAAAACAATTTGAGGCGGGTCTTCTCATCCGGCTCGGCATTAGGCTTTTTCACGCCAGGATCGTCCGGCAAACCACCGAAAAAAGGTACCGGTTCAGGCCGCTTTTCAGCGTTGGGCTTTGGTTCTTCTTTTCTCAGTGCGGGCGGCTTTTCAACAATTGCCGTCTTGATAGGTTCAGCGACGACGACAGGCTCAGGTGGCTTTACCGGCACTGGTATCTCGATGATCCGCTCGCGCACTTCGGGCTCGGTGATTTCCGGCAGGGATGACAGCGCGTGGTCAACGGTCACACCTTCAACCGGGCTTTCCATCTGGCCGAACGGCGTCTTCCACTCGAATGCATCTAGGCGTCCGTTAACTGGAGAGATGGGGAGCCATTTCTCCGAGACGACGCCATCCGCCACCCAGGCGTAGTCACGCGGTGCGCGCAATGCCTGGGACATCCAATGGCGTATACGACCCTGATCGCCCGTTTCTGCCTCTTCGATGTCGGCCATCAGAAGAAAGACGCTTTCGCGCGGCTCCATTCGGGCGGCGGCTTCCGCCTTCATCCGGGCCCGTGTGAAGTCGCCAGCGTCGAGGGCGGCCTGCGCGACGGCAAACAGTGACTCGACGTTGTTGGGCTTCAGGCTTTCCAGCCGTTCCGCACGCTTCAGGCGATCAACGGCGGTATCGCCGCTGCGTGCCCGCACGTAAACCTGCGCAATCTGCGGATGGGGCGCAATTTTCCAGACGGGTTCCAGAACCGCTGCCGCCTTGCGCAGGTTGTCCTCGCGCAGGTAAGACTTTGCGGCAACGAGCGCAGCGGGCACCAGCGCCTTCGACAGCTTAAGTGCCTGTTTGGCGTCTTCGCGTGCGGCCTTCGGGTCGCTCTCGAATTTCTCTTCCGCCTTTGCCGTCAGGAGTACGGCCTTGAGACGTTCCGCCTCGCCACGCTCGATGACACTTGCGGCCTTTTGCTGATCTAGCAAACGGATGGCATCATCCCACTCTCCATTGCGGGACTTGCTTTCCAAAGTCGCCTGCGCGGCCCATGGCAGATAAGGTGCATTCTTGGCTGCATCCTCAGCGTATTCGAGGGCGGCTTCATTTGCACCTTGGCGACGGGCTTCCATATAGAGGCCTCGAAGACCAAGCTCGCGCGTCTCGGGGTCCTGTGCCATCGCCTCGAATTTGCGACGCGCGGCGTCATATTTGCCCTCGATGAGGTCTGCCTGCGCTTCCAACAAGTGAATGAGTGGTTCCTGATCAGCGCTCAGCAGGCCTTGCGTGCGCGCCGTCATCTTGCGAGCGAGCAGGGCGTTGCCGGCTCCGGCAGCAATGAGGCCGGTCGAGAGCGCCTGATAGCCACGGTCGCGCTTGCGAGAGCGGAAGTAACGACGCACGACGTGTGGAGAATTCCACAGGGTATTGAAAATCCACCAGACGATCATGACCGCGGCAATCAACGCTGCGACGGCGCAGGCTGCTGTCATGAGGCTCATTTCGATCAACTGGCCCTGCCAGACCAGGGAGAGTTCCCCCGGGCGGTCTGCAAGCCAGGAAAAGCCATAGGCAACGACAAGTATGAAGACGACGAAGCTGATGATCTTGGTCATATCTTATCCCTGCTGGCCAGTGCGAGTGATGGCGCGGGTCAACGTTCCGTTCACGAGGTCTTCCACCTGAACACGGGCATCGAGCGACTTCTTGAAATCAGCTGATGCAGCCTTGGCAGTATCTGGGACACCGTCCCATTCCAGTGACGCACCCTTGAGGTCACCGTTTCGCAGCTTGTCTTCCATCCGGGCAATCTTCGCCTCGGCACCTTCACCTTCTACGTTTCCGACAGGCCGGACTTTCACCAGCGACAGGGCGCTTTCGGTTAGCCGATCGATGACGCCCTGGTTGGGATCACTCTGGCGCAGCGAATCGAGCATGGCACTCGCTACATCGGGGAAATTGCGCGTAAGCTCGGCACGAGACGGCACGCCAGTCGCAGCGAATGGGCGAAGCGACTGAACGGCTGGGTCATCGGGTGTAACCTTTGAAAGCGTGTCCAGTTCAGTCAGGAACGGGCCGCCGCGGTCAATCGCAGCTTTAAGACCGGCTGAGGCGATGGCGCGGGCGACTTCAATATCGTCCCGAGGCTCATTGATCTTGGTTTCAGCATCGGTCAGACGTCGCGTCAGGTCGGCGTTGGCCGCATCCTGCGCTGTCTTCTCCGACTGTAGCGCAGCGACGGTGGATTCGAGTGCGGTGACTTTACCTGCGATATCACCGCTCGCGGTCGACGCGGAATTTTCCAGAGCGGCAAGGCGCGTTTCAAGTGCAGATGTATCGGCAGACGAGTTTGGGTTACTTGCAGCCTGCTCGCGAAGTGCTGTGACCTGAGACTTGAGCGTCGCGAGCTCGTCGGAAGAAGCATTGTTGCCAGAAAACGGTGGCAGATAACCAGCATATTGCATGCTTCCTGCTGCCAGAAGCGCAATCAGACCGCCAACGATGCCCGCAAGGAGAAGGCTTGAACTACCGGCTTCGTTTCCTGTCGTGGTTTTCGGGGTCGTCGCTGTCGTCGAAGAGTATTTGGTGTCCACGGCGGGTTTGCTCGTCTCCGCCTTGGGCTGTTCCTTCTTCGCCTCGTCAGGCTTGGGCGTATCTTTTTTTAAAGGCGGTACCGAGGTCGCCTTCGGCGATGCCTGCGCCGTGTCGGGCGCGGGTTTGGCATCATCGGCCTTGTGAATGTTCGGCTCAGGCTCGATAGGCTTTTTGACCTGCTGGTCCCAGATCGGTTTGGGGTTCTCATCAGGTGTCGTCGCAGGTGCGCTCTGAGCGGGGGTAGGTGTCTCTACCGTATCGGTTTTTGCAGCGGTTGAACCGACCGCAGTGTCCGCATCTTTGCCGATTTCTTTCACGTCTTTGGCGTCCAGATCAATCGTGACCGGCTCGGCGGTGGACTTGGAGTGGCGTGGCGGCTTTCCCGATACCATGACAACCTCATTCTGCCTGCATTTCCCTAAACCTAGTCAGTGATAACGGCAAAGGAAAGGGGCAAGAGGGAATTAGGTTCCCGTGATCCGATCAAGCAGATCAAACATTTCGGTCTCACGGGGTGTCCTGGCTGCAAATGCCTTGGCTTGCAGCGGTTCTGGAATGAGAGAGAGAACCTTATCACTGATGCAGATGAATTTGATGTGAGCGGAAACAATCTGAACGCCAGTGCGATGCATCAGATCGAAAAACCCTCGAACGGCCTCGCTGGAGTAAAAAAGAACGGCATCTATTGGTCGCGAGGACACGATGGCCTCCAAACCGGCACGGTCCCAGTTTACCGGCTCCATCCCGTATACTTCAACGGTTTCAAATGGAATGTGCAGCGCTGAGAGGCGCTCTTCGAAGCCGACCTCTCTTACAGAGCCCGCCAGATAAAGAACTGTGCCCGCCTGTCTCTCGATGCCGATGTCAAAGATGGTCTGGGCCAGTTCCTCGCCATCGCCCTTGCCCGCGACGACGTTTTCAAAACCTGCAGAACGCGCTGCATTGGCCGATGCTTGTCCAACCGCAAACAGCGTTGCGTGTCGGATCGTGTCCATATCCACGCCGCATGCCACTATGGCTCGGATGGCTTCGGCACTCGTTATCGCAAGTGTGTCAAAGCGTTTCGAAAATGCTGATGCAACAGCGTCAGAATCATGGATCGGTCTGGTCAGTGGCAGCATCACAGGGTCGTGCCCGCGTTCGCGCAGAAGCTCCGCCGTCTTCAGCCCTGATGCTTCCGGGCGGGTGACGACGACGCGCATGGTCAGGTCCAACCTTCAAAGAAACCAGTGCCAGCGGCAGCGCGAACCTGTTCGCCTGCCTGTCTGCCGAGTGCCAAGGCCTGCGTGCATTTGCCCGTTATTTCGACACTGTGTTCGGTGCGACCATCCGGTGTGAGGATAAGGCCGGAAAAGTGCATATCGTCCCCCTCGCAGGTCGCGTAGCCGGCGATGGGTGTACGGCAGGAGCCGTCGAGAACCGATAGAAACGCACGTTCGCAGGATACGGCATCGAAGGTGGGACAGTGGTTGATGGCAGCCAGCAGATCATCGATGCGCGTGTCACCGATGCGACTTTCGATGCCGATGGCGCCCTGCGCAGGCGCTGGCAGAAAGTCCGAGGTCTCAAGCACCTGCGTCGGAACGTCTGCCATATCAAGCCGCTTCAGCCCGGCAAAAGCGAGCAATGTCGCGTCTGCCAGGCCATCTTCCAGTTTGCGCAGACGCGTGGCCACTGCACCGCGAAACAGGATGACGTTGAGATCGGGCCTGACGCGGCGGATCAATGCCTGTCGGCGCAGCGATGCGGAGCCTACGGTCGCACCATGTGGCAATTCGGTCAGCCTCGGCGCGGCGCGGCCGATAAAGGCATCGCGGACATCCTCTCGTGGAAGAAATGCGGAAAGATGCAATCCATCAGGCAGCTTTGTCGCCACATCCTTGGAGGAATGAACGGCGAAATCCAGTTCGCCGGACAGAAGCTGTGTTTCCAGTTCTTCCGTGAACAGACCCTTGCCGCCAACTTCCGAAAGTGCGCGGTCAGCGATGCGGTCACCCTTTGTGGAGATCGGCACAATCTCGAACATCTCGGTCGCAAGACCGTGGGCCGCCACAAGGCGATCGCGCGTCTCGTGTGCCTGCGCCAGTGCCAACGGGCTGGCGCGTGTGCCGATTCGGAAAGGTTTTGTTTGCATCCGCTTCTATCCATTGTTACCGGAGGTGTTCGTACCCAAGTTTCCTGAGCACCGCAATCAACGAACCGGCTGATGACCCCCTTTCTTCGTATCCTCGGCATAGAGACAAGTTGTGACGAAACCGCTGCATCCGTGGTGGTTCGGCATGCTGACGGGCGTGGGGAAATCATCTCCGACGTCGTTTTGTCGCAGTTGGAAGAGCACAGTGCCTACGGTGGTGTGGTGCCCGAGATTGCAGCGCGCGCGCATGTCGAGGCGCTGGATACGTTGATAGAAGAAGCGTTGGCCAAGGCCGGTGTGACGCTGGCGGATATCGACGCCGTTGCCGCCACCTCCGGTCCGGGTTTGATCGGCGGTCTGATCGTCGGCCTGATGACAGGCAAGGCCATCGCCAAGGCGGCGGGTAAACCGCTCTATGCCGTCAACCATCTGGAAGGTCATGCGCTGACGGCGCGGCTGACGGATGGGCTGTCGTTTCCCTATCTCATGCTCCTGGTGTCCGGTGGGCATACGCAGCTGATTCTCGTGCGTGGCGTTGGACAGTACGAACGCTGGGGCACCACCATCGACGATGCGCTGGGCGAAGCGTTCGACAAGACGGCTAAGCTTTTGGGATTACCCTATCCCGGCGGGCCAGCGGTCGAAAAGGCGGCTGCCAATGGCGATGCCGATCGTTTCGCACTTCCGCGCCCCATGGTCGGCGAAGCTCGTCTGGACTTTTCCTTCTCAGGTCTCAAAACAGCCGTAAGGCAGGCCGCTACCGCCATTGCTCCGCTGTCTGAACAGGATATCTCTGATATTTGCGCGTCAT
Organism: Agrobacterium vaccinii; assembly: GCF_021310995.1. Taxonomy (NCBI): domain Bacteria; kingdom Pseudomonadati; phylum Pseudomonadota; class Alphaproteobacteria; order Hyphomicrobiales; family Rhizobiaceae; genus Agrobacterium; species Agrobacterium vaccinii. Next base: position 2,794,673 of record NZ_CP054150.1, on the reverse strand, counting down.
TCCAGAAAGCAGTTTCGCGCACCTTGAAGGACCGTATCGGTCGCGGCTTGCAACGGTTTTCGAGTGAATTTCCCTCTGTCGAGGGCGGCCCGGCGCTGGTGGTTGCGGGTGGTGTCGCTGCCAACAAGGAGATTCGCAGCACGCTTCAGGCCCTGTGCGATACCAACGGCTTCCGCTTCGTCGCGCCACCCCTGGAACTGTGCACCGACAATGCTGCGATGATTGCCTGGGCAGGGCTGGAGCGTATGGCACAGGGCATGGAGCCTGACAGTCTTGATGTGCAGCCACGTTCTCGTTGGCCGTTGGACGCACAGGCGCAGACGTTGATCGGGTTTGGCAAGCGCGGAGCCAAGGCATGAGTGACAGGGAAAAGCTTGTCGTCATTGGTGCTGGCGCTTTCGGAACGGCCATCGCCGTCGTAGTCGCGCTGGAGAACCGTCACGACGTGACCCTTCTGGGCCGCGATGCCGCTTTGATGGCGGACTTGCGAAACCTCGGTGTTCACGAAGCGGCTTTGCCGGGGATATTCTTGCCGGATGCGCTTCACTATTCCGCAGAGCCCGATGTGCTTCATGCTGCCGATATCGTTCTGTTTGCCATGCCTTCGCAGGCCCAAGCGGATGCGGCTCGGTCCTACGGCCCCTATCTCTCTAAAGATGCTGTCGTCGTGACCTGCGCCAAGGGCATCGATCGCTCATCCGGGCAATTGTTGACCGACGTGCTGGAGCATGAATTGCCGAACCATCCGGTTGGCGTGCTCTCAGGCCCCGGCTTTGCTGCCGATATCGCGAGCGGCCTGCCCACAGCCATGGCCGTCGCTGCTGGTGACCGTGCCGTGGCCGAGCGATTGGCGCAGACGATTTCAGGCCAGACGTTCCGGCTTTATGCCTCTACGGACCGAACAGGCGTGCAGCTTGGCGGCGCGTTGAAGAATGTGCTGGCAATCGCCTGCGGTATCGTCGAAGGGGCGGGGCTTGGCGATTCCGCCAGGGCCGCGCTGATCTCGCGAGGACTGGCGGAAATGTCGCGTCTGGTTGCGGCCATGGGCGGCATTGCGGATACGGTGCGCGGTCTTTCCGGGCTGGGCGATCTTGTCCTGACGGCCACCAGCCATCAATCACGCAATTTGCGCTTCGGCATTCTGCTGGGGCAGGGCGGTGATCCCGCCTCTTTCCACGGTGGGCTTGTCGAAGGCGCCTATGCCGCCTCCATCGCGTCGCGGATCGCCGCAGACCTTGGTGTCGAGATGCCGGTGACGAGTGCGGTAGCAGCCATTATCGATGGGCGGCTGGATGTGAAAACCGCCATACAACAATTGATGACGCGCCCGATCACCACCGAATAGGGCGACAAGAGGAGACGAAAATGCTGTTTGCCTTCATCTGCAAAGACAAGCCCGACCATCTGCATGTGCGCATGGAAACCCGCCCCGTGCATCTGGAGCATCTCAACAAGCTCAATGCCGACGGCATCCTGAAAATGGCAGGTCCGTTTCTGGATGCCGATGGCAAGCCAAATGGCAGTCTGGTGATTGTCGAGGCAGCAGATATCGACGCTGCACGGGCACTGGCGGATGCTGACCCCTATGCAAAGGCCGCTCTGTTCGAGAGCGTCGATGTGAAGCCCTATAATTGGGTCTTCAACAATCCTGGAGCGTAAGACAGATGGCGAATTACTGGCTTTTCAAATCCGAGCCGGCGACATGGTCCTGGGAGCAGCAAAAGGCCAAGGGCGATGCGGGGGAAGAGTGGACCGGCGTTCGCAATTATCAGGCACGCAATAATATGCGCGCCATGAAAATTGGCGATAAGGGATTCTTCTACCATTCCAATGAAGGCTTGGAAGTCGTCGGCATTGTCGAGGTCTGCGAGTTGTCGCAGCCGGATTCGTCGGCTGAGGGTGATCATCGCTGGGATTGCGTCCACATCAAAGCAGTCTGCGACATGCCGCAGCCGGTGTCCTTGAAGGACGTGAAGGCCAGCCAGAAGCTTGCGGATATGTCTTTGGTCACATCCATGCGGCTTTCCGTGCAGCCGGTGACAGAAGACGAATATCTGGAAGTCTGCCGCATGGGTAAGCTCGACAAGCCGCCTCGCACGAAATGATGTCGATTGAAAACCGAGCCTGAAACCTTCATCCGCGACAATACGAGCATCATGGTGCCGCCGCATGTGCCGGAGGTCAGGCTTCATCTGGCGAGTGAGGCCCACGATCTGTGGCTGAAGACGGAAGAAGAGCTACAGGAAATCGGCCTGCCGCCGCCGTTCTGGGCTTTTGCCTGGGCAGGCGGGCAGGGACTTGCGCGTTACATCATCGATAATCCCGAGACGGTGCAAGGCAAGCGCGTGGTGGATTTCGCAAGCGGTTCCGGGCTGGTCGCTATCGCCGCGGCGAAGTCTGGTGCGATGCAGGTAACGGCTGTAGACATAGACCCATGGGCTGAGACAGCGATAAGGCTCAACGCTTGCGAAAACGACGTTGTTATCGGCTTCTCAGGTCGTGACGTCATTGGCTCCGATATGGACACCGAGGTGCTTCTGGCCGGAGATGTTTTTTACGATCGCGCTTTTGCCGAAGCTTTGACACCCTGGCTTTCCGCGCTCGCTGTAAAAGGTGTGAAAGTTCTGGTTGGGGACCCGGGTAGGGCCTATTTGCCCTTAGATCGCTTGAGGGCCTGTGCGACCTACGAGGTGCCGGTCACGCGGGCGCTGGAAGACAGCGACGTGAAGAAGACGACGGTCTGGGAGTTCGTCTGATCGATCATCAGGGCCTGATGACGCAGACGCCTGCTTCATACGAGCAATTTTCACCGCTTGCTCTACTATCGACATGGATAATCCTCGGTGAGGCTGTGTCGTTGCTATAGCGGACGCCTCTTCCTGAGCCTTCAACCGTGAAATAATTCCCGTTGCGTGGCGCGCGGCTTGCGTAAAACGCGCCTGAATAGGTCCCGACGCCTCTGAGATGCGATGGCAGGCCATCTCCACTATAGTACGATTTGCCTTGATGTCGGGTATGAGAATAACCAAAGTCGCGTGATGTCTCAGAGGATTGCGCACTCGCGACCGTTGAAAACGACGTTGCTATCAGAGCCGAAGCAAGCATGATTCGGATATAAAACATGACTGTATCGCTCCATTTTCTGGGGTCGTAAATCGGAATTAAATTTGACGTTTACGTAAGATATTTTGATCTGTGACACTTGGAAATGCTTGATATTTTATTTTCGATCCGTGAAACACGAAAGATTCTGCGATACCCAATCGATTAAATTCGTTTCGAAGGTCAATTGCGCTTGTGGTCATGGCTCCGTGCTATTAAAGGTCGCGGTTGGTGCAATGCACATTTTTCCTTTATGTGCGTTGTTTGGGGGCGCCCGCAATTCGGTGCGCAGGAACGCCGTGAGGTTTATATGGCGAATACGACAAGCAATCGGCCATTGTCGCCGCATCTTCAAGTCTACAAGCTTATTCCAACCATGCTTGCGTCGATCGTGCACCGCATTACCGGTGCCGCGCTCTATTTCGGCACGTTGCTGGTCGCCTGGTGGCTGATCGCGACGGCGTCGGGCGTTGATGCCTATAGCTGGGTTCAGTGGGCCATGAGCTCCATCATCGGAAAGCTCGTTTTGATCGGCTACACATGGGCGCTGGTTCATCACATGCTGGGTGGTTTTCGCCACTTCATGTGGGATCTGGGTCATGGCTTCGACAAGCATTTCACCACGAAGATCGCCAAGGCATCTTGGGTGGTTTCCATCTGTCTGACCGCGCTGATCTGGGTTGTCGCCCTGATCGTGCGCTGAGGAGATACTGTCATGGATATGCGTACACCTCTCAATAAGGTTCGCGGTCTGGGCTCTGCCAAAGAAGGCACCGAGCACTTCTGGCGCCAGCGAGTCACCGCGATTGCCAACGTGCCGCTGCTGATCTTCTTCGTCGTGTTTCTGGTGATGTATGGCGGTGCGCCGTACGACGTGGTTTCTTCGGCTCTTTCGAACCCGCTGGTTGCCGTAACGATGGTTCTTGTCGTCGTCTCCGGTATCATCCACATGAAGCTGGGCATGCAGGTCATCATCGAAGACTACGTGCATGCGGAAGTTCCGAAACTGGTTCTTCTGATGCTCAACACCTTCTTCTCGGTGATCATGGCTGGTCTCTGTCTCTTCGCCGTTCTGAAAATCGCATTCGCAGGATAATCCGTCATGGCATCGATCAGTTCACCTACTCAGAACGGCAAGGCCTATACTTACGTCGACCACTCCTATGATGTGATCGTCGTCGGTGCCGGTGGCGCGGGTCTTCGCGCGACGCTCGGCATGGCCGAACAGGGCTTCAAGACAGCCTGCATCACCAAGGTTTTCCCGACCCGTTCGCACACGGTTGCGGCACAGGGCGGTATTGCAGCCTCGCTCAACAACATGACGCCGGATAGCTGGCAGTGGCACCTTTATGACACCGTAAAGGGTTCCGACTGGCTGGGCGATGTGGACGCCATGCAGTATCTCGCCATGGAAGCGCCTAAGGCAGTCTATGAGCTGGAGCATTACGGCGTGCCGTTCTCGCGTAACGCCGAGGGCAAGATTTACCAGCGCCCGTTCGGCGGTCACATGCAGAATTACGGTGAAGGTCCTCCGGTGCAGCGTACCTGCGCTGCCGCCGACCGTACTGGCCATGCTATTCTGCACACGCTTTACGGCCAGTCGCTGCGCAACAACGCCGAATTCTTTATCGAATATTTCGCGCTCGACCTCATCATGTCTGATGATGGCAGCCGTTGCACGGGCGTCGTTGCCTGGAACCTCGATGACGGCACGATCCATCGCTTCACCGCCAAGATGGTCGTTCTGGCGACCGGTGGTTACGGTCGCGCCTACTTCTCGGCGACATCTGCGCACACTTGCACAGGCGACGGCGGCGGCATGGTTGCCCGCGCCGGTCTTCCACTTCAGGACATGGAATTCGTTCAGTTCCACCCAACCGGTATTTACGGCGCAGGCTGTCTGATTACCGAAGGTGCGCGCGGTGAAGGCGGCTATCTCGTCAACTCCGAAGGCGAGCGCTTCATGGAGCGCTATGCGCCATCCGCCAAGGATCTCGCCTCGCGTGACGTCGTCTCGCGCTGCATGACCATGGAAATCCGTGAAGGCCGTGGCGTTGGCAAGAACAAGGATCATATCTTCCTGCATCTGGATCACCTCGATCCCGCTATTCTGCACGAGCGCCTGCCGGGCATTTCCGAAAGCGCCAAGATTTTCGCAGGCGTGGACGTGACGCGCGAGCCGATCCCGGTTCTGCCGACGGTTCACTACAATATGGGCGGCATTCCCACCAACTATTGGGGTGAAGTGCTGAACGCTGATAGCGAAAACCCAGAGCGCATCCTTCCAGGCCTGATGGCCGTGGGTGAAGCCGGTTGCGCTTCGGTTCATGGTGCCAACCGTCTCGGCTCCAACTCGTTGATCGACCTTGTTGTCTTTGGTCGCGCTGCAGCCATTCGTGCAGCCGAAGTCATTGATCGTGCCAGCGCCGTTCCAGCGCTCAACGTCGCTGCCTGCGACAAGATCATGGATCGCTTCGACCGTCTGCGCAACGCCAATGGCGGCACACCGACTGCTGTTCTGCGCGACAAGATGCAGCGCGCCATGCAGGACGATGCAGCCGTGTTCCGCACACAGGAATCGCTGGAAAGCGGTTGCAAGCGCATTTCGGCGATCTGGAAAGAGCTACCCGACATCAAGGTCACAGACCGCTCGATGGTCTGGAACTCCGATCTGGTTGAGACGCTCGAACTGGAAAACCTCATGGCCAATGCCATCACGACCGTTTACGGCGCGGAAGCCCGTAAGGAAAGCCGTGGCAGCCATGCGCGTGAAGACTTCGTCGATGGTCCCTTCGGTGGTCGAGATGATGTCAACTGGCGCAAGCACACGCTGGCCTGGGTCAACGAGCAGGGCGATGTGAAGCTTGATTACCGTCCGGTTCACACCGATCTCATCGCCGAGGGCATCGATCTCCAGAAGATCGCGCCCAAAGCACGCGTCTATTGATTTGAGAGGAACTGGACATGGTTGAACTTGCTCTTCCCAAGAACTCTCAGATGACCGAAGGCAAGGTCTGGCCTAAGCCGGCGGGCGCGAAGAATGTTCGCGAATACCGGGTTTACCGCTGGAACCCTGATGACGGCCAGAACCCGCGCATCGATACCTATTACATCGATGTCGATGATTGCGGCCCGATGGTTCTCGATGCGCTTCTCTACATCAAGAACAATGTCGATCCGACGCTGACGTTGCGCCGTTCCTGTCGCGAGGGCATTTGCGGTTCCTGCGCCATGAACATCGATGGCACGAACACGCTGGCCTGCACCAAGGGCATGGAAGAAATCACCGGCACGGTGAAGGTCTATCCTTTGCCGCACATGCCGGTCGTGAAGGACCTCGTTCCTGACCTGTCGAACTTCTACGCCCAGCATCGCTCCATCGAACCTTGGCTGAAGACGGTGTCTCCGACGCCTGCCAAGGAATGGAAGCAGAGCCATGACGACCGCCAGAAGCTGGATGGTCTCTATGAGTGCATTCTGTGCGCCTGCTGCTCGGCTTCCTGTCCCAGCTACTGGTGGAACGGTGACCGTTATCTCGGCCCTGCCGTTCTGCTGCAAGCCTACCGCTGGCTGATCGACAGCCGCGATGAAGCGACCGGCGAGCGTCTCGATAACCTCGAAGACCCGTTCCGCCTCTATCGCTGCCACACCATTATGAACTGCGCGCAGGCATGCCCGAAGGGTCTGAACCCTGCCAAGGCGATCGCCGAAATCAAGAAGATGATGGTCGAGCGTCGCGTTTAAAGGTGGCTCATAATCGAAGATAGTGAACAGGCCGCGACTTCCCCGTCGTGGCCTGTTTGATAATAACGGGGCTGGAAATTTCTATAAAAATCGACTGAAATTGCAATTATCGCGGTAGCGGCTTGCGTTAGCTAATGCTTTGGTAATAATTCAGCCGTTTTGTGTAGACATGGTCCTGCCGAAGCAGAAAATCGGGAGCTTGAAATGCATTTGAAATATGTGGTGACGGGTCTAGCGGTCGTTATGAGCCTTGCCGGTTGCCAGCGTACCTCCTTCGATTACAACAACAATAGCGCTCCAAGCGGTAATCCCGGTTATACTCCGCCGCTTCAGGCGCAGCCGGTGCCCTCGGTTCAGTCCGGCGCCTTGCCACCTCCCGGTGGATCGACACAGTTCCCGAATGCGCCTGCCAATGCAGCACCCGGCGGTACGAATGTTGCTTCTGCTGCTCCGGCTGCAGCCATGGATGTTACCAAGGAAGCCATGGTCGGCAACTGGCGCGTGTCCAATGGTGGCGCAAGCTGCGATATGTTCCTGACATTGACGAACCTCGGCAGTGGCTCGCGTGGTGGTACGCGTGGTTGCGCGGGTGAACTGTCGTCCATGGGATCATGGGAAGTCTCCAACAAAATGGTTCAGTTCAAGAACCGCGCCGGCGATACGATCGGTCGTGTCTACAAGACCGGCGATACACGTTATGACGGCACGACCAACAGCGGTCAGCCCCTCAGCCTCAGCCGATAATTTTGTCACGCGGGCAGCGTTTCACGTTGCTCGCGTCTGAGGCCTGTTTATGAAGCCATTACCGGACTACAATCATAGCGTCGTTGAGCAACTCAACACATTGACCGCCTCTGGCGAGCTGAAGGCAGACGCCGCACAACTGGATGTGGCCGCCCATCTCGATCGTATTCTGACCGATCTCAAAATCCGCAAACCCGCCAAGAAGAAAAGCGCGCTGGGCTGGATGTTTGCCAAGAAAGCCGGACCTGCTTCGTCCGTCAAAGGTCTCTACGTCGAGGGTAGTGTTGGGCGCGGCAAGACCATGCTGATGGACATGTTTTTTCAGTTGGCGCCGATCGAGAAGAAACGCCGCTGCCATTTTCACGAATTCATGGCAGACGTCCATAATCGCGTTCATGCGCATCGTCAGAAATTGAAGAACGGCGAGACCAAGCAGGCAGATCCTATTCCGCCGGTCGCCGCACAGTTGCTGGCCGAGGCGGAACTGCTGTGTTTCGATGAGTTTTCGGTCACGGATATTGCCGATGCGATGATCCTCGCCCGCCTGTTTACCGAACTTTTCGCCAATGGCTGTGTGCTGGTGACGACGTCGAACGTCTTGCCGGACAATCTCTACAAGGATGGGCTCAATCGCAGCCTGTTTCTTCCCTTTGTCGATCTGCTCCAGCAGCATGTCGAGGTCGTCACGCTTAATAGCCCGACCGACTATCGGATGGAAAAGATCAAGAGCCTGCCGGTCTATGTTACGCCATTGGGCGAGGCCGCCGACAAGGCTATGGATGCGGCCTGGCGGCAATTGACAGAAGGTCACGTCAGCGCACCCACCGAGATTGCCAGGAAGGGGCGCTCGGTCCCTGTGCCGCAGGCTGCCGGTCGCGTAGCGCGTTTTTCATTTTCCGATCTCTGTGAAAAGCCTCTTGGTGCTTCGGACTTTCTGGCCATCGCTGACCGGTTCGATACCGTTTTCATCGACCATATTCCGCTGCTGGACGCCGACAAGCGCAATGAAACGAAGCGTTTCATTATCCTCATCGATGCCTTTTACGATCGTACTGTGAGAGTCTTTGCGTCGGCTGCGGCTATGCCGGAAGATTTGCTGGGTAAGCGCAAGGGTACGGAAGGTTTCGAGTTTGATCGCACCGCATCGCGGTTGTTCGAGATGCGAAGCGCCGACTATTTGGCGTTACACAATGAAAAACGCGCCGCTGCGTGACACTTTTATAACTTAATTTCTTACGTTTACGTAAGTATTTTATGATCTAAACGATTGAAAATACTGACATCAAAACTATCTGTTGCCATTTATCTGCAATAAAGCTAAGTCGAGTGCGACAATTTAAAGCCGCCATACATCAGCGGCGAAATTGAATTGAAGCTCGAGAGGAAGCATTCGATGTCTCGCAAAAAGATTGCACTTATTGGTTCTGGCATGATCGGCGGCACGCTGGCGCATTTGGCCAGCCTGAAAGAACTGGGCGATATCGTCCTCTTCGATATTGCTGACGGTATTCCGCAGGGCAAGGGTCTGGATATTGCCCAGTCCGGTCCGGTCGAAGGTTTCAATGCCAAGCTGACGGGTGCTTCCGACTACGCCGCCATCGAAGGCGCAGACGTTTGCATCGTAACTGCCGGTGTTGCCCGCAAGCCCGGCATGAGCCGCGACGATCTTCTCGGCATCAACCTCAAGGTCATGGAACAGGTCGGCGCTGGCATCAAGAAATATGCCCCGAACGCTTTCGTGATCTGCATCACCAACCCGCTCGACGCCATGGTCTGGGCTCTCCAGAAGTTCTCCGGCCTGCCGAAGAACAAGGTCGTCGGCATGGCTGGCGTTCTTGACAGCGCGCGCTTCCGTCTGTTCCTGTCTGAAGAATTCAACGTCTCCGTTCAGGACGTGACGGCATTCGTTCTCGGCGGCCACGGCGATACCATGGTGCCTTTGGCGCGCTACTCCACCGTTGGCGGCATTCCATTGACGGACCTCGTCAAGATGGGCTGGCTCACTGCCGAGCGTCTGGAAGAGATCGTTCAGCGCACGCGTGACGGCGGTGCGGAAATCGTCGGCCTGCTGAAGACCGGTTCGGCCTACTATGCGCCTGCTGCTTCGGCTATCGAAATGGCTGAGTCCTACCTCAAGGACAAGAAGCGCGTTCTGCCTGCTGCCGCCTATCTGTCCGGCCAGTACGGCGTCAACGACATGTATGTCGGTGTTCCCACGATCATCGGTGCAGGCGGTATCGAGCGCATCATCGAAATCGAACTCAACAAGGACGAGGAAGCTGCCTTCCAGAAGTCCGTCGGCGCGGTTGCAGGTCTTTGCGAAGCCTGCGTCAACATTGCTCCGTCGCTGAAGTAATTGCCTTTCGGCACAAACAGGGATTAATCCATGAATATTCATGAATATCAGGCCAAGGCTCTTCTGAAGGGCTATGGTGCGCCGGTGGCCGAAGGGGTTGCTATCCTCAAGGTCGAAGAAGCCGAAGCCGCTGCAAAGCAGCTTCCTGGCCCGCTTTACGTGGTCAAGAGCCAGATCCACGCTGGTGGTCGCGGCAAGGGCAAGTTCAAGGAACTCGGCCCCGATGCAAAGGGCGGTGTTCGCCTGGCCAAGTCCATTGAGGAAGTCGTTTCTCACGCCAAGGACATGCTCGGCAATACGCTGGTCACAGCGCAGACCGGCGATGCTGGCAAGCAGGTCAACCGCCTCTACATCGAAGACGGCGCAGACATCGACCGCGAACTCTATTGCTCGCTGCTCGTTGACCGTTCCGTTGGTCAGGTTGCTTTCGTGGTTTCCACGGAAGGCGGCATGGACATCGAAGCTGTCGCCCACGACACGCCTGAGAAAATCCACACGATCGCGATCGAGCCTGAAGCCGGTGTAACGGCTGAGAACATCGCAGCGATCTCCAAAGCATTGGAGCTTTCGAGCGCTGCTGCAGAAGACGCCAATGCGCTCTTCCCTGCGCTCTACAAGGCCTTCGTCGAAAAGGACATGGCTCTCCTCGAAGTCAACCCGCTGATCGTCATGACCGATGGTCACCTGCGCGTTCTCGACGCCAAGATGTCCTTCGACGGCAACGCAATTTTCCGTCACGACGACGTGAAGCTGCTGCGCGACGAAACCGAAGAAGACGCCAAGGAAATCGAAGCCTCCAAGTGGGACCTCGCTTATGTGGCGCTTGATGGCAACATCGGCTGCATGGTCAATGGTGCCGGTCTTGCCATGGCAACGATGGACATCATCAAGCTGTACGGCAAAGAACCTGCAAACTTCTGCGACGTCGGCGGTGGCGCTGGCAAGGAAAAGGTTGCGGCTGCGTTCAAGATCATCACGGCTGACCCGAAGGTCGAGGGCATCCTCGTCAACATCTTCGGCGGCATCATGAAGTGCGACGTTATCGCCGAGGGCGTGATCGCCGCGGTGAAGGAAGTTGGTCTCAAGGTTCCGCTCGTCGTGCGTCTCGAAGGCACCAATGTCGAATTGGGCAAGAAGCTTCTGAACGAATCGGGTCTTGCAATTACGGCTGCTGACGACCTTGACGATGCAGCCAAGAAGATCGTTGCGGCGATCAACGCCTAATTGAGGGACTGGAAATAATGTCTATTCTTGTAAATAAAGACACCAAGATCCTCGTTCAGGGTCTGACCGGCAAGACCGGCACGTTCCACACCGAACAGGCGCTTGCTTATTACGGCACGCAGATGGTCGGCGGTATTCACCCCAAAAAGGGTGGTGAGACCTGGACAGGTTCGAAGGGCGAAAGCCTGCCGATCTATGCGACCGTTGCGGAAGCCAAGGAAAAGACCGGCGCTGATGCATCCGTGATCTACGTTCCGCCAGCAGGCGCTGCCGATGCCATCATCGAAGCGATCGATGCGGAAATTCCGTTCATCACCTGCATCACCGAAGGCATTCCTGTCATGGACATGGTTCGCGTCAAGGCACGGCTGGACCGTTCCAACTCGCGTCTGCTTGGCCCGAACTGCCCAGGCATCATGACGCCTGAAGAGTGCAAGATCGGCATTATGCCGGGCTCGATCTTCCGCAAGGGTTCGGTCGGTATTGTGTCGCGCTCTGGCACACTTACATATGAAGCCGTGTTCCAGACATCCAACGAAGGCCTTGGTCAGACGACGGCTGTCGGCATCGGTGGCGACCCGGTCAAGGGTACCGAGTTTATCGACATCCTGGAAATGTTCCTGGCTGACGAAGCGACACAGTCGATCATCATGATCGGCGAAATCGGCGGTGCAGCGGAAGAAGAAGCAGCACAGTTCCTGATCGACGAAGCCAAGAAGGGCCGTAAGAAGCCAATGGCTGGCTTCATCGCCGGTCGTACGGCGCCTAAGGGCCGCACCATGGGTCACGCCGGTGCTGTCGTTTCCGGCGGTAAGGGCGATGCAGAATCCAAGATTTCGGCCATGGAAGCGGCTGGTATCAAGGTGTCGCCTTCGCCTGCACGCCTTGGCAAGACGCTGGTCGAAGTCCTCAAGGGCTGAGACAGACATATATCTGGCAGCGGGCAGGGGTCGGAAACGGCGGCCTGCCCGAAGCCGCAAGAGGAATAGTCGATGCTTTTGCATCGGAGACTAAAGCGGCAGACCGACAACGGTCATCAACGGGATTGAGGAGGCGGGCGAATACGTCCGCGAAAGCACCATGGCAAGGCAAGAAGCCAACGAGCAGTTTTCGATCACGTCGTTTCTGGACGGCGCGAATGCAGCCTATATCGAGCAGCTCTACGCCCGGTATGAGGAGGATCCATCCTCCGTATCGCCAGAATGGCAGAGCTTCTTCAAGGGGCTTTCCGATAATCCAGAAGATGTGAAGAAAGCCGCGCAGGGTGCTTCCTGGAAGCGCTCCAACTGGCCGATTGCGGCCAATGGCGATCTGATTTCGGCACTGGATGGTAACTGGGCCACCGTCGAAAAGGCCATCGAAAAGAAGGTTCAGGCCAAGGCTGAAGCCAAGGGCGCTGAAACCGGCAAGACCGTCAGCGAAGCAGAGGTTCTTCAGGCGACACGCGACAGCGTGCGCGCCATTATGATGATCCGAGCCTACCGCATGCGCGGCCACCTGCATGCAAAGCTCGATCCGCTCGGCATCGCCAGCGCGGTTGAGGACTACAACGAGCTGTCGCCGAAGTCCTATGGCTTCGAGGAAAGCGATTACGACCGCAAGATTTTCATCGATAACGTCCTTGGCCTCGAATATGCCAGCGTTCGTGAGATGATCGAAATTCTCGAACGGACCTACTGCACGACACTCGGTGTCGAGTTCATGCACATGTCCAGCCCGGACGAAAAAGGCTGGATTCAGGAACGTATCGAAGGCCCGGACAAGGGCGTTGCCTTCACCGCTGAGGGCAAGAAGGCTATCCTCTCGAAGCTCGTCGAAGCCGAAGGCTACGAGCAGTTCCTCGACGTTCGCTTCAAGGGCACCAAGCGCTTCGGCCTCGATGGCAGTGAATCGCTGATCCCGGCGCTCGAACAGATCATCAAGCGTGGTGGTCAGGACGGCCTTGAAGAGGTCGTGCTGGGCATGGCTCACCGTGGTCGTCTCAACGTTTTGACCAACGTCATGGGCAAGCCGCACCGCGCCGTTTTCCACGAGTTCAAGGGCGGTTCGTTCAAGCCTGACGATGTCGAAGGTTCCGGCGACGTGAAGTACCATCTGGGTGCCTCTTCCGACCGCGAATTCGATGGTAACAAGGTTCACCTGTCGCTGACGGCCAACCCGTCTCACCTTGAGATCGTCAACCCTGTGGTCATGGGCAAGGCCCGCGCTAAGCAGGATCAGCTGGCCAAGGCATGGGATGGTGACACCATTCCGCTGTCCGAGCGCGCAAAGGTTCTGCCGTTGCTGCTGCATGGCGATGCTGCTTTTGCAGGTCAGGGCGTGGTTGCGGAAATTCTCGGACTGTCTGGTCTTCGCGGTCACCGTGTTGCTGGCACCATGCATTTCATCATCAACAACCAGATCGGCTTCACGACGAACCCGGGTTTCTCCCGCTCGTCGCCTTATCCATCTGACGTTGCCAAGATGATCGAAGCACCGATCTTCCACGTCAATGGTGATGACCCTGAAGCTGTTGTTTATGCAGCGAAGGTCGCGACCGAATACCGCATGAAATTCCACAAGCCTGTTGTGGTCGACATGTTCTGCTACCGTCGCTTTGGCCATAACGAAGGTGATGAGCCATCCTTCACACAGCCGAAGATGTACAAGGTCATTCGTGCGCACAAGACGGTTGCCAATATCTATGCCGAGCGTCTGATTGCCGAAGGTCTGATCACCGAAGGCGAATTCGAAAAGATGAAGGCCGACTGGCGCGCGCATCTGGAGCAGGAATTCGAAGCCGGCCAGAGCTACAAGCCCAACAAGGCCGACTGGCTGGACGGTCAGTGGTCCGGTCTTCGTGCCGCCGACAATGCCGATGAGCAGCGTCGTGGCAAGACCGGCGCGCCGATGAAGCAGCTGAAGGAAATCGGCCGCAAGCTGTCGACCATCCCGGAAGGCTTCAAGGCACACAAGACGATCCAGCGTTTCATGGAGAACCGTGCGCAGATGATCGAGACTGGCGAAGGTCTGGATTGGGCGATGGCGGAAGCCATGGCGTTCGGCTCGCTGGTTGTCGACGGTCACAAAATCCGTCTCTCCGGTCAGGATTGCGAGCGCGGAACGTTCTCGCAGCGCCACTCGGTTCTTTATGATCAAGAGACGGAAGAGCGTTACATTCCGCTTGCAAACCTTGCACCAACGCAGGCGCGCTACGAAGTCATCAATTCGATGCTGTCGGAAGAAGCTGTTCTCGGCTTCGAATATGGCTATTCGCTGGCTCGCCCGAATGCGTTGACGCTTTGGGAAGCCCAGTTCGGTGACTTCGCCAACGGTGCGCAGGTCGTGTTCGACCAGTTCATCTCGTCTGGTGAGCGCAAGTGGCTTCGCATGTCCGGTCTCGTCTGCCTTCTGCCGCATGGTTATGAAGGCCAGGGTCCCGAGCACTCGTCCGCTCGTCTGGAACGCTGGTTGCAGATGTGCGCCGAAGACAACATGCAGGTTGCAAACGTTACGACGCCGGCTAACTACTTCCACATCCTGCGCCGTCAGGTGAAGCGCGACTTCCGCAAGCCGCTGATCCTGATGACGCCGAAGTCCCTGCTGCGCCACAAGCGTGCGACCTCTTCGCTGACGGAACTGGGTGGCGAGTCCTCCTTCCACCGTCTGCTGTGGGACGATGCGGAGGTCATCAAGGACGGTCCGATCAAGCTGCAGAAGGATTCGAAAATCCGTCGCGTCGTGCTTTGCACGGGTAAGGTCTACTACGATCTGCTCGAAGAGCGTGAAAAGCGTGGCATTGACGACGTCTATCTGCTGCGCATCGAACAGCTCTATCCGTTCCCGGCCAAGGCGCTCATCAACGAGCTGTCCCGCTTCCGCAACGCCGAGATGGTCTGGTGCCAGGAAGAGCCGAAGAACATGGGTGCGTGGTCGTTCATCGACCCTTATCTGGAATGGGTTCTGGCCCACATCGATGCCAAGTACCAGAAGGTCCGTTACACGGGTCGCCCGGCAGCTGCATCGCCAGCGACGGGCCTGATGTCCAAGCACCTCGCGCAGCTCGCGGCATTCCTGGAAGACGCGTTGGGAGAGTGAAAACTCTTCCCACCGCACCCTCTCAAAACAGCTATTTGATGAAACGGAACTAGATCATGGCCACTGAAATCCGCGTACCAACCCTCGGCGAGTCCGTCAGCGAAGCAACTGTCGGAACCTGGTTCAAAAAGGTTGGCGATACCGTCAAGGCCGACGAGCCGCTGGTAGAGCTGGAAACCGACAAGGTAA
The DNA here is from genome assembly GCF_021310995.1 of Agrobacterium vaccinii. Taxonomy (NCBI): domain Bacteria; kingdom Pseudomonadati; phylum Pseudomonadota; class Alphaproteobacteria; order Hyphomicrobiales; family Rhizobiaceae; genus Agrobacterium; species Agrobacterium vaccinii. Next base: position 2,779,237 of record NZ_CP054150.1, on the reverse strand, counting down.
CCGTTGAAGTTCCGGCACCCGCCTCCGGTGTACTGACAGAAATCGTTGCCCAGAATGGCGAGACGGTTGGTCTTGACGCTCTGCTTGGCCAGATCGCAGAAGGTACTGCGGGCGCTGCTCCATCCGCACCGGCTGCTGCGCCTGCAAAGGCACCTGAGTCTGCTGCTGCTGTTTCGTCTGCTGCGCCAAGCTCCATGCCGCCTGCACCGGCTGCTGGCAAACTCTTGTCAGAAAACAACCTCTCTGCCGATCAGGTCGATGGTTCCGGCAAGCGCGGACAGGTTTTGAAGGGCGACGTTCTGGCCGCTGTTGCCAAGGGCACGTCTGCCCCAGTCGCAGCCCCGGCTGCCGTCGCTGCACCCCGCCCGGTTTCTTCCGAAGGCGATGCTGTTCGCGAAGAGCGCGTGAAGATGACGCGCCTGCGTCAGACCATCGCCCGCCGCCTGAAGGATGCGCAGAACACAGCCGCCATGCTCACCACTTACAACGAAGTGGACATGACTGCGGTCATGGAACTGCGCAATCGCTATAAGGACGTGTTCGAGAAGAAGCATGGCGTCAAGCTCGGCTTCATGGGCTTTTTCACGAAAGCCGTCACGCATGCCCTGAAGGAACTGCCTGCGGTAAATGCGGAGATCGATGGCACCGACATCATCTACAAGAACTATTGTCACGTCGGCATGGCTGTCGGCACCGACAAGGGTCTTGTCGTTCCGGTCATTCGTGATGCCGACCAGCGCTCTATCGCTGGCGTCGAGAAGGAACTCGGTCGTCTTGCCAAGGCAGCCCGCGACGGTTCACTTGGCATGGCCGACATGCAGGGCGGCACCTTCACCATCACAAATGGTGGCGTCTACGGCTCGCTGATGTCTTCTCCGATCCTCAATGCACCGCAGTCCGGTATTCTCGGCATGCACAAGATCCAGGAGCGTCCGGTCGCTATCGGCGGTCAGGTCGTCATCCGTCCGATGATGTATCTGGCGCTCTCCTACGATCACCGCATCGTTGACGGCAAGGAAGCCGTGACCTTCCTCGTCCGCGTCAAGGAAAGCCTTGAAGATCCCGAGCGTCTGGTTCTCGATCTCTGATCGAACTTGCTTTTTCGGTCAGCGGGGTTTCAAGTGAAATCCCGCTGAAATTGTCTCAGGAGCTTGCTTGTGCAACCCACTTTCCTCGCCGCATCACCGTTTCTACCCCTCATAGGGGTCAGTGTGCTCATTCTTATGATGCATATCGCGCTGCAGGCTATGATCGCGACGAAAGAGCTTGGTAGCAGCTGGAATGCCGGTCCGCGTGACGATGGCAAAAAAGTGCAAGGCAAACTCGCTGGTCGCGCCGAGCGCGCAGCCTCGAATTTTCTCGAAACCTACGTCGCCTTCGTCGCCTTGGCCTTCGGCGTCATCATGGCAGGTGACCCGGTTGGCCTTGCGTTAATTGGCGCCTGGATTTGGATTGTCTGCCGCATCGTCTACATACCGCTGTATCTGGCAGGCATCCCCTATATCCGGTCGCTGGTCTGGGTCGGCTCCATGATCGGGCTCTTGCTCATGCTCTTCGTCTTGCTGTTCTAGGAGGCAGATTGATGCACCAATATCTGATCGAACTTGCATCTTTGATGGCAATCTTCTTTTTCGGGATCATTTCACCGGGCGCCGATTTGGCGATGGTGATGCGGCAGGCTCTTTTGCACGGACGCCGCCAAGCCATCATCACGAGCTTTGGAGTCGGAACGTCTTTGATGTTCCACGTGACCTACACGATCCTAGGGCTCGGGCTGATCATCTCGCAATCTATCTATCTCTTCAACATCGTCAAATGGCTCGGCGTTGCCTATCTGATCTATATCGGTGTCAAGGCTTTGCGGGCTGGCAAGATGGAGATGCCAGAGGCCGATGGCGTTGATGTCGTGCAGCAGAAAAGCCAGTCAGGTTTAAAAGCCTTCACGCTCGGTTTTGCTGCCAATGCGCTCAACCCGAAGCCGGTCTTTTTCTTCCTGTCGATCTTCTCGACGGTGGTGCATGCGCACACGCCAGTTCCGATCAAATTCGGCTACGGCTTCGTCATGGCAAGCTGCCTCATACTCTGGTTCGTCGGCGTCAGCATGTTCATGACGACGCCACGCATGCGCGCAGCCTTTGCCCGCGCCAGCCAATGGATCGACCGGACCAGCGGCGTCGTGTTCATCGCGCTCGGCATCAAACTGGCAACGGAAAAGTCGGCCTGATTTTTCAGGTCAAACGAAAGTAGGGCGGCTCATGTCGCCGCCCCCAATCTATCAGGAACGAACACATGGCATATGATGTAGTTGTAATCGGCACAGGCCCCGGCGGATATGTTTGCGCGATCAAGGCGGCACAGCTTGGCTTGAAGGTCGCCGTTATCGAGAAGCGGGCGACCTATGGCGGTACCTGCCTGAACGTTGGCTGCATTCCTTCGAAGGCGCTTCTGCACGCATCGGAAGTTTTCGCGCATGTGGCCCACGGCGTCGATAGCCTTGGTATTGAAGTTGCTGCGCCGACGCTCAACCTCGACAAGATGATGGCGCATAAGGACGGTGTGGTGAAGGCCAACGTCGATGGCGTTTCCTTCCTGTTCAAGAAAAACAAGGTCGACACCTTCCAGGGTCTCGGCAAGATCGTGTCTGCCGGCAAGGTTTCCGTCACCACCGATGCAGGTGAGGTTCAGGAAATCGAAGCCAAGAACATCGTCATTGCGACCGGTTCCGACATCGCGGGCATTCCGGGCGTGCAGGTCGATATCGATGAGCAGGTCATTGTCTCCTCTACGGGTGGCATTGCGCTGACGAAGGTTCCAGAAAAGATGATCGTCGTCGGTGGCGGTGTCATCGGCCTCGAGCTCGGATCGGTCTGGTCGCGTTTGGGCGCCAAGGTCACGGTCGTTGAATATCTTGACAATATTCTCGCTGGCATGGATGGCGAGCTTTCCAAGCAGGCGCAGCGTCTGTTTGCCAAGCAGGGCATCGATTTCAAGCTGGGCGCCAAGGTCACTGCCGTCGAAAAGGCTGGTGATGGCGCTAAGGTTACGTTCGAGCCGGTCAAGGGCGGTGCGGCTGAAACGCTCGACGCCAATGTCGTGCTGATTTCCACCGGTCGTAAGCCTTTCACCGAGGGTCTCGGTCTGACGGAAGCAGGCGTTGTGCTGGATAGCCGTGGCCGCGTCGAGATCGACGGTCATTACAAGACCAATGTCGACGGCATTTACGCCATCGGCGACGTGGTCAAGGGTCCGATGCTGGCCCACAAGGCGGAAGACGAAGGCGTCGCACTGGCGGAAATTCTCGCTGGTCAGCACGGCCATGTGAATTATGATGTCATTCCCGGCGTGGTCTACACTCAGCCGGAAGTCGCCTCCGTCGGCAAGACGGAAGAGGAACTGAAGGCTGCGGGCATTGCCTACAAGGTCGGCAAATTCCCCTTCACGGCCAATGGTCGCGCTCGCGCCATGCAGGTCACGGACGGTTTCGTGAAAATTCTGGCTGACAAGGAAACCGACAAGGTTCTCGGCGGTCATATCCTCGGCTTCGGCGCTGGCGAGTTGATCCAGGAAATTTCTGTGCTGATGGAATTCGGCGGTTCTTCGGAAGATCTGGGCCGTACTTGCCATGCGCACCCGACCATGTCTGAAGCGGTGAAGGAAGCGGCACTCGCGACCTTCTTCAAGCCGATCCACATGTAAGCTTTCAAGCCAACAAAAAGGCCGCAGTCTTTACGGACTGCGGCCTTTTTTTATACGTGCTTTTTGCGCGTCGTATTACGTTCTTATGGCGTGAAGATACTGGAAGTGCCTGTCATATTGCAGGAGCACGTCCTGAATGAGCTCTTCTTTCGTGAAGCCCATCACATCGTAATCTTGCCCGCCATCCGACAGAAAGACTTCTGCTCGATAATAGTATTCGGCTTTCTTGCGGCTGGATTGGCTTTCGAAGAAGCTGTAGCCGGGCGTCTCATAACGGCGCATGCGGATGCCGTAGATGAACTCTTCCGCTTCTCCCGGCGTAACGGTCAGCTTCAGCCTGTCGTCCTTGTTGTCCAGCTGCGACGTGAGGGAGCGCTTCTCAAGCTCAAGCGCGACGGCTTCCAATGCCGGTGTTGCCGTTTCCTGCAGGAAACGTTCGGTTTCAGCTTTGCCGGGGTGGTTGAGAATGCCCTGCAACTGTCGCTGCCAGCTTGCCGATTGGCGTGGCCGCAGACTCTGCACCAAGGCATTCTGGCGAAGACCTTCTTTTTGCAGTCCCTTCCAAAGGCCCCAGCACATCAACAGCATGACGAAGGTGAAGGGCAGGGCACCGGCGATGGAGGCGGTCTGCAAAGCATCCAGTCCACCGGTCGAGAGAAGGATAGCGCCGATGACACCAGAGACGATGGCCCAGAAAACACGCCGTGCCGTTGGTCCGTCCTCGCGTCCGCCCGATGTCAGCGTATCGATGACGAGCGCTGAGGAATCGGCACCTGTGACGAAGAAGAACACGATTAGCGCCATGGCAAACCACGAGACGTAAACGCCGAATGGAAACTGCTCGAGGAACACGAAGAGAGCGAGCGTCACATCGTTGGCCACCGCTTCGGATACGGCCGTCGTTGCGCCGGTCAGATGCATGGACAGAGCGGTATCACCAAACACCGTCATCCAGGCGAAGCTGAAACCGGCGGGAACAAGGAGAACGCCTGCGATGAACTCGCGGATGGTGCGACCGCGCGAAATGCGGGCGATGAACATGCCGACGAATGGCGACCACGCGATCCACCAACCCCAATAGAACAGCGTCCAGTCACCCAGCCACTCGCTCGGTCCCTTATCAGGGGCGTACGCGTACATGTAGAATGTGCGCAGAACGAACTGATCGAGGTAGGCACCGAGGTTCTGCACGAAGGCACGCAGAAGGAATGTCGTTGGACCCATGACGAAGACGAACAGCATCAGGGCAACAGCCATCAGCATGTTCAGGTTCGAGAGGAACTTGATGCCCTTATCCAGCCCGGTCGCAACGGACACGGTTGCCATGCCGGTGATGACGACGATTAGCGGCAGCTGTATCCAGAAGCTGATCGGCCAGCCAAGCACATGGTTGAAACCGGCATTGACCTGGAGCACGCCGAGACCAAGCGATGTGGCGACACCGAAGAGCGTGCCGATGACGGCGAAGATATCGACAGCATTGCCAATCGGCCCGTAGATGCGATCACCGATCAGCGGATAAAGCGCCGAACGCATGGTGAGCGGCAGACCGTGACGGAACGAGAAATAAGCGAGCGACAGGCCGATGACGGCATAAACCGCCCAGGCGTGTAGACCCCAATGGAAATAGCTGATTTCCATGGCCGTGCGGGCGGCTTCGATGGTGGCGGGATCGCCAGTCGGTGGCGCGGTGAAGTGTTTGACTGGCTCGGCGACGCCGAAGAAGACGAGGCCGATGCCCATGCCTGCGGCAAACAGCATGGAGAACCATGCGCCATAACTGTAATCGGGCTCGGAATGATTCGGCCCAAGCTTGATTTTGCCGTGGCTGGAAAACCCGAGATAGAGCATGAATATGAGAAAGACAGCGACGGAGAGCAGGTAAATCCAGCCCAGTTCCGTCACGATCCATGACTGCATGCCACTGAACAGGGCGGCAGACCCCTGCGGGGTGACGACACCGGCGATGACGAAAACCAGCGTCAGTCCAACAGACCAGAGGAAGACGTGTTTGTTGACACCCTCCGTCAAACCCACGCGTTTCTTTTCCAAAGCGTCTTCGTCAGCCATGTCAGTCCCCTCAAATCCACATAGAAAGCAAGCGCTGCCTTGGCAGTGCTATGCGGAGCGGAGAATGAATTGCGCGCCAAATAGTTGCATATTTTGTGAGTGCATAAATTTAGAAAATTCTAATTATACAGTGGCTTACGTCCAGATTGTCTTTAGTGGACGGCCGTCAAGGTGAAGCCTTTTGCGCGCAGCAGTTCGATGACGCCGACTTTGCCCGGCAGATGCAGTGCGCCAACAGCCATGAAGACATTGCCGTTCTCGAGATGCGGTGCGGCATTGTTCGCCATGACGTGGTTGCGATCATTGATCAGGCGTTGCTCGAAAGCGGCATAGCCATCTTTCCCCAGATCGTCATGCTCGGGATCGATGCTTTTCATCATGGGCATGATCATGCCGATCTCGCCCTCCACGTAGAGATCGATCATCGTCGCCATGACGTCATCCATCCGGTCGCCCAGTTCCAGCATCTGGATCAGCGACTGCACATGAAAGGACAGCGGTAGGTCGGACATGGCGGTGATCTGTTCCAGAAGCGTTTCCAGACCGACGAGCGTCTTGTCTTCGCTGACCGCATCCTTGGCAAGCTTCATGTCCAGAAAGCTCGCGCCACGCGCCTTGCGGGCAAATTCGCAGGCGGGAAGTGCCACGAAGCTGGACAATATCCACGGCTTCATTTTGACGACGGCATCGAGCGGAATACCCCGTTCTTTCAGACCGCTCTCCAGCTTCGCCACGTCCTGAGGCGACAACAGGTCGGTCATCGATTTGCCGTCGAGGAACATGGTCAGCTCCGGGCGTGCAAGCAAAGATGCGGCAGCCTTTTTCTCATCGGTAATCTCGTCCGATTCGACAATGACAGTGTCGGCCTTTGCAAGAGCCTCTTTTGCACCGTCGGGCATTTGCAGCACGCGCGGATCGGAAATATGCATCGTGCCGAGAAGCCATGAGGGCTCGACGCCTGTTTTTTCGATTTTCCAGAATGCGCCCTTGCCGTTGGGCGTCTCTTTCGCTTCGGCAACAATGGCGTCGTAGCGCGCAGGTTCCTTCTTCTGCATCTCGACCAGCAGGTTGGTCCCCTTGCACTCGATCGGGTCGTCGGCAGCATGAGCTTCGCCAACGGACAGCAAGGTCGTGACCAGAACGGCAATCGCTGCGACATGCAGTGCGGCCAGCAGCCACAGCAACGCGTCGCCCATGCGGCCCATCATCAGTGATGTCAGGTTTTGAGGCCTGGAAAGATCGATCATCGAATCACCCCGTTTTCTGGCAGCACTTATAAGACCGGGGATTTGGACGGACGGTTAATGGGTATAGTTAAGCAAATCTTGCGCTTTAAATCTTTTATGCCCGAGGATGGGAATTGTCGTAGATTTCCAACAAACGTGCCGTATCGACGCCGGTATAAATCTGCGTTGTGGACAGGCTGGCATGGCCCAATAATTCCTGAATCGTGCGCAAATCCCCGCCGCCAGCCAGCAAATGCGTGGCAAAAGAATGCCGCAGCGCATGCGGTGTTGCGTTTTCCGGCAGACCGAACGCGCCACGCAGTTTCTGCATCTCACGCTGAACAATGGCGGGTTGGAGCGTGCCGCCGCGCGCACCGAGAAACAGCGGTTCGTCGTCTTCGATATGATAGGGGCAGAGCTTGCGGTAGGTGTCTACAGCCTCAAAGACGACAGGGAGAAGCGGTACGAGGCGCATCTTGTTGCCTTTGCCCGTCACGCGAAGGCTGCGCGCACCGTGCGAAAGATCAGCCCCGGTCAGCCCCAGCGCCTCGGAGATACGCAGGCCGCAACCGTAAAGCAAAGCAAGCACCGCAGCATTGCGGGCGGCGATCCATGGCTCTTCGGAAAGCTGCGCGTTGACAGTCGTAATTTTCAGGGCCTGCCGGTCTGTGAGCGGTTTCGGCAGGGATTTCGGCTGTTTCGGCGCACGCATGGCGGTTGCACCGGCTGCGTTGACCATGCCCTTTTTCTCGAGATACCGAAGAAACGACCGCAACCCGGCAAGATGTCTTCCCAGCGAGCGTGCGCCCGCACCCTCTTTACGGCGTGACGCGAGAAAAGCGCGAAGATCGACAGGGCGCAAATTGCTGACATTGCCGATGCTGGTCGGATTGCCGAGATAGCCGGTCATGAACGTCAAAAATTGTCTGGTGTCACGCTCATAGGCTTCAAGCGTGTTATCTGCGAGCCGCCTCTCACCCGCCAGAGAGGAAAGCCAGACCTGTCGCTCTGCCAAAAGCTCGGGGTCGGCAAAGGTCAAAATCTCGTCCATGGTAAAATCCCATCGTTTGCGGCAAGACTAACCAGGTGCCGTCTGCATTTGGTTAAAATGCGGATGACAGGCAGGGACTGTCTCCGCTAAAGGTTCCTTTTCCTGTTCTCAGAGTGCATTGTCGCCAGCCTATGGCAAAAGATTCGACTGATCTGTTTGCGGCCTTGTTCGACCAGCACAAGCCCGCTCTTCCCGAACCCGTTGCGGCGGTACCTGTTCTGGTGCCTATGCCTGCACCGGGGCCGTACAGCTATTCGGTGCCAGCCGACATGGTGGTGGAGCCGGGGTCCATCGTGCAGGTACCGCTGGGCCCGAGGCAGGTTATCGGCGTCGTCTGGGACAAGGCCGATGGAGCTTCCATCGATCCCAAAAAGCTTCGACCCATCACGAAATCTTTCGATTGCCCACCAATGCGCAATGAAATGCGCCGCTTCATCGATTGGGTGGCCGCTTACACACTGTCCCCGCCCGGGCTCGTGGCCCGCATGGCGCTGCGCGCTCCTGCCGCTTTCGACCCGGAGCCGATGATCGAAGGCCTGCGGCTGACGGAAGCACGCCCGGAGCGCTCGACGCCTGCCCGGGCGCGGGTATTGGAACTGGCCGCCGAGGGTCATGCTTGGACGAAGAGCGGGCTTGCCAACGCGGCGGGTGTTTCGGCAAGCGTCATCGACGGACTTGCCAAGCAGGGCATTTTTGAAACGGTCTTTCTGCCCGCTCCATCCGTAGTCGCAGAGCCGGACCCTGACTATGTCGAGCCCCGTCTGGAAGGGCCGCAAAGGCAGGCGGCTTCCGAGATTCTTGAGGACGTAAGGAAAGGCGGCTTTGCTGTTTCGCTGATCGATGGTGTCACGGGCTCCGGTAAGACTGAGGTCTATTTCGAAGCCGTGGCCGAAACCCTGCGGCAAGGCAAGCAGGTACTGATCCTGCTGCCCGAGATCGCATTGACGGCATCTTTTCTCGACCGCTTTCAGGACCGGTTCGGCTCCAAACCGGCGGAATGGCATTCCGATCTTTCACCGCGTCTGCGCGAAAAAGTCTGGCGCCAGACGGTGACGGGCGAGGTGCGCGTGGTGGCGGGCGCGCGCTCCGCACTCTTCCTGCCGTTCGACAATCTTGGCCTTATCATTGTCGACGAGGAGCACGACCCGGCCTATAAGCAGGAAGACCGCGTCTATTATAATGCGCGGGACATGGCTGTCGTGCGCGCGCGAATCGCCGACTTCCCGGTCGTGCTGGTGTCTGCCACGCCATCTGTCGAAAGCCAAGTCAACGGCACCTCGGGGCGCTATAACACCATCCATCTGCACACGCGCTTTGGCGATGCGGCCATGCCGGACCTGCATCTGGTCGATATGCGCAAACACCCGCCGGAACGTGGCGGCTTCCTGTCGCCGGTGCTCTTGCGCGGCATCGCCAAGACCATGGAAAAGGGCGAGCAATCGCTGCTGTTTCTCAATCGGCGTGGTTATGCTCCTCTGACATTGTGTCGCGTCTGCGGCCATCGCTTTCAATGCCCGCAATGTTCCAGCTGGCTGGTGGAGCACCGTTTTCGCAGCCAACTCCAATGCCACCAGTGTGGCCACAATCAACCGACGCCGGACCATTGCCCGGAATGCGGCACCTTCGATCATCTCGCGGCTTGCGGTCCCGGTGTGGAGCGCATTGCTGAAGAGGTGGAGAAACACTTCCCCGAAGCGCGGACCATCGTGCTGTCGTCCGACCTGATGGGCGTAAAACGGCTGCGGTTGGAACTCGAAGCCATCGTGAAAGGGGAGGCGGATATCGTTATCGGCACCCAACTCGTGGCCAAAGGTCACAATTTTCCCCTCATGACGCTGGTGGGTATCGTCGATGCCGATATCGGGCTGGCAAATGGTGACCCGCGAGCTGCGGAGCGCACGTTTCAGCTCCTGTCGCAGGTGACTGGGCGTGCGGGCCGCACGGGTCTCAAAAGTCATGGTCTCTTGCAGACCTATCAGCCGCAACACCCTGTCATGCAGGCCATCGTTTCGGGTGATGCGGCTGCCTTCTATGACAGAGAGGTGATGGAGCGGGAGAAAGCCCTGCTTCCGCCATTCGGGCGATTGGCATCGGTCATCATTTCCGCCGATACGCGCGCCGAGGCCGAAACGCATGCCAGAGGCCTGCGGGCCTCCGCGCCGCAGGCATCCGGCATCATGTTGCTTGGTCCTGCCGAAGCACCGCTTGCGCTCATTCGCGGGCGGTATCGGTTCCGGCTTCTGGTCCACGGCAAGAGAAATTCCGACATGCAGGCCTTCATGCGGGCGATGCTGGGCAACGGACCCAAGGAGCGTGGGTCGATCCACGTCCAGATCGATATCGATCCGCAAAGTTTTCTGTGACGCCTTTTCCACTTACAGCCCGTCATGCCATAAGGCTGTCGGGGAACACCTGATTTGGGGACAACAATGGAATTCTATTTTCCGACCGAGTTCGGCGAGCAACTGGCATTTTCTGCCGCAGCCGTCTCTGCCATCATTGGTTTGGTCATCATGTTTGCGCCTGGCGTGACGTTTCGTCTGTTCGGTATGCAGTTTCAGGCGGAGCGCCGGGATGGCCTCGTGCTGTTGCGTTCGTCGCTCGCCGGTTTTTACCTCGGCTTCGGAGCAACTGCTCTGCTGCTTGCGCAGCCTATGGTCTATCTCGCATTTGGTGCTTCTTTCGCGCTTGCTGCTTTCGGCGCGGTCCTGTCGATTCTGTCGGACGGGGGCGCAACAATGCGAAATTGCTTACTTCTGGTTGTGCATTCAGCCTTGGCCGCGCTGACTCTGATTTACGTATTCGGGTTTGTTTAAAAAAGCCGATGCGGCATTCATGCCGCTGATATGGGCTTCTGCGGGGTGATGTCGGAAAATTTAACGGCTTGGCTCTTGCTCAAACGCCACTTTCCGTTACTACGCGTGTTGCGAGTCCCGGCTTCCTATGCTAGACGGACCGCGAAATCGAGATAAGGCAGGGGGGAATTCCGGCCTTTTTCGGGGAAATTGAAACGATTTCAAGAATTTGGAAAGCTGAGGAATTGGCGCCGTCTTCTTGGACGATTAGCAGGGAAAAAGTGCCCGTGGCAGATACCTCCCATGGAACATCCGGTGTAGCGGAAAGGTATGCGTCGTCGCTTTTCGAGCTTGCTTTGGAAGCGGGTGTCATTGAAGCGGTTGGTGCCGACCTCGAAAAGTTTCAGGGCTTGCTTGATGAAAGCGACGATCTGAAGCGTCTGGTTGCGAGCCCCGTCTTTTCGGCGAAAGAGCAATCCAGCGCTATTTCCGCCATTGCAGAAAAAGCCGGTATCGCTGGCCTGACTGCAAACTTTCTGAAAGTCGTTGCGGGCAATCGTCGTCTGTTTGCCGTTCCCGGCATGGTCGTTGCCTATCGTGAAATCGTTGCCGCGCATCGCGGTGAGATTACTGCCGAGGTTACCTCGGCTCATGCGCTGGACGAAGCGCAGGAAACTGAACTGAAAGCGGCGCTGAAGAGCGTTACTGGTAAGGATGTGAAGGTCGCTCTGACCATCGATCCATCCATTCTTGGCGGTCTTATCGTCAAGGTTGGTTCGCGCCAGACCGATACGTCTCTTCGCACCAAACTTTCCACCCTTAAGCTTGCACTGAAAGAGGTTGGCTGATGGATATCCGCGCCGCGGAAATTTCCGCTATTCTAAAAGACCAGATCAAAAATTTCGGCAACGAGGCAGAAGTCTCGGAAGTCGGCCAGGTGCTTTCCGTCGGTGACGGTATTGCCCGCGTTTACGGCCTCGACAATGTTCAGGCCGGTGAAATGGTCGAGTTCCCAGGCGGCATTCGCGGCATGGCACTCAACCTCGAAAACGACAACGTCGGTGTTGTTATTTTCGGTTCTGACCGTGACATCAAGGAAGGCGACACCGTCAAGCGGACCGGCGCCATCGTTGACGTTCCTGTCGGTCCAGAGCTTCTCGGCCGCGTGGTCGATGCTCTCGGCAACCCGATTGACGGCAAGGGCCCGATCAACGCAACGCGCCGTTCGCGTGTTGACGTCAAGGCTCCCGGCATCATTCCGCGCAAGTCGGTTCATGAACCGATGTCGACAGGCCTCAAGGCCATCGACGCTCTGATCCCAGTTGGTCGTGGCCAGCGCGAGCTCGTCATCGGTGACCGTCAGACCGGCAAGACAGCGATCATTCTCGACACGATCCTGAACCAGAAGGCCATTCACGATAGCGGTCCAGACAGCGAAAAGCTGTACTGCGTTTACGTCGCTATCGGCCAGAAACGTTCGACTGTTGCTCAGTTCGTGAAGGTTCTGGAAGAGCGTGGCGCTCTTCAGTATTCGATCATCGTTGCTGCAACGGCTTCCGATCCTGCTCCGATGCAGTATCTGGCACCGTTTGCTGGTTGCGCCATGGGCGAATACTTCCGTGACAACGGCATGCACGCGCTGATCGGTTACGATGACCTTTCCAAGCAGGCTGTTGCCTACCGTCAGATGTCGCTTCTTCTGCGTCGTCCTCCGGGCCGCGAAGCTTACCCTGGCGACGTTTTCTACCTTCATTCGCGTCTGCTCGAGCGCGCCGCCAAGATGGGCGACGATGCTGGCAATGGTTCGCTGACGGCTCTGCCGGTCATCGAAACACAGGGTAACGACGTTTCCGCGTTTATTCCGACCAACGTGATCTCGATCACCGACGGCCAAATCTTCCTTGAAACCGACCTGTTCTATCAGGGTATCCGTCCGGCTGTTAACGTCGGTCTGTCGGTGTCTCGCGTTGGTTCTGCCGCTCAGATCAAGGCCATGAAGCAGGTTGCCGGTTCGATCAAGGGTGAGCTTGCCCAGTATCGTGAAATGGCAGCATTTGCCCAGTTCGGTTCCGACCTCGATGCCTCCACACAGCGCCTGCTGAACCGTGGTGCACGTCTGACCGAATTGCTCAAGCAGCCACAGTTCTCCCCGCTCAAGACGGAAGAACAGGTTGCTGTGATCTTCGCTGGTGTTAACGGTTACCTGGACAAGGTCGCTGTTGCTGACATCAGCAAGTTCGAACAGGGTCTGCTGTCTTACCTCCGCTCGGAAGGCAAGGACATTCTCGACACCATCCGCACGGAAAAGGCTGTTAGCGATGACACCAAGGGCAAGTTGAAGACTGCTCTTGAGAACTTCGCCAAGTCTTTCTCCTGATTAGCCTCGTGACTGGGACGGATAACGGATGCCTTCACTAAAGGATCTGAAAAACCGCATAGCCTCCGTAAAGGCGACGCAGAAGATTACCAAGGCGATGAAAATGGTCGCTGCGGCGAAGCTTCGGCGCGCCCAGGAAGCTGCGGAGGCCGCCCGGCCTTACTCGCAGCGCATGGGTGCCGTTCTTGCCAACATCGCTCAGGCGGTAGAGGCAGACGTTGCTCCGGTTCTGATGACCGGTACGGGCAAGGACGACGTGCATCTGCTCGTCGTCTGCACGGCAGACCGTGGTCTTTGCGGTGGTTTCAATGCACAGATTTCCCGTTTTGCCCGTGATCGCGCTCGCAAGCTGATTGCAGAAGGCAAGACGGTCAAGATCATGACTGTCGGCAAAAAAGGCTACGATAGCCTGCGTCGCGAATTCTCGTCCAACATCATCGAGCGCATCGAATTGCGTGACGTGAAGCGGGTGGGTTTCGAGAACGCCGATGGTATCGCCAAGAAGATCATCGCGCGTTTTAACGCCGGTGAGTTCGATGTCTGCACGCTGATCTATTCCGAGTTCAAGTCGGTCATCAGCCAGATCCCGACAGGTCTGCAGCTTATTCCTGCTGCGGCTCCCGCCGTCGAGGTCGAGCAGTCTGCAACGACGGCGATTTACGAATACGAGCCGGATGCGGCTTCCATTCTGGAAGACCTTATTCCGCGCAACATTTCGGTTCAGGTTTTCCGGGCTCTGCTCGAAAACGTGGCTGGCGAAATGGGTGCCAAGATGAGCGCGATGGACAATGCCACGCGCAACGCCGGTGAAATGATCAATAAGCTGACGCTTTCCTATAACCGTCAGCGCCAGGCTCAGATCACCAAGGAACTGATTGAAATCATTTCGGGCGCGGAAGCGCTCTGAGGTTAAGGAAAGAGGGTAAGGATAATGGCTAAGGCAGCTACCCCAAAGAAAACCGCAGCGATCACTGGCGCGACCGGCAAGGTTACGCAGGTTATCGGCGCTGTTGTCGACGTGGCGTTCGAAGGCGACCTGCCTGCGATCCTCAACGCGATTGAAACTGACAATAACGGCAACCGTCTGGTTCTCGAAGTTGCGCAGCACCTCGGCGAAAATGTCGTGCGTACAATCGCCATGGACTCGACCGAAGGTCTGGTTCGCGGTCAGGCCGTTCGTGACACGGGCGCTCCGATCACCGTTCCCGTTGGTCCTGAGACGCTCGGTCGTATCATGAACGTCATCGGCGAGCCCGTTGACGAAGCAGGTCCGCTGGTCACATCCGGCATGCGCGCCATCCACCAGGAAGCACCTTCCTACGTCGAGCAGTCCACAGATGGCCAGATTCTGGTCACGGGCATTAAGGTTGTCGACCTCCTGGCGCCTTACGCCAAGGGCGGTAAGATCGGCCTGTTCGGCGGCGCTGGCGTTGGCAAGACCGTTCTGATCATGGAACTGATCAACAACGTCGCCAAGGCGCATGGTGGTTACTCGGTGTTTGCCGGCGTGGGTGAACGTACCCGCGAAGGCAACGACCTTTACCACGAAATGATCGAATCCGGCGTGAACAAGCTGGGCGGTGGCGAAGGCTCCAAGGCTGCTCTCGTTTACGGCCAGATGAACGAACCGCCAGGCGCGCGTGCTCGCGTTGCTCTGACAGGTCTGACCATCGCTGAAGACTTCCGCGACAAGGGCCAGGATGTTCTGTTCTTCGTGGACAACATCTTCCGCTTCACGCAGGCTGGTTCCGAAGTGTCGGCTCTCTTGGGCCGTATTCCTTCCGCTGTGGGTTATCAGCCGACGCTGGCGACCGACATGGGCCAGATGCAGGAACGCATCACCACCACGACCAAGGGTTCTATCACCTCGGTTCAGGCCATTTACGTACCTGCCGACGACTTGACCGACCCGGCACCAGCAACCTCGTTCGCCCACTTGGACGCAACGACGGTTCTGTCGCGTTCGATCGCTGAAAAGGGTATTTACCCGGCTGTTGACCCGCTCGACTCCACCTCGCGCATGCTTGACCCGATGATCGTTGGCGAAGAGCACTATGAAGTTGCCCGTAAGGTTCAGATGACTTTGCAGCGCTACAAGGCTCTCCAGGACATCATCGCCATCCTCGGCATGGACGAACTGTCTGAAGAAGACCGTTTGGCCGTTGCGCGCGCTCGTAAGATCGAACGCTTCCTGTCGCAGCCGTTCTTCGTTGCTGAAATCTTCACCGGTGCTCCAGGCAAGCTGGTTGCTCTTGAAGACACGATCAAGGGCTTCAAGGGTCTGGTCAACGGCGAGTACGACCACCTGCCGGAAGCTGCGTTCTACATGGTTGGCTCGATGGAAGAAGCCGTCGAAAAGGCCAAGAAGATGGCTGCTGAAGCCGCCTGATTATCTTGAAAGCGCGTGGCCCCCACGCGCTTTCGTCCGCCGCCCAACGCAAAAGAAGTAAATAGCCATGGCCGACAGTTTCAAATTCGAACTTGTTTCCCCAGAGCGCCTGCTTGTTTCCGAGACGGTCACTGAAGTTGTCATTCCTGCCACGCTTGGCGAAATGACTGTTCTGCCGAACCATGCGCCTGTCATGACCACGATCAAGCCAGGTCTTGTTACCGTGAAGTTTGCTTCGGGCGAAACGCATAAATACGTCGTGTTCGGTGGCTTCGCGGATATCGTTCAGAGCGGCTGCACGTTGCTGGCCGAATCCGCAACGGCTGCTGACGACATCACGCCGGACGATTTGCAGAAGCGTATCGATGCTGCCCGTTCTGAAATTCAGGAAGGCAACCATCACCACGAGCATCTGACAAAGCTTGAAAAGCATCTTTATGAATTGACGAACCTTCATGAGGTTCTCGTCGCCGCTTGAAAGCACCGGGCAGGTTCCAAGGAATGACTGCCTACTAAAACATAAGAAAAGCGGCCAATTTGGCCGCTTTTTGTTTTTCAAGCGTTGTGTTCGTTAAACCCACAAACTGGGTTATAGCGATTATGCGTCGCTAGGTTGGCGAGTGACGTCACAAGGGTATCTCGCATGTCTCAAGTTCCAGCCTATCGTTCGGTCAAGCGCATCTCGCTTAAAAATGGTGCCGTCAAGGAAGACGCGCGCAACGTACCAGAAGAGATTCCTGTTGCCTTTTCCTATGGTGGCTCGACCCATGCGGTGATGATGGCATCACCGGTCGATCTGGAGGATTTCGCCTATGGTTTCAGCCTGACCGAAGGTATAATCTCCGAGGCCTCACAGATTGAAGCGGTTGACGTCCTCGAAACGGACCAAGGTTTCGACGTTCAGGTCACGTTGTTCGATCAACAGGCCGACGCATTGCGGGCGCGCAAGCGTCACATGGCGGGCCCAGTCGGCTGCGGTTTATGCGGGATCGAATCCATCGAGCAGGCTGTACGCCCGATACCCGATGTGTCGTCCGTCGAATTGAGCCTCCATACAACCGATCTCGTCAAAGCGATGGATGCTCTGAATGGAGAGCAGGTCATTTTTCGACATACACGAGCGGTACACGGGGCGGGCTTTTATATTCCGGCGTCCGGCCTCATCGCTGCCAGAGAAGACGTTGGCCGCCATAACGCCTTGGATAAGCTCGCTGGTCGCGTTTTGCGAAGTGGTCACTCTCGTTCAACCGGCGTCGTTGTGGTCACAAGCCGTATTTCCGTGGAGATGGTGCAGAAGGCTGCGATTTTGGGCAGTCCGATACTCGCAGCGGTCTCAGCCCCGACTGCGCTTGCAATCGAAACCGCTGAGAAGGCTGGAATGACGCTCGTCGCACTTGTGAGGGGCGAGGATTTGGAAATCTTTACCCGCCCGGATCGGATCGTTTTGAATATGCCTGACGATAAATCTTGAGAGCTTGCCCGCATTCCTTTTGCTTTCTGCTTCTGCTTTGATATTCGTCAACTGGATATCAACGGACGCTCGCCACCGTGCCAGTGGTCTCCGTGTGCATTCCAGAACCATATTTGACGGGCTGCGTCGCGATGACGTTTCCGGGAGACGACAATGCAGCATGATTTGATCTCGAAGACGCGGCATGCCGTTCAGGAAACGGATTTCGGACCTTGGCTGGCGAAAGCGTCGATCCTCATCATCGATGATGAGCCCGGCATGCGCAATTTCCTGATGCGGACGCTGGAGACGCGGTGCGCCTTCGTGGATGAGGCCGCCGACACCGTCGAAGCCAGCCGAAAACTCGACGAGCGGCATTTCGACGTCGTCATTCTCGACAACATCATGCCGAAGAAAACCGGGTTGGAATGGTTGGCTGAGCAGAGAGCCATCGGGTTCTATGCCGATGCGATTTTGATGACGGCCTATGCCGATCTGGACACCGCCATTCAGGCCATCCGCGCAGGTGCGGCTGACTTCGTTTTGAAACCGTTTCGTTCCAACCAGATACTGAATGCCATTTCCCGCGCGCTTGACCGGTCCAACCTGCAGCAGGAAAACTCGGCGTTGAGATACCAGCTGAAAACGGCGTCAGAACACATATTCCTGCGGGACAGGCTGGTCGGCAGTTCGGCGACCATCCAGCAGACCCGCGACATGATAAGTCGCGTTGCGCCTTTGCCGACGTCTGTTTTGCTGACGGGTGAGTCGGGAACGGGCAAGGAAGTATTGGCCCATTCCATTCACGAATTGTCGGACAGGGCCGACAAACCATTCGTGCCCATCAACTGCGCAGCCATTCCCGCCGATATGCTGGAGACGGAGCTGTTCGGCCATGTCAAAGGCGCTTTCACGGGCGCCGATAGTCGGCGGGAGGGGCTCTTTCTTCACGCCCAAGGCGGCACGGTGTTTCTAGATGAAATCGGTGAGATGCCGATGGCGCTTCAAAGCAAGCTTCTTCGGGTCATCGAAGATCGCAAAGTACGACCCGTTGGTGCCGAGCGGGAAGTGCCGATCGACATCCGCTTCATCTTCGCGACCAATGCGGATCTGGCGGCGGACGTGGAAAAAGGACGTTTCCGCGCTGATCTGTTTTACCGTATCAACGTCATGCAGATCTATCTCGCACCACTGCGGGACCGGGAGCGTGATGTGGTCGAACTGACCGACCTTTTCATGCATAAGTTATCACAGCAGCTTGGCATGCCGCCTGTTGCCATCAATGATACGGTGCGCGCAATGCTGCTTGCCTATCATTGGCCGGGCAATGTGCGGGAATTGCGCAATTTCATAGAACGGAGCCTCATCCTCGGGCGCTTCCCGCTGGATTTGCGGGGCAGTAATGCCGTCCCTCCTGCAACAGGTACACTCGAAGAGGTCGAGCGTCGTCACATTCTCGCGGTTTTGAACGAGATGGCGGGCAACAGAGACGAAGCGGCCAAACGTTTGGGCATTTCCCGCAAAACCATCGATCGTAAAATGTCGTCCTGGCATGGCTGAGAAACCGGCGCTGACACCGTTCTGGTATGCTGTCAGGTCCGTTCGTTTCCGGCTGTTGGCGATCGCTCTTTTGCCAACACTGGTCATTCTGCCGCTCCTTCTAGGCGTGACTATGGTGCGCTGGAGCGGCAAGTTCGACGCGCTTTTGATCACGAAGGTCAATAGCGACCTGACCGTGGCTCACCAATATCTTGCGACCATTCTGGAAAATACCGGCGAGCGGCTGGGGGCGATCGCAAATTCTGCACGCTTGCGCGATATCGTTGCCGATGGCGACCAATCCTCGCTTGCCGGGGTTCTGGAAGAAAACCGGCAGCAGCTCGGTCTGGATTTTCTGTTCGTCGTTGATGGCGTGGGGAATGTCTCGGCCAGCGCCGGTACGGATGCGAAGCGACTTCGGGTGGACTGGCCGGTCCGTGCAACGGCGCTTGCAGGCAAGGCTTCTTATTCCATCGATATCTTTTCGCAGGAAGATTTGGCGGGGCTTTCTCCAGCCCTTGCAGAGCGGGCACATCTGGAACTCGTGCCGACGAAATCAGCGCATGAAGGGGACAGGGCTGTTGAGACACGTGGCATGATGATCCATGCCGCAAGTCCGATGCGTTTGCCGGGTGGTACTGCATTGGCGCTCGTGGGCGGACGGTTGCTCAACCAGAATCTCGATTTCATCGATACGATCAATGATCTCGTTTACCGTGAAGCTAGTTTGCCGGAGGGAAGCCAGGGCACGGCCACCCTTTTTCTGGATGACGTTCGCATCAGCACCAATGTCCGCCTGTTCGAAAATCGTCGCGCGCTGGGCACCAGAGTGTCGGAGGCGGTGCACACTGCGGTTTTGGGGGCAGGGCAGGTCTGGCTAGACAGCGCTTTCGTGGTCAACGACTGGTACATTTCTGCCTATGAGCCGCTTGTTGACAGCTATGGCAAGCGTGTCGGCATGCTCTATGTGGGCTTTCTGGAAGCGCCCTTTGCGCAGGCGAAATACGAAACTCTTGGTTCGGTGATCGCGGCCTTTCTCGGCATCACCATTCTCAGCATTCCGGTGTTTCTGCGGTGGGCAAGAGGCATTTTCAAACCTCTAGAACGCATGACGCAGACGATTTCCAAAGTTGATGACGGCGATCTCGGCGCGCGGACAGGCCTGCCACCTACAGGCGACGAGATTGGCCGGGTGGCTGTGCATCTCGATGAATTGCTGGATCGTCTTCAACAGCGCGAAGGCGAGCTGCGCGCCTGGAATGAGGAGCTGAACGTCCGGGTAGAGCAGCGAACGCAGGAACTGCAACTGGCCAATCTGCGTCTGGAAGCGACCACCAAGCAGCTCGTCATGTCCGAGAAACTGGCGACCATCGGCGAGATAACCGCTGGCGTTGCGCATGAAATCAACAATCCCATTGCCGTCATTCAGGGCAATCTGGAGGTTGCGCGCAGCATGCTTGGTGACGGGGCGGACGTTGCGACGACCGAATTCAACCTCATCGATGAGCAGGTAGACCGGATCAGCCGGATCGTCGGCAAGCTCCTGCAATTTGCCCGCCCGGAAGAGTTTGCGGGTTATGTGGAGCGCCAAAGCCCAGCGACCGTGATCTCGGACTGCATGCCGCTGGTCAAGCATGTGCTGAACCGTGCTGGTGTCGAAGTCGTCAGGAATGACAGCGCGCAAGGGCTTCTCGCCATGAACCGGACCGAGTTGCAGCAGGTACTCGTCAATCTCATCGTCAACGCTGCGCATGCCATGCCGCAAGGCGGAACGCTGACATTGACCAGTGCAGACGAGGAACGTCACGGTTCGCAGGGCGTGGCTGTCACAGTCGCGGACACGGGCGTCGGCATGGCCGAGGATGTCGTCGCGAGGATTTTCGATCCATTTTTCACGACCAAACGACAGGAAGGCACGGGATTGGGCCTTTCGGTCAGCCAGATGCTGGTGGCGCGGCAAGGCGGAGACATCACTGTCACAAGTGTGGTTGGCACCGGAACCGCATTTACGATCTGGCTTCCTCATGCTGTCTGACAGCGAGGGCTTCGCACATCAGAAAATGGCGAAATAAAAGCAAAATTACGGACATTTTGTCGCTCAAGTGAGACAATTTGTCTCGGGCGATGGTATGGGTAAGACTATCGTATTGATAAATAACAATTTCATTTTTGGCACAGGAATTGCTCCGTTGTTGCTAGCAACACAAATGTCCCTGCGTGCGAGCGTCACAAAGAAGGAGCGCCTACGCATTCGGACAAGTGGGCTTGGGACCTTGTTTCAAGGGATGAAGGCGCAGCCCGTAGTTATTTCGGGCTGCGCGTCACCTCCGTGAAGCTAACAACAACATCGAAATTCAGCGCGCAAAGCGGTGAATGGAGGGACACACATGACTGCGACCAACGAAACGCTCGCGCCGGTGGCTGCGGGTGCCGGTCTTCTGGACCGTGAACGCATTATCGCGAAACCCGGCTTCAACCGTTGGCTGGTGCCACCGGCAGCGCTGGCAATCCATCTCTGCATCGGCATGGCCTACGGCTTCTCGGTCTTCTGGCTTCCACTGACCAAGGCAATCGGCATTACCTCCACCGTTGCCTGTGCTGACCTCAACCTCGCATCCGCTCTTTTCACCACCACCTGCGACTGGCGTGTGAGCGATCTCGGTTGGATCTACACGCTGTTCTTCGTGCTTCTCGGCTGCTCCGCTGCCATCTGGGGCGGATGGCTGGAACGCGCGGGTCCGCGTAAGGCCGGTTTTGTTTCCGCGATCTGCTGGTGCGGTGGCATGACCATTGCCGCCATCGGTATCATGACGCACCAGCTCTGGCTGATGTGGTTCGGCGCCGGTGTCATCGGCGGTATCGGCCTTGGTCTCGGTTACATCTCCCCTGTCTCGACCCTTATCAAGTGGTTCCCTGACCGTCGGGGCATGGCAACCGGCATGGCCATCATGGGCTTCGGCGGCGGCGCGATGATTGGTGCGCCCTTGGCTGATGCCCTGATGCGCCACTTCCGCACCGATGTGTCCATCGGCGTCTGGGAAACCTTCCTCGTCATGGCGGCAATCTATTTCGTCTTCATGATGGCTGGTGCATTCGGTTACCGCATCCCGCCTGCTGGCTGGAAACCAGAGGGCTGGACAGCACCGGCTGCCAAGAACTCGATGATCACCACACGTCACGTTCACCTCAAGAACGCGCACAAGACCAAGCAGTTCTGGATGATCTGGCTCGTTCTTTGCCTCAACGTATCAGCTGGTATCGGCGTTCTCGGCATGGCGTCGCCCATGTTGCAGGAAATCTTCGCGGGCTCCCTCATCGGTCTTCCCGAAGTGAAATTCGCCGATTTGACGCCAGAGCAGCTTGCGCAGATCGCCGCCATCGCTGCCGGTTTCACCGGTCTGCTATCGGTCTTCAACATTGCTGGCCGCTTCTTCTGGGCATCGCTGTCTGACCGCATCGGTCGCAAGGCAACCTACTTCACCTTCTTTGCGCTTGGCATCGTGCTCTATGCATCCGCTCCATGGGCTGCAGGTCTTGGCAACAAGGCGCTGTTCGTCGGCATGCTCTGCATCATCGTTTCGATGTATGGCGGCGGCTTCGCAACGATCCCGGCTTACCTCGCCGATATCTTCGGTACGCAGTTCGTCGGCGCCATCCACGGTCGTCTGCTGACAGCCTGGGCAACGGCTGGCATCATCGGTCCTGTCGTGGTCAACTACATTCGTGAAGCGCAGATCGCAGCGGGCATTCCGCGCGCTCAGGTCTACGATTTCACGATGTATATTCTGGCTGGCATGCTGGTTCTTGGCCTCATCGCCAACCTGATGGTCAAGCCACTCGCAGACAAGTGGTATATGTCCGACGAGGAAGTCGCGTCCCTTCAGGCCAAAACGTCTGCTGCAAGCAGCGGCCCGACAGGTTCCTTCGGCATCGGCAAGGGCGGCTTCGACGCCAAGGCAGCGATTGCCTGGGCCGTTGTCGGTATCCCGATCGTCTGGGGTATCTGGATCACCCTGCAGAAGACGTTCGTGCTGTTCACCTGATCAGGTGAGCTCGAAAAGAAAAGGCGGCACTCGTGCCGCCTTTTTTTATGGTCCCGAGACTTCGAAGATTTAGAATTCAGACCATTGTGCCGCCGCCATGCCTTGGCGTGCTGATGCCACCAATTTGTGTACGGGTGACGCATCAGGCACTGCGCTGGGACGCTGGGGCGCTGCTTGCGCTGGTGTATTGCCGACATTGAACTGCGTCAGCAACTGCCGAAGGCTTTCCGCCTCACGCGCAAGGCCATGGCTGGCTGCTGTGGTTTCCTCTACCATAGCAGCGTTTTTCTGGGTTGCCTGATCCATCAGGTTGACGGCGTCGTTGATCTCCGCAAGACCGTTTGCCTGTTCTTTCGATGCCTCGACGATGGCCGCCACGTTGACATCGATCAGGCCAACCTGTTTGGCGATTTGCTTCAACGCATCACCTGTCTGGTTCACGAGATCAACGCCATTTTCCACCTGCTGGCGCGAGGTGTTGATGAGCTGCTTGATTTCCTTGGCGGCATTGGCTGAGCGTTGAGCGAGTTCACGCACCTCCTGCGCAACGACTGCAAAACCCTTGCCTGCTTCGCCCGCTCGAGCAGCCTCTACGCCAGCGTTCAGTGCCAGCAGGTTTGTCTGAAAGGCGATGTCGTCGATGACGCCGATGATGTTGGTGATTTCTCCTGACGACTGGGAGATTTGGTCCATGGCACCGATGGCGCGGTGGACGATAGCGCCGGAGACCTCTGCGCTTTCCTTGGTCGAGCTGACGAGTTTGCCTGCCTCATCTGCGCGCATGCTGGAATCCTTGACGGTTGTCGTAATCTCCTCAAGCGCGGCGGCACTCTCTTCAAGTGAGGCGGCCTGTTGTTCTGTGCGGCGGGCGAGCTGGTCCGCGGCGACGCGGATTTCCGCAGAGCCGGATGCGATGGTCGCGGAGTTCTGAGCGACAGTCTGCATGGTCTCGCGCAGCTTCTCGATGACCTCGTTGAAATCCGCCCGAAGCTTTTCCATGCTGGGAACGAACGGCTTATCGAGATGTTGCCGAAGTTCGCCGTCTGCAAGTTGGCGCAAGGCGTCGCCCAATGTCGAAATGGCGCTCATGCGCGGTGTGACATCCGTCGCGAATTTGACGACCTTGATAACCTTGCCAGCATGATCGAGAATGGGATTGTAGGCCGCCTGTATCCAGACCTCCTTGCCGTTTTTGCCGAACCGCACGAACTCGTCGGAAATAAACTCACCGGCAGCCAGCCGTTTCCAGAAATCGGCATATTCTCTGGATGCGGCATAACCCGGCTCGCAGAAGAGGCGGTGGTGCTTGCCTGCAATTTCGCTCAAGGTGTAGTTTAGCGTGCTGCAAAAATTTTCGTTGGCCGTGAGAATTTCACCTGTTGGCGTGAACTCGATAACGGCCTGCGAACGGGAGATCGCTTCCAGCTTG
The DNA here is from genome assembly GCF_021310995.1 of Agrobacterium vaccinii. Lineage (NCBI taxonomy): Bacteria > Pseudomonadati > Pseudomonadota > Alphaproteobacteria > Hyphomicrobiales > Rhizobiaceae > Agrobacterium > Agrobacterium vaccinii. Next base: position 2,755,172 of record NZ_CP054150.1, on the reverse strand, counting down.
CTCTTGTCGTCGTCCGCCTTCAGCTTTTTTGCTGTGATGTCGGTCGCGATTTTGACGACCTTGTAGGGCTGACCGCCGCGACAGACCGGATTGTAGGATGCCTCGATCCAGATTTCGCGACCATCTTTCCTGATGCGTCTATATTCGCGGGCATCGTATTTGCCGCTGCCAAGGCTTGACCAGAAATCCTGATAGGCTGGCGACGCGACATATTCGGGATCACAAAAGATCCTGTGATGTTTGCCCAGAATTTCGCTCAGGTCATATCCCAGAGCAGTGCAGAAGTTTTTGTTCGCCGCGAGAATGTTGCCATTGAGGTCAAATTCGATCACGGCTTGCGAGGTCGAGATCGCCCCCAAAATGTTGCGGTCATCCGCGCTTTTTCCCAGCCAAAGCATGTCATCTCCAAGTGAGCTTAAAATGCCGCGGCAGTGACTTCAGTGTCGCGTGCGATTTTTGTAATGGGGTTAATTTAGAGCATTTATTCAGTCTTTGATTGAATTAGACATTGGTAATATTAATATTGAGTTGACAAAAGAGCGATCTCAAGTCGAGTCTATGTTTAATTTAAGTCTAAATAGCTCTTTTCTCTCCTTTCTTCTTACAATGAGATTTGTTGTTGATTGTTATATTTGGAAACAAAATGTTCAAAAGAAGCATAAAACAGAAAAAGCGCCACCCGTTTCCGGGTGGCGCTTTAAATTCGCCGATGTATAGATGATGGCGCTTACGCGGCCAAGTCATCCAGTTCTGCGCCCTTGAACATCTTCGCAAGGTTGAGGAAGCAGATCATGCCATGCTCGTTGGCAATGATGCCTTCCGAGAAGGACTTGTCGAAGGATGCGGACACTTCAGGAACGGGCTGTACCTGGCTTGCCGGAATGGTCAGGATGTCAGACACGCGATCAACGAGCATGCCGATGACCATGTTGTGGACTTCAGCCACGACGATGGCGCTGCGCTCGTTGGCAACGGTGCTCTTCATGCCCAGCTTGTAGGCCAGGTCGATAATAGGAATAACCGAGCCACGAAGGTTCATCACGCCGATGACGTCCTTCGGTGCGTGCGGAAGAGGGGTGGATGGAGCCCAGCCGCGGATTTCACGGATCGTGGTCGTTTTGACGCAGAACTCCTGATCGTGCAGACGAAACGCGATGATTTCGAGGGTATCGCCGCCGAAGTTCGTAGAATTAATCGTAACCATCAGAATTCTTCCCAATCCTTGTTCTGGGCTAGTGCGAGCGCACCGACGCTTGCGTATCCGGACTTTGGCATCCTGCCTGGTGTACGAACAACTGGAGCTTTATTCTCCGGCTTCATTCTTTGATTCGTAGCAGAAGAATGTTTCCCAAATCTAAACTGCGTTAACAAATTTCTCAGCACGTCTGCTTCATGGGCAAGACTGTGGCTGGCGGCTGTCGTTTCTTCCACCATCGCTGCGTTCTGCTGCGTATTGGTGTCCATGGCTTCGACGGCGTGGTTGATTTCTTTCAGGCCACTGGCTTGCTCGCGCGCAGTCTCGACGATCGCGCCGACATTGACGTTGATTTCCGCGACCTGCGAAACGATCGTGTCGAGCGCCTTGCCGGTTTCTCCTACCAGTTCGACACCGTCCTTCACCTGCTGTGCAGACGTGTTGATCAGCGTCTTGATTTCTTTGGCGGCCTGGGCAGAGCGCTGGGCGAGCTCCCGCACTTCCTGCGCCACGACGGCAAAGCCTTTGCCAGCCTCACCGGCGCGTGCAGCCTCAACACCGGCATTCAGAGCCAGCAGATTGGTCTGGAAGGCTATGTCGTCGATAACGCTGATGATGTTGCCGATTTCGTTGGAGGACTGCGAGATGCGGCCCATTGCCTCGATCGCCTTGCCGACCACGGCACCGGAATGTTCGGCTCCAGCCTTCGTCTTAGCCACGAGCTCGCCAGACTGTTCGGCCCGCACGGTGTTCTGCGCAACGGTTCTGGTGATTTCATTCAGCGCTGCGGAGGTTTCCTCCACCGCGGCTGCCTGCTGCTCAGTCCGCTTGGCCAGATTGTCGGAGGCCTCGCTGACTTCGCGTGATCCCGTTGCAATGCCGCTGGCGCTTTCGGCAACTTCGCGCATCGCGCCCTGAAGTTTCTGCAGCGAGCTGTTCAGGTCCTGGCGGACTTTTTCCAGCGTGGGAATGAAAGGGGTCTCGATGGTCGCGGTGAGGTCGCCGTTCGCCAGTGCGGTCAGGCTACCGGCCAGTTCGTCCACAGCACGCACCCGTTCGGTCACATCGGTCGCGAATTTCACGACTTTGAAGACCCTTCCATCCGCATCCATGATGGGGTTGTAGGACGCTTGAATCCAGACTTCCTTGCCGCCCTTGCCAATGCGCTTGAATTCCGCCGAGATGAACTCGCCCGCCGCAAGCTTGCGCCAGAACTCCGCATAATCAGGGCTGTTGCGGAACTGATCGTCGCAAAACATACGGTGATGCTGGCCGCGAATTTCATGGAGGCCATATCCAAGGCAATTCAGGAAGTTTTCGTTGGCGGTGATGATGTCGCCGGAGGTAGTGAATTCGATTACTGCCTGCGCACGCGAAAGCGCTGCGAGCTTTCCGGCATCTTCGGCAGATCTGGCTTTGTCTTCGGTGATGACGGTTGCAAGCTTGACGATGCTCTTGACCTTGCCGCCGAGAATAATCGGATTGTACGACGCCTGTATCCAGACTTCGCGTCCACCATTGGCAATGCGCTTATACTGGCGGGCGTCGGATTTTCCGTCGCCGAGATTTTTCCAGAAGGTGCTGTAATCCACGCTCTGGGCATAGGCAGGCTCGCAAAACATGTTGTGGTGTCTACCAACGATCTGCTCGGCGCTGTAACCCATGGCGCGGCAGAAGTTTTCGTTGGCTGAGAGAATTTTGCCGCTGGTATCAAACTCAATCATCGCCTGGGAGCGGCCCAGGGCGGTAAGAACAGCTTTTGCATGTGTTCCGAGGAGAGATAGCACTAGATGAACTCCATCGCAGGGACAGGCTGAGGTGTCCGATGCAGCTTAGGCCGTTGCGTGCGGGGCGTGATCAGCGGGCGAGCCAACTGTTCAAGGCAACAACAATTCATCTACAAGATCATATTTAAGAATATCTGAATTCGCCTGCGTGCTTACAGACGTTCAGAGTTGTCACCGAGTCCGTAACAGGCTGAGGGTTCGCGGATATTAATATTCTTTTTCATAAAAAATGCCCGCCGCACCTTCGCCATCGCCACCGGCTTCGCCGCGCAACTTTACGCCTTTTCCGACATCAAGATTGATGATGGCTTTGGCACCGGAGCTTCCGCTTTGTTCCAGCTCTAAATAGGTGCGATCATTGAGATACTTACCGGCGGAAACGCGGGCCTGCCCTTCGGAATCCGTTGAAATATCGAGATCATCGATGCCGAGATTGCTGCGAAGACTGTCGAACAGGGATGTCGAGCGTCCACCTGCAAGCTGTCCGGCAGCGTCGGCAAGCCGGGCGATCTGCAATGCGGAAAGCTTGGACATGGACTGGCCGAAAATCAGCTGTGCCATGACTTCATCCTGCGGCAGCGCCGGTGAGGAGGTGAAGGCAAAGGCAGGGTCGTTGGCATTTCCGGTGACCGATACCGTGACCGTCGTAGAGCCAGCGGTGGATTCGGCGGCCATATTGAGGACGGGCACGAGTCCGCCGCCAAAGGTGATGTCGCCGGTGGTGAAATCAAGGCGGCGGGTCAGGATTTCAAGTCGGCCCCGACGCATTTCAAAGCCGCCGGATACGGCAGGAGCCGCAGCCGTACCGCGCACCGTCAGGCTACCCGTCAACTCAGCATCGATACCGCGACCGCGCACGAATATACCACTTGGCGCATTGATCTGAAGATCGAGGGCGATGGTGGATGAGCTCCCGGAGCCACCCTTGTCGGCGTTGAGCTTTCTCTCCTGAGCACGTACGGCAGGCGGTGCATTCTTGTGCTTGACGTCGATCTGGGCCAGCGAAGCAGGCAGGCGCTCTGGAATGGTGATTGCGCTTTTCTCAAGCGTGATCGTGCCGCCTAGAACGGGTGAGTTCAGAACAGGACCTTTGAGCGTCAAGGTGCCGCTGGCATTGGTCGTGAACAATGTGCCGTCATTATAGGCTGCACGGTTCAGCGTGATCGTCAGGTCCGCAGGAAAGCCCGAGCCGGGTGCGATGCCGACCGTACCGGTACCGGAAATGCTGCCGCCGCCTGCCAGTCGCCCGGTCAGACGCGAGATGGTCGCCCGGTCACGCTGGAGATCGATTGTTGCACCGAGATTGTTGATGGTCAGGTTTCGGCGCACATCCGTCACGCGCGTGCCATCGGTGGTTATCCTGCCGGTAATGATAGGCGCGGCCACCGTGCCCTCGATCTTCACATCGACAGCTGCCTTGCCGTTCACATCGAAACCCTGTGCTGCCGTCTGGGCAGCGACCGCGCCGAAGGGCAGGTTGCCTTTGAATGCCATGGAGAGCGGGCGATTGCCGCCGATGCCCAGCGTGCCGCCACCCGAGAGGGTCAGGCCACCTTGACCGGTGACATTGGTGTCGAGACGCAAGGTTCCGCCAGCAAAGCGTCCATTTGCCTTGATACCGAGCGCGCCGATTCCCGCTGCGCGGGTCTGGCTGACCGCTGCATCCGACCATGTCAGGTCGTAGTCAACACTCGGGTCAGACGCGGAACCCTTCGCCGTCACAGTGCCGGAGATGGTTCCCGCCGCTTCAAGACCTGGTGAAAATGCATTGGCGAGATTGGCTGGCAAAGCACGGATGTTGGTGGTGAGATCGAGCGCTGAACCTGCTGTGCCACTAACTTCCACCCGTCCATTGCCGGTCTGGATCACGAGGCCCGATACGCGCGCTACGCCAGCATTGACGGCTATCGTCGTAGGCTGCGCAAGCTTGACGGCAATACCAAGCGGTGTGGCGGACAAAGCATCGAGTTTGACGGTCAGAGCGCCTGTGCCGGTGTCGGCACTGCCTTTCAGCACCAGAGGGGCATTGTCGTAGCGGGCATTGAGGTCGAATGTGGTGGCTGTCCCGGCATGGTCGATATCGAGGTTCATACCTGAAATGGAGGCTGCACCTGCATTGATCGTTTCTGCCGTCACTTTGCCGTTGGCGGCAAGCGAAAATAGGTCATCGACCTTCAGATCGGCGACGAATTTTGAGACCGCTGTTGTGCCCTGTCCGATGCGGGTGCCCGAGGCGCGAATCGTCGCTGCGATTTTTCCATCGGCATTGGACAGCGCGACATTGCCCTTGATATCGCCACTGGCCTGTTGCGCGGCCAGTGCTGCCAGCAGCGAGACGTCAGGGAAATCGAAGGACAGTCTCCCCGTTGGCAAAAATTCCGGTGTGAATTGAAGTTGGCCGGTCAGCACGTTGCGCCCGACCTTGACATCGAGTTGCGGAACGCTTGTTCCGTTCTGGCCCTGGACGAGCTCGCCGGAGGCATCGATGACCTGGCCGTCCAGTGAACCACTGGCCTGAAGCTTGGCTTGCGGAGCGTTTGCATCGGCTTTGCCTGTTGCCGATAGCGTCAGCCCCTCCAATGCGCGGCCTGCTAGTGTAGCTTTTGCTGCGTTGAGGTTGAGCTTGAAATCGGCGGCGGTTAGGGGGCCGCTCGCTTCGAGTGCGAAGCCCAGCGCTCCGACCGCCTGTGGAGTCAGTTTTTCCAGTGCAGGCAGACGACCGCCGAGCTTTGCAGTGACGTTGCCATTCTCCAGAGCGAGATCGCCATTGGCCTCTACTGTGCCGGATTTGACGACGAGGTTCTCGACACTCGTGCGGCCACCAATAGTGCTGTTGACATAGGCGTCGATTGCGATGGTGGTGTCGAATTTTTCTGCAAGCGCAGGCGGCAGTACGGCAGGCAGAACGAAAAGGCGAAGATTTGTCGCGATGGTCCCTGCGGACAGATCGTAGGTGCCGCTTCCGGTGCCGCCAACACTGGCGCTTTCCAGCGTAGCGCCTTCGAATGCGATGGTTTGTGGTGAAATGCGAAGCGGCGCGTTTAAGGTCAGGGGAGCCTTGATCGCCCTTTCAAGTTCCGGTGCCACCAGCGCCGATTGCGCGATACTGACAGAGGTCTTCACCGTACCGGTCTGGCTGGCAAGGTTGAGATCATCGCTGACAGCCGTCAGTTTTACATCGTCAACGCGACCCTGCGGCAGCGCGAGGGAGCGCAACGACGCGGACAGATTGAGTTTAGCAGCGTCCGCATTGCCTCGCAGGGATAGATCGACGCCGTTGACCAGTGCAGCAATCTCACCACCTTCCAGGGGCAGCCTGATATCGACAGGACCATTTGTGCCCATCAGGTTTGCGGACAGGTCGTTCTGGCCTTGCTGATCGATGGCACCCGATGCCGTGAGGAGCAGTTTTCCCGTTTCCAGATTGCCGCTCTCGACACTGATACGTCCGTTCGACGCAAGAGTCGCGACGAGGTCCAGCTTCGTTTGACCTTCGAAAAGCTGACGTACCATAGGGGGTAACAGCATGTCCGGCTGACCGCCGCCATGAAGTTCGATGCGTCTCATGCCATCTGTTGATAGCTGGTGACGACCGGTCAGTTCTAGAACAGCATTGCCGCCGACTGCGCCGTTCAGCTTTCCGGTCCAATCCGAAAGCGCACCTTCGCCGTTGATTTTCAAGGCAACGGCTGGAGCGTCTGGCAAGCGCAAAAGCGTAGCCAGCAGACCGCCCTGCGGCTCGTTCAGAGATGCATCCAGTTTCAGCACATTCTGGTTGGGAACGAAGGCGATATCCGCCGTCACTGTCGCGTCAGGCGCATCCTTGCGGTTGGCGGAGAGAGACAGCGCAATCGTGTCGGTACTTGCGGTGCCGCTGCCTCTGGCCGCAAGTTGGAACGGGCGACCTGCGAGTTTTTCGCCAAGCTGGATATCCGGCAGTGCCAGATCATCGATCCTGACGTTGACGGGTAGGGAAAAACCCTCAGAGCTTTTCTGGGATGGTTCGGTCGATGGGGCAGGGGTTCTTTCGACATCGACATTCAGAGCGCCGATTCGCTCGGCATGGAACGTGCCACGCAACAGCTCCAGCGGCGACCAGTCCACTTCCACGCCGTTGAGTTGGGCGTAGCGTCCTTCGCGGTCCGCCAGCGTGACGGTGTCGAGCCGCAGTGCACCCGTGAGCAGACCCGACGGTGGTGAAATGGTGATGGTTTGATCTGGGGAGGAGATCAGTGAGGAAACCTGCGTGGCTGTAAACTGCGCCCCTGTTCGCGTCAGCCCGATGAACATGACCGCCAGCACCAGCAAAGCCACGCCGCCAAGCGCAACGTAGATGATCCAGGTCAACAGTCGAATCAATGCGGTCATCAAACGTAATTCACTCTGCTGGTTGTCTAGAAAGGCATTGCGCCTCAGAACGACTGGCCGATACCGGCGTAAATGCCGAAGCTGCTTCCGCCCTCATATTTTTTGAGTGGCATGGCGACATCAAGACGCAAGGGTCCAAATGGTGTCGCGTAACGAAGACCAATGCCCGCACCGGCGCGGATATCGGAAAAGTCGGGCGCCAAATCCGAAGATACCACGCCGGCATCGACGAAGGGAACGAGGCCGATGGTCTCGGTCACCTTGAAGCGTGCCTCAAGCGAGCTGACCACATAGGAGCGTCCGCCGGTCGCATTGCCCTCGTCATTATAGGGCGAGATTTCCTGATAGCTGTAGCCACGAACCGATCCGCCGCCGCCCGCATAGAAGCGTCTCGTGGCTGGAACGTCCTGCAGCGAACTTGCGCCAACCAGCACGCCGCCCGCGATCTTTCCCGCCAGCACGACCTGATCGTCCGCGCCCAACCCTTTGTAGCCGGTGGTCGATCCTTCGAAGGACGAGAAGAACGTACCGTTCAGCGCTTCATAGCTCGGCTTTGCGGAAACAGAGGCGCGGAAGCCTTCTGTCGGGTTCAGCTTGTCGTCACGCATATCACGCACGAATTCCAGCGGGATCGAGGTGGTTAGGTACTGGTTGTTGCCGAAGGCATCGTCCGTATCGGTAAACTCGACCTCAAGTCCGGCAGACGCGGTGTCGTAATCGTTGAATTCGTAGGAGAAGCCGCCATATCCGGTAACGGATCGCGCATCATAGGTGTCGGGATGCTCGGTCTTTGCCTTCAGGCTTGCGGTAAAGGTGGTGGCCGGATTGAAGACGCCGGGCTTCGTGAAGATGATCCCGGCGGAATAGTCCATATCCTGCACATTCGAGGCCTCGCCCAGCCGCGAGACAGCGCCTTCGATGCGAAGGGATTCGGCTTTTCCGAACAGGTTTCGATGGCCCCAATACCCCTGAAGACCAATGCCTTCGGTCGTCGAATATTGCGCACCGACGCCGAGATAGCGGTGCTTTCCTTCCGACACCTCAATTGTGAGCGGTATCGTCCCGTTAGGAGCGAGAGCACTGGCTTCCTTGATGGTAATGCTGGAGAAGACGCCAAGCTTTCGCAGCCGGTCCGATGCCTTGCGCAGTTTTTCAGGCGAATAGGGCTCGCCGCCGTTCAGCCGCGAATAGCGGCGAATGAAGTCCTGATCGACCGTGCGCTGACCCTTGACGGCCACTGCACCCAAGGGGGCGATGGGTCCGCCTGCGGCAGACAGTGTCAGATCAACAGTGTTGGTGGCGTGATTGGCCACGGCTTCGCGCTTCGTCAACTCCGCGAGCGGACGACCTTCGGCCTTGAGATCATCGATGAGCTTGTTGCCGGCGCGGATGATGGCAAGCGAGCCAGCGTCGCCGCCGGTGACCAATCCATATTTTTCGAGATCGCGCCCTGCGACATCACCTTCGAGCCTGACATTTCCAAGCGTGAAGGACGGCCCAGGAGCGACGTCGATGACGACGGGCACTGTTCCTGAACGGTTGAAGGACGGATTGGGTGGGATGGAATCGATGTCCTGCCCGGCAACCGTCACCTTGACCGTTCCGCCATATCTGGCGTTTTCGTAGAGCGCAGCGATCAGCCGCTCACGGTCGTCACGCGCCCGTATGAGCAGGCCAAGATCTCCTGATGCGGGTTTTTCCGGTTCTGACGCCAGAAGCGAGCTATTGGTCAGGCTCTCGGTGAGTTTGGTATCTGCGCCAGGCGCGTTGAGCGTGATCGAGAACGTGACCGGATCGAGAACCTGTTGCTCATCCTTGTCTGAGCCAAAGAAATTGATGCCAAAGAGCTTGAACGCATAGGCATTGCTGGCGAAACCCGGGTACAGGGCAATCGTTGCCGCTACCGCCATGGCGGTGCCTGCCTTCCAGTACGCAATACTTTTCTTTGGGTCAGTCCGTCGTTTTGGCATACGCTACTTTATGGTTGAGCATTTATTATCGGCCCCACCGGTTTCCCGTCCGTTAATATTCCAGCTTAGTTATAAACTGAAAGAATGGCACCCTGAAAAGCACTTTTTACGACGCAAACGCAAAAGCCCCGGCGAACCGGGGCTTTCTCGTGTACCAAAACTGAGCTGTTAGCGGCAACGTGCCGTGTAACGCTGACCGTACTGGTCGCGGTAGTAGCAATAGCCTGGCTCGGAAGCGTTACCGATCAGCGCACCGCCGACACCACCGATGGCTGCGCCAACGGCTGCGCCGCGGACGTTGCCGGTGACTGCGCCACCGATAACGGCACCGGATACGGCACCAATCGAAGCACCCTTTTCAGTCTGCGTGCAGCCTGCAAGCGTCAAACCGATGACGGCAAAAATAATAGCCTTTTTCATGAACTCTCTCCAACGTTACATACGAGCTCTATGGCTCTTGGTAGGCGTCCCATAGGTTATCTGCGGCGACTGCTACCTCCGACCGCAACAGATATCTAACAAGTCGAGTGTGTTAATGGAAGCCTCCCCTTACAGGCTGCGCTCCCCGCCCCAATCGATTGTGCCCTTCTCAACGTGGTTCAAAAGGAAAAGTTCCAATTCGCCGCGGGTTTGATGTGAATCAATTTTGCTGTTTGCTAAATATCTTATAGGTGTTCCTGGAATGGTTCAAAACTAGGGGCGAATTGACGCAGCTTTTCCGAAATGGCGTCGATGGGGTTGACGGTTCAGGGAGGTGAGCCGACAACGCCTGCAAGAATTCTGGAGCATGGAATGGACTTCGAGGCATATTTCAAGACTGAACTGGATGGTTTGCATTCGGAAGGTCGATACCGCGTATTCGCCGATCTCGAGCGACAGCAGGGAAATTTCCCGCGCGCGACCCGCTACACTTCAACAGGTGAAAAGCGCGATGTGACCGTGTGGTGTTCCAACGACTATCTGGGCATGGGCCAGAACCCGAAGGTCATCGAAGCCATGAAAGCGGCGATTGATCACTGTGGCGCGGGTGCGGGAGGCACCCGGAATATCTCTGGCACCAATCATCACCATGTGCAGCTTGAGCACGAGCTTGCCGACCTGCATGGAAAAGAATCGGCGCTGATCTTCACGTCGGGTTATATTTCCAACTGGGCCACACTTGGGACGCTGGGTCAGAAGATACCGGGCCTGATCATTTTCTCCGATGCGCTCAACCATGCTTCGATGATCGAAGGCATTCGCTACGGGCGTTGCGAAAAGGTCATCTGGAAACATAACGATCTTGAAGATCTCGAAGCGAAGCTGAAAGCAGCCGATCCTTCTGCACCGAAGCTGATTGCCTTTGAGTCCGTCTATTCCATGGACGGCGACATCTCGCCGATCAAGGAAATCTGCGATCTCGCCGACAAATATGGCGCGATGACCTACCTCGATGAAGTGCATGCGGTTGGTATGTATGGTCCACGCGGCGGTGGTATTGCTGAGCGCGAAGGTCTGATGCACCGTGTGACGATTATCGAGGGCACCCTGGGTAAGGCCATCGGCGTCATGGGCGGATACATCGCCGCTTCGGAAGCGCTCTGCGACTTCATCCGCTCCTTTGCCTCGGGTTTCATCTTCACCACGGCATTGCCGCCATCGCTGGCCGCTGGCGCGGTCGCGTCCATTCAGCACCTGAAAGCCAGCCCCTTCGAGCGGTCGCGTCATCAGGAGCGTGTTCGCACCCTGCGCACCTTGCTGGATCAGACAGGCATCCCGCATATCCACAATCCAAGCCACATTGTGCCTGTCATGGTTGGCGATGCGGCCAAATGCAAATGGATATCCGATATCCTGCTGGATGATCACGGCGTCTACGTCCAGCCGATCAACTATCCTACGGTGCCACGCAAAACGGAGCGCCTGCGGATCACACCAACGCCGCTGCACAGCGATGCCGATATGGCGCAGTTGGTAGACGCGCTGCATCAACTCTGGGCGCGTTGCGCTCTGGCGCGTGCGGTCGCCTAACAGCAACGTGCCTTTGAGACCCTTATTGGAGGTCGCGGCTTAATCGAGCCGCGACCTTTTTTCTGTCAGTACCTAGTGCTCGTTCATTTCTTGGACGATCTGTTTCGCGCTGAGGGATGCCGGGTAATAGGTCGGCCAGTTGGTGAGTTCACGCAGGACTTCTCCGCGATCATTTCCCCAGTAGAGATGGTAATGGCCAGCTTTCGTCGGTGCGATGGTGTGGTCGCTGAACTGAATGAACTGAGGTGCCGCATCGTCTCCGCTGCTCTTCTTGAAAACGTAGCGAACGCCGCGATTGCCCTTCTTGTAGGTCAGCACTTCGTGGCCATCCGAAACATAGGTTGCCGCAGCGGTCTTGGCTGCACGGTGGAAGGTCACCTTGTCACCGTCGATGACGATGCGGTCCACATCCGTCTTGTAACCAACCGCGTATTCCTCGCGATATTCCGCAGCGGTCTTATCACCATGCTCGGCCTTATGTTCCATCACGGCGTCCAGCGATCCGTCGAGAAGATAGGGATAGACGGATTGCCAGTCGCCTTCCCAGTCCGAGAGGTCGCGCGACTTGATCTGCGCGTCGTCAAAATAGCCGTTGTAAATGCCTTTCGACTCCTTGGAATGGTCATGGTTGTGGCTGTGTTTGGCGTTTTCTGCGGTTGCTACGGTCGATAGCAGCAACATCGAGCCAAGGGTAAGAGCGAGAGCTTTTCTGATCATGTAAACAGTCCCTAAATCACGTGTACTCTCAATGAGAGATTGTCATGTAATAACATTACAAATATGATCTAGCGCCAATTGCCGATGGAGGCAACCCGCAGTTCTCAAAGAAAATCGGCGCGGAGATACGACACGTGACCGCGCGTTCTTCCGAGCAGCGATTAATCGACGTTTAAGGACTTGGTCAGGCGGCTTGTTGCATGCGCAGGATGACGTCATCGGCGTATTGACGCGCTTGCGCGTCTGCAGCGAGCACGTCCTCGATCGTCTCGGCACTTCGCCCGTCATTGATCCTGTCCATGACGGTTTCGACGATATCTGCCATATCCAGAAAGCCTATACGGCCATCTACGAAAGCATGAAAAGCGGTTTCATCCGCCGCATTCAGCACGGCACCCTGTGCGCCGCCGCGCTCCAGCGCGGTTCTGGCCAGTCGAAGCGCGGGGAAGCGGGTCTCATCGGGAGCTTCGAAGTCCAGTCGCGCCAGTTTGGCAAAGTCCAACCGTTCTACGTCGATCTCGCCGCGGGACGGATAGGTGAGGGCGTAGGCAATGGCGGTGCGCATATCCGGGCAGCCCAGTTGGGCAATGACCGATCCATCCGTGTAAGCAACCATCGAATGGATGATCGATTGCGGATGGATGATGACCTCGATCTGGTCCGGCCTCAGATCGAACAGATACTTTGCCTCGATCATTTCCAGCGCCTTGTTGAACATCGACGCGCTGCCGATGGATACCTTCAAACCCATGGACCAATTGGGGTGAGCGCGGGCGATATCGGCGGTAACGCCTGCCATCTGCTCGCGGCTGAAGGTCCGAAACGGGCCACCTGATGCCGTCAGGACGATCCGCTCGACATTGGCTTTATTGGCTGGCTCCAGGCACTGGAAAATGGCGCTGTGTTCGCTATCGACCGGTATCAGCGTGCCGCCGCCCTCCGCAACGGTCCGAATGAAGACGTCGCCTGCCGAAACGAGGCATTCTTTGTTGGCAAGCGCGATATTGGCACCGCGCTGTGCCGCGATCAGCGTTGGCTCAAGACCTGGCGTGCCAGCGATGGCCGCCATGACCCAGTCGGCGCTCATGCTGGCGGCTTCCCGCAGACCGCTTCTGCCGGATGCGACATCGATGCCGGTGCCAGCCAGTGCTTCGCGAAGTTCCTGATAATTGTCGTCCTGCGATGTGACGGCAAGCTTGGCACCCAGCGCACGCGCCTGCTCTGCCAGAAGCGCTATGTTCCCGGCACCTGTGAGCGCCATCACCTCGAACCGGTCACGACCGCCGAGCTGGTTTATGACATCCACCGTGCTGGTGCCGATTGACCCGGTGGAACCGAGCACGGTCAGTCTGTGTGGCGATGTCGGTTCCGGCTGCTGCATCATGTCGATCCGAATTTGCTTATTTTTCTCTCCAAGCGTCTACTCGCGAAAGGTGAGCAGAACAAGGAGAAAGCCGGTTGGGATGATATGTGGCTGTCACGATGCAGTTCAAAAAGGATTTACGATGGTTCGGGCGTAAAAAAGCTGCGAAGCGTTAAACGGCGTGCTTTAGTGCTGTTTGCATTAGCGGTTCGAGATCGCGATGAATGAAGGCAGAGGACTTGTGCATGCGGCGTTTTTTCGTTTCCAGCGGCTGGATTTTCGCAGCGACATTCGTTCTGGTTCTGGTGTTCATTCCGCTTGATCCGTTTCTTTCACAAAAGGCCCAGGCCCTCCCAGGCACCATCGTAGGTTTCAACAAAGCCATAACCGACTTCGGCACGTTCCGCTGGATGCTCTACAGCACCGGTCTGCTCGCCATCGTCGCCTATGTGGCGGCCCGCGTTCTCACCGCTTCGTCCTACGGCAGCCGTGTCAGGACCCTCTGGCGGTTGTTGTTGTATTTCTTTTTGACCATCGGCACTGCAAGCGTTCTTGTTCACCTTCTGAAATTTCTGATCGGGCGTGCACGGCCAGAACTTTTCATGGATATGGGCGCCTACAGCCTGACGCCGTTTACCGGTGACAATCTCTATGAGAGTTTCCCATCGGGACATTCTGCCGCTGCCGGGTCGTTTTTCGGCGCTTTCCTGATGCTGGTACCGCGCTTCCGCGTGGTCTTTATCGGGCTTGCCCTTGTTATCGGCGTATCGCGTGTCATCGTCGGGGCGCATTATCCCAGCGATGTTGCGGCTGGACTTTTGCTGGGCACCTGGACAGCCATGGCCTTTGCCTTCATTTTCGCCCGGTCCGAGTGGCTGTTCCGCTATGATGAAAGCGGCTGGCCGCATCCGAAAAATGCCCCACCCTCGAAGCGATGAGAGAGACGCCTGTGGAAACCACCATCAAGACGACGATTGCGATTGCCGGTGGCGGGCCTGCGGGCATGATGCTGGGCCTGCTTCTGGCACGGGCCAATGTCGATGTCGTGGTGGTGGAGAAGCACAGCGATTTCCTGCGTGATTTTCGCGGCGATACGATCCATCCCTCCACACTCGACATCATCGAGCAACTCGGTTTCATCAGGGAATTTCTTAGCCTGCCGCACACGCGGGCGGAAAAGCTGCATGCGGACATTGCTGGTCGCAAAATCACGATAGCCGACTTTTCCTGGCTGCCGGTGAAACACAAGTTCATAGCCTTCATGCCGCAATGGGATTTCCTCAATTTCCTCGCAGGCAAGGCTGGCCAGTTCGATAATTTTCGGCTGCTGATGAATGCACCCGTCATGGACCTTGTGCAGCAGGCAGGCAAAGTGTCCGGCCTTCGCGTCGAGACGCCAGGGGGCCCCTTGACCATCGAGGCGGATCTAGTTGTCGGGGCCGACGGTCGCAATTCCATCATTCGAGATAAGGCCGGACTGGAAATCCAGCGGTTTGGTATCGCGACCGAAGTGGTGTGGATGCGGCTTTCCAAACAACCCGGTGATCCCAACGAAACCATGGGGCATGCAGGCCCCCAGCAGGGTTTCGTGCTGATTGATCGAGGTGATTATTGGCAGTGCGGCTTTGTGGTTCGCAAGGGAACGTTCGCCGATCTGAAGGCAAAAGGGCTGGAAGCCTTCCGCGCACGTGTCGCAGACGTGTGCCCGCTGCCGCGTGATCGTCTGCTGGAAATTCGCAGCTGGGACGATGCGAGCCTGCTGACGGTTCGGATCGACCGGTTGAAGCAATGGTGGAAGCCGGGTGTGATCTGCATCGGAGATGCCGCCCATGCCATGTCGCCCATCGGTGGCGTCGGGGTCAATCTGGCCATTCAGGATGCCGTAGCGGTCGCCAATGTGCTCATACCGCTCCTGGGGTCAGGTCAGTCGATCACCGATGCCGATCTCGCTGCCATCGAGAAGCGCCGGTCGTTCCCGACACGCGCGATACAGCGTCTGCAATTGATGATGCGCAGCCGCAACAGGCAGGATCATGCCGACGCGAAGCGATCCAAGGGGCCGCCTGCTTTCGTGCTCGCCATCATGCGTTTTCCACTGCTGGCGCATCTCGCCGGTCGTTTGATCGGCCTTGGGTTGCGGCGCGAGAAGCTCAGATATTAAGCCTGTCGAATTCCCGTTCGTCGTAGAGACGGCGCAGAATTTTCGCCGTTCCCTGCGCCCCATCCAAATCGAGATCGACACGATCAGGCTCCGGCAAATCCAAGGCGGCATCGATGGACTGCGCCATCGTGTCAGGGGAAATTGCGCTCTCTTCCAGAACGTAGGCGAGCCCCAGTTTCGCGAGGCGGGATGCGCGTGCCCCTTGCTCCGTCTCTCCACCGGCGGCGAAAGGGATGAGCAGCGAGCGGCATTTCGCCTGCAATATATCGCAGACCGTATTGTAGCCCGCCTGCGAAATGGAAAGCTGGGCACCAGATAGCAGGCTGGCAAAATCCTTCCGAAAACGGAAAATGGAAACGCCATCGCCAGCCTGTGCCGAAATCTCCTCG
This sequence comes from Agrobacterium vaccinii, assembly GCF_021310995.1. Taxonomy (NCBI): domain Bacteria; kingdom Pseudomonadati; phylum Pseudomonadota; class Alphaproteobacteria; order Hyphomicrobiales; family Rhizobiaceae; genus Agrobacterium; species Agrobacterium vaccinii. Next base: position 2,739,212 of record NZ_CP054150.1, on the reverse strand, counting down.
AAATCAGCCTTAGGCATGTTGGGCCCGGTGATCAGGCACCAGCTTTTGACGCGGTCGATTTTGGGTGCAGCGTCGAGTGCCGCGCGGATCAGCGCAGAGCCAACAGCCCCGCCGCCTGCGGAAACAACGACATCGAAACGCTCCTGTGGCGGGGATGGCTTTGCAGGCGCGACGAGACCCGTATAGATCACGCGCTGGCTGATCTTATCAGCAAGCGGGAATGTGTCTTCCAGCCGCACGAATTTCGGGTCACCGTGCACAAGAACGGCATCGAAATGTTTCTTGACGAGGGTGATTGTCTCTTCGTCCCGACCGGGCTTGGCACGCTCCTGCAGAATATCCCGAAGCGACGTCATGACCAGCGGTCGTTCCGCGCTGTACTCGATGGCGCTCAACAAGGGCATCAGTTCAAAGCGCACCTGCCGTCTGCCAAAGGGAAAGGCTTCGATGATGACAATGTCAGGTCGTGTACCCTGATAGGCGCCAAGAAGCATGCTGGCGCGGTTATCCTTGAAGGTATCGTCAACAGGCTGTCCGGTCGCATCCACCAGCCCGGAAAAGCTGCCATCGCTGACCGCAATCGGCGGCAGTTCGATATGGCGGATACCCTCGCCGGGAAATCCGGGCACCGGTGTTCCACCCGTCACCAAGGTCACATCGAAGCCGTCGGCCACGAGTGCTGCAGCGACCCTGCTGGCGCGGGCGATGTGGCCTATTCCCAGAAGATGCTGAACGTAGAAGAAGACACGCGGTGCGGATTTTTTGCCGGTCAAGGGCTCTTCTCCCATTCTTGCTCAAACAGTGCCTTCAGTTCGGTGATGCTGTTGCGGTGGTCGAACGATGTGCGCACGCGCTGCTCGGCGGCATGACCCAGCCGCGAGCGCAGGGCGGGATCGGAGATTGCCGTCGCCAGCGCCTGTGAAAAGGCGGATGGATCGTCGGGTGCGGTCAGAAGGCCGTTTTCGCCATCGACGAAGAATTCGGGAATGCCCGATATATTGGTCGAAATGCACGCTAGGTTCTGGCTTGCGGCTTCCACCAGCACATTGGGCAATCCGTCCCGGTCGCCATCGCTGGTTATCCGGCAGGCAAGCGCGAATAGATCGGCCTGCCGGTAATGGTCCAGAACCTGTCTCTGGTCCATTGCACCTGTCCACACCACGCGGTCGGAAATGCCGAGTTCGTCGGCAAGAGGCTTCAGCCTCGCGAGCTCGTCCCCACCGCCAATGTGCGTGAAATGCCAGTGAAGGGAAGGGGGCAGCGCGGCCAGTGCCCGCAGCAGAACATCGATGCCCTTTTTCTTCACCGCTCGCCCGACGCTCAGAATACGGACGGGATCTGACGCGTAGGAGCCATCGCGTTCAGCGCGCGGGCCCTCGAAATGCGGAAACCGTGTGAGGTCGAGACCGTGATAGCTGAGGTGCACACGGGATTTGTCGGCGGCGAGATTTTGCAGGTGCCGGAAACCGCTCGCGGTGCAGGTGACGGCCCATTTCGCACTGTCCAGCTTGTGGCTCAAATCCCGGTCGCTGGATGTCCAGATGTCTTTCGCGTGGGCGGAAATCGTCCAGGGAATATCGGTGATGAGGTGCGTGTAAGCGGCAACCGATGCCGGTGTGTGGATGAAATGCACATGCAGCCACCCGCCGTCACTAGGCCATTCGTGCGCCAGAACCGCAGCCTGCCCGAAGCGCCGGAAGCGATTGCGCGACACGTCATGGCGCAGGTCATGGAAAAACTGTCGCAGAGCTCTGCCGCAGCCGGGTTTTTTCCGGCAGGCCCAGAGTGCTTTTAGAACGCGTATGGGCTCTTCGTGCAGATATTCAGGCAGATAAGAAACGCTGGCCCGGATTTCGTCATGCACGGGATGGCGTTTCTTGTCCGTTGGGCGGCGCATGGAGATGAGCTCCAGCTCCAGCCCGGCTTTCTCAAGGCCCAGCAATTCCTGTGCGATGAAGGTCTCCGAAAGGCGTGGATAGCCCTTCAGAAGAACCAGAATTTTCTTTTTGGCGGTCACGATATGCGTGCCTCTCTCAGTCTCGGCGACTGGCAATCAGGCGGTGGCGGGCAGTGCGGTCTGGGCGTCATCCGGCTGCAACCACTCGGCAATCCGTTTGGAAATGTTTTCCAACCCGTCGAGTTTGAGGTTTCTGCCGTTGGCCGATGGCGGCGCGCGTTTCAGGAGGTCCTTGAGCGCCTGCGCCATACGCAACGGATTTTCGGCTTCTTCCGGCAATAGCATGTCGAAGAGGCCGAGGTCCGAAGCGCGGGTTGCCCGGATTAATTGTTCTTCGCGTGGCACGATGCGCGGTACGATCAGCGCCGGTTTGTCGAAGGACAGGATTTCGCAGACGGTGTTGTAGCCACCCATGGAAACGACAGCTTTCGCGCCGGCAACGATGTCCTCCATGCGGTTATCGAATTCGATGATTTCGATATAGGGAATGTCGGAGGTGTTCTGCATGAAGCGCTGGCGCTGCTCGCCCGGCATATAGGGGCCGAGCACGATCAACGCCTTCTGCGTCAGTTCCGGGTCGGACTTATAGGCATTGATCACATCGTCGATCAGTTCACTACCGTCACCGCCGCCGCCGGTCGTCACCAGAATGTAATCACCGTCGGCACGCTGTGACGGGTTTTCTGACTGCGTTTTCGAGCGCTGGAGAAAACCGACGAAGTCCATCTTGTCACGGACTTTCGGCGGCACATCGAGACCGAGAAGCGGATCGTGAAAATCGGGCGGGCCATAGACCCAGACGTGGTCGTAATAGCGTTCGATCTTGCTCAGCACATCGTTGCGCTTCCACTCGGCTTCCAAAAGCTGGGGCGCATCCATAACATCCCTGAGGCCAATGACCAGCTTGGTGCCCTTGTTCTTCAGATAGGTCAGCGTTTCTTCCACCTCGCCGCGCAGACCCATCGGCTCCTTGTCGACGATGAAGATATCCGGCTGAAAGCTTTCGGCCGTGTGATAGATGATCGAGCGACGCATCTTCAGCGTTTCCTGAAGATCGATATGTCGGTCGAGCGAAGTATATTCGCCGTTTCGCAGCTTGATGACGCTGGGGATTTTGACGAAATCGACCCGGGCGCGGTAATCGAATGCTCCGGCAATGGTCGCGCCTGAGATGATCAGCACATTGAGGCCGCGGTAATCCTCAACCAGCGCGTGGGCAATGGTGCGGCATCTGCGCAGGTGGCCAAGCCCGAAGGAATCGTGGCTGTACATGAGGATGCGGGCGTCGTTCAGACGAGTGCTCACTTGTTGCACCTCTTGTCCATGCTGCGGCTGCTCGTCTTGGCGGGTCGATGTATCAATGGATCGTCCGTGGTTATTTGAAAGGGTCTGCCGCATCACGTAGTCCATCGCCGAAGAAATTAAAGGCCAATATGACAAGTACCACAGGTACGGTTGGCAAAAGCAGCCATGGATACAGGGCAATCACGCTGACGCTTCTCGCTTCTGTGAGCAGAATGCCCCAACTTGTGATCGGTGGACGCAGGCCGAGGCCAAGGAAACTCAATGCCGTCTCGCCCAGAATCATTCCTGGTATCGTCAATGTCGCTGACGCGATAAGGTGTGACATGAAGCCGGGGATAAGGTGCCGCCCTATGATGCGCGGCGTGCTGGCACCCATCAGTTGTGCCGCCAGCACATAGTCTTCCTCGCGCAACGCAAGCAGTTTGGAGCGCACCGCACGGGCAAGCCCGGTCCAATCCAGAAGACCCAGAATGATGGTGATACCGAGATAGACGAGGATCGGGCTCCACGTGACCGGCATGATGGCGGCCAGCGCCAGCCAGAGCGGTATACTTGGGATCGATTGCAGAACCTCGATGATGCGTTGAACGATCAGATCGAAGATGCCGCCGCGGTAACCGGCAAGACCGCCGATCACGATACCGAGAACAAAGCTCATGGCAACGCCCAGCAGGCCGATCGTCAGCGAAATACGTGCGCCGTAGATAATGCGGGACAGGACATCGCGACCCAAACGGTCGGTTCCCAGAAGATACATCTCGCCACCCTGTGCCGGGCAGACCAGATGCACATTGCTGTCGAACAGGCCCCAGAAACGGTAATCATCGCCACGGCAGAAGAAACGCAGCCTCTGCACATCGGTCGGAACATCCGAATAGACGCGGCGCAGGTTTTCCATGTCGAGGCTCATCGACCGTCCGTAGACGAACGGACCGACGAATTGGCCATCGTGAAACAGATGGATCGCCTGCGGTGGCGCATAGATGTTTTCGACGTTGCGCGTGTGCAGATTATAGGGCGCCAGAAACTCGCAGATCAGGATCGACAGATAAACGAACAGCAGGAACGCACCGGAATAGAGTGCAAGCTTGTGCTGACGAAACTGCCACCACATGAGCTTGAATTGCGATGCCTTGCTGAAGGCAGCGAGTCCCGATGTCGTCGGTTCCACGAGATTGGGATCGAACGGTGCCGTCGATACGTAGTGCGGCAGGGCTTCGCCAGGCTTTGGAAGGGACGTGGTCATTTGATGTTACCACCTCCAAAGCGGATGCGCGGATCGAGAATGGCAAGGGCAATGTCGGAGATAAGCACGCCGATCACCGTCAGGAATGCGAGGAACATCAGGAAGGAGCCTGCCAGATACATGTCCTGACTTTGCAGCGCGCGGATCAACATCGGGCCGGTCGTTTCCAGTGACAGGACGACAGCGGTGATTTCCGCGCCCGAGATGATCGCTGGCAGGATGGAGCCAATGTCGGAAATGAAGAAATTCAGTGCCATGCGCAGCGGATATTTCGTCAGCACCTTGAACGGGTGGAGACCCTTTGCGCGGGCGGTGACGACATATTGCTTCTGCAACTCGTCCAGAAGGTTGGCGCGCAAGCGGCGGATCATGCCCGCCGTTCCTGCCGTGCCGATGATGAGAACGGGTATCCAGAGATGCTCCAGAATGGATTTGAACTTCGCCCAGCTCATCGCCTGGTTCAGATACTCGCGGTCCATCAGGTGGCCGATGGAGGTGCCGAACCAGATGTTGGCGAAATACATCAGGATCAGCGCCAGCATGAAGTTGGGAATGGCGATGCCCAGCAGGCCGAGGAACGTCAGGCCGTAGTCGCCCCAGCTGTATTTGTGTGTGGCCGAATAGATGCCGATGGGAAACGCGATGATCCATGTCACGATGATGGTGACGAAAGACACCAGCATAGTCAGCCACAGGCGGTCGCCCACCACTTCGTTGACGGGCAGCTGGTACTCGAACGAGAAGCCGAAATCGCCCACCAGCATGCCGGTTGCCCAACGGAAATACCGGATCGGCGCTGGCTGGTCGAAACCATATCGCACGCGCAGGTCTTCGATTTCCTGAAGGTTGGCGGTCTCGCCCATTGCCCGCATTTCGGCAACGTAGCTTTCGAAGTAGTCACCAGGCGGCAATTCGATGATGGTGAAAACCAGCATCGAGATCAAAATGAGCGTCGGGATCATCACGAGCAGGCGCCCTAGAATATATCTGAGCATGTCATGCGTCTCCGTCGTACCAGAACGCGTCTGGCATATAGACACCGAGATAGGAGGTGGGTTCGAAGCCGTAGAGCCCCTTTTCCGGCACGTTGCGCATTTTCGCCGTGTGGACGATTGGCTGAAGCGCGCTGTTGACGATGCCAATGGAAAAGACCTGCTGCGAATAAAGCGACAGCATTTCAAGCCAGATGTCCCGGCGTTCCTCATCGGTCACGCTAATGCGCCATTTTTTCAAAAGTGCAAGCAACTGGCTCGCTTCCGCCAGATCCGGTGGTTTGCCTTCTCGACCGCCCGAGAGGTAATGCACGCCCCACACTGGCCATTGAAGCTGATCGTCACCCGTGGGTGCAAGCCCGGCCGGCAGCATATCTGGCGTTGGAACGGCATTGTCCATGCCGAACCAGACCGACATCATGACCTCGCCGCCCATGGCGCGCTTGCGAAACACGTCGCGCTGGGTTGGTCTGCTGGACAGGGATATGCCGATCTTACGCCAGTGGTCGGTCACCAGTTCCAGCACATCGGTTTCCAGCGTGCTTTCGCCCGCAGTTTCGACAATGATGTGAGCAGGTCGCCCATCGGGCAGCAGGCGCACACCCCGCTCATTGCGGTTCGTCAGCCCTAGCTCGTCCAGCAGCGCATTCGCCATGGCAGGATTGAAATCGGCCCAGGCTTTTGCAAATTCCGGTCTGAAAAGCGAGCTTTCCGGCAGAACCGTATCGGCGCTTTCCTTGGCGAGCCCATAGAAGCAGACCATGTTGATCTCATGCCGGTCGATGCCCACCGACAAAGCGCGGCGCATGCGTACGTCGCGGAACAGGTTGCGCCAGACGTCGTCGCCGCAGTTGAGGTTGGGAAGCAGGCAGACACGCGAACCCTGGCTGCGCTTCCACAAATTCACCTTCAAAGGAAAACGGTCTTCGGCATCCTTGAGGTAGGTGTAGTCGTTGAAATCGAGCCCCATAAACTGGAGGTCGCTGTCACCCGATGCCGTTTTGGCGGCGATGATTTCCGATGATGTCACGTTGAGCAGGAAGCGGTCCAGATAGGGCAGTTGCAGCCCATTCTCATCGACCCTGTGGTAATATGGGTTGCGCTCGAAAATGAACTGTTCCGCTGGCGGCGCCGTAACGTTGCGCCAGGCATCCAGTGTCGGAAGATCCGGGTTTTCCGGGCGCACCTGCCGCGACATTTTGATGTGCAGGCTGCTCCAATCCTCGACCTTGTTCTTCTTCATGAATTTCGCAAGCTTCTCCGCCGTCTGATATTTGGCGTGGAACTGCTTCATATAGGCTGCGGGCAGAGAAATGCGCGCGGGTGAGGCGCCTGCCAGTTTCGCCAGAAAGTCGGGGTTGGGGCCTTCCCAAGTGTAGCGAACCGTCAGGCGGTCGATAACCTCGACCACAGGCGGCTTGTTGTAGACCAGCAACTCGATGGGCGGACCGCCCTTGTGTATTTCAAGGTTCAGCGCCACGTCTTCCCAGAAATATCGGAAGTCTTCGGTGGTGAAATCGCTGCCGTCGGACCATTTGTGACCGTCGCGCAGTTTCAGCGTGAAGACGCGCTCCTCATCGACCGTATAGCTTTCGAGAATATCCGGTTGGAAATTGAACTGCTCGTCGTAACCCACCAGCCGGGCATAGCTGTTGATCGGCATCAGCCGGATATCGCGTTGACCGCCAATCAGCATACGGACCGACCCACCGTGCTTGCCCGGTTGACGCCCAAGATTTTGCATGTTCATGACGCGGGGATTTTTGGGCAGCCTTTGATTGACCGGTGGCAGATCGCCCTTGTCACGCTTGTCCTTGAAGAAATCGGAATCGGTATAGGCAGCGAGTGCCTTCCACGGTGCGAAAACGGAAGCCAGCAGGGCGAGGGTTGTGCGGCGCGTGATCACGAGCGTAACTCCGCTACATCGACATTTCCATTGGCCAGCACCAGATGTCCACCGCCGAGATCGGCTGTGATCAAGCCACCGTCGTCACTGTCGCGGAACTGCTTGCCCCAGTCGAATTTGCCGGTAGCGCTGATCTTGGCGATGGTGCTGAAATCCAGCGGTCTGTCCAGATCAGGGAAGGGAACGGCAGCCAGCAGGGATTTCGTATAGGGATGGACGGGATGACGCATCAGCGTCTCACGCGGTGCCAGTTCCACGATCTTGCCCTCACACATCACCGCCACGCGGTCCGCCATATAATCCACCACGGCCAGATTGTGGGATATGAACAGATAGGTCAGGCCGAGATCTTTCTGCAAATCCTTCAGCAGATTGAGGATTTGCGCCTGCACGGATACGTCCAATGCAGACACCGGCTCGTCGCAAATGAGCAGCTCCGGCCCCAGTGTCAGGGCCCTGGCAATGCCGATGCGCTGGCGCTGGCCACCGGAGAAGCTATGCGGATAGCGGTTGAGCGCGCTTTCTCCCAGACCGATGGCCTTCAGAAGATTGCGAACTTTCTCGGCGCGGTATTTCGCGTCGCCACGACCGTGGATTTCGAGAGGCTCACTCAGAATGTTGCTGATCGTCATGCGCGGCGACAGAGACGATATCGGGTCCTGAAACACCATCTGGATTTTGGTGCGCAACTCGCGCAGATCGTCTTTCTTCGCATCCAGAACGTCAATGTCGCCATTGCGGCTGTGGAAAATGATGGAGCCTTCATCCGGGCGGACGGCCCGCATCAGAATTTTGCTGACGGTGGTCTTGCCACTTCCACTTTCACCCACAAGACCCAGACATTCGCCGCGCAGAATATCGAAGCTTACGCCGTCCACGGCTTTGGTGGCGCTGGATTTGCCGGATGTGAACCAGCTCGATTTGCGGGTGGTGTAGGTCTTGCTGACATTCTTGACGCTGAGAAGAACTCCTTGTGCCTTGTCGACCGTCGCCGATTTCTTGCCGATGAGGCTTTCCTTGTCGACGATGACTTCACGCAGAGCCTTCAACCGCTCGCCCGGCTTCATGTCGAAATGCGGAACCGCTGCCATCAGGCCCTTGAGATAGGGGTGCGACGGTGAGCGGAAAATTTCGCTCACCGGACCCGCTTCCATGATCTCGCCCTGATAGATCACGGCGACCTCATCGGCGATATTGGCGACAACGCCGAGATCGTGGGTGATGAGCAACATGCCCATATTGAGGCGGCTTTGCAGGTCACGCAGCAGCTTGAGGATTTGCGCCTGAATGGTGACATCGAGCGCCGTTGTCGGCTCGTCGGCAATCAGAAGGGCAGGCCGGCAGATGAGCGCCATGGCGATCATGGCGCGCTGCCGCATGCCGCCAGACAGTTCAAACGGGTACATCGTGCAAATCTTAACCGGATTGGAGAAGCCGACGAGGTCGAGCGTCTCCTCCATTTTTTCCTGCCGCTCTTTTGGCGTCAGCACCGAATGAATGCGCAAGGCTTCATCGATCTGGTTGCCGACCGTGTGGAGCGGGGAAAACGATGTCATCGGCTCCTGAAAAATCAGACCGATGCGGTTGCCCCGGATGGCGCGCATCGGCTTGCCGTCCTGTTCCAGTCGCAGCAAATCCACCGGCTCCTTGCCGGGACGCGCGGGATCGGAAAACAGCACGCGGCCTTTGACGCTCGCAGTGCGTGGCTGAATGCCCATGATGGTTTGGCCGATGACGGATTTGCCGGAGCCGGATTCGCCGACGAGTGCGGTGACCTTTCCTGGCAAAATACGCAGGCTGGTGTTCCTGACGGCATCGATCTTTCCGCCCATCAGAGAGAACGAAACCTGCAGGTCTTCAATGCGAAGCAGATCGGCGCCTGAACTCATGCCAAGGGTGTCCTCACCGTTTTCTTATTTTGCTGTGGCATGTATTTAAGGGCCATCAAAATTTACGTTATCGCAGGCCTTTAGTTCTGTCTATGCTCCTGAAACATCGAAAATATCAGGAAGTTCCAAAGCGGTCGGACTTGCGCGGAAACGTCTATTTCGAAGATATGTCTTGGTGATGAATATCTAAGGAGCTGTCATGCCCGACAAGGCCTATTTCGACGAAATGCTGGCACGTGCCAGACGGGCAATCGAGCAGGCGAATTTCGAGAACGCTCGCGATATTCTCGGGCAGCTTTCGCAGGCGAGCGAGCAACACCTGATGGGTGAGAAAACGGCGCTCGGTTTGCCGCGCAAGCTTCACTCTGCCTATCTTCGACTGGCCAAGACGCAAGGTGATGCGGTCACAAAAACCGGCTACCAATATCTGCTGGTTCCGCCCCCTGACGTGTTCGAACTCTATGGCCGATTTTCGCTCGAGGACCGGCGCGAGATCGCCGCCAGAAACCGGGAGCCGGTCCCGAAAATCCTCCATCAGATATGGATCGGAGACAAGCAAGTCCCTGTATCGACCCTTGCCTGGGCTGCCCACGCTGCCCATCACGGTCTTGATTATCGCCTGTGGCGTGAGGCAGATCTTGAAGCGGCCGGGATTCTGGCTCACCCCATTTTTGCGCGCATGCTGGCTGATGGCGATTATCCCGGTGCCGTCGACGTTGCGCGCTACATCATTCTGCATGCGTTCGGTGGTATCTATCTGGATTGTGATTTTTACCCGGCGCGTGACGATATCAGCTTTAGCGACGTCCTGCCGATGATCGGGTTGACGGCCTTTGGCGAGGATGTGCCGCGTCAGACCGGAACGGGTAGCATCCTCCTGGCCAACTCGTTCATAGCAACGCCGCCGGGCCATCCCGTTTTCAAGCGCATGCTGGATGCGTTTCCCGAAATCTTTGAACGACTGCCGAAAGCACCGGCCTGGTGGGCAACGGGTCCGCTTATCTTTACCGTCGTTGCACGTGCGGGTTCGGTCTGTCTCGCAGGCGGCGATTTCGTTGCTGCCAACGTCCCCGACAGGTCTCCTCTCAGCGAAGTCGAAGCGATCAGGGAACGCGGCGATGCGAATGGCGATGGCCTGCTGATCGCCTGGAAATCATGGTGAGATGCCAGCAAGCCACTGACGCGAAGACCGCCAGCGGCAACCGGGGTGATCGGCGGTCAGTGAAAACAGGTGATGAAGAAACGCCCAAACGCTCTCGTCGTGGTCAAGATGATGGGTGAGGATGCCGGTCATTCCGCCCGTCGCCAGCGCTTCCCGCATCCGCTCCGCCGTTTCGGCAAACAGCAGGTCATGGTCTTTGCCACCCCGCGTCCCGCGCCAGTCGATGACATCGACATGGGTGTTGAAGAGGGGGAACACGTTGCTTTTTTCAGGACCGTAGACCGACAGGGCTTTAAACCCGATTTGGGGTAGTTCGGCGATCACCGCGTCATCGATGCGGTTCCATGGTGGCACGAGCATGGGCACGAAGCGTGCTTCATGCAGCGAGGTCAGCTTGTCAAATCCAAGGCGCAGATCGTCCATGACGGCGTCGAGCGGCCTGTGGAGTCCGAGTTCGCGTTTTTTCTCTGCGGGGGTGGCGTGGTTGCGATGCGCCCAGCCATGAACCGCAACGTCGATCCCGCTGGTCTGCGCTAGACGATATGCCAGCGATATGTCTGTGGGCTCGGGAATGACGGCGAGGGTCATAGGAACAGAAAATTCAGCCGAAAGGGCAAGCAGGCGGTCAAGCGCTGCGCTCGGCTGCGTGGCATCGTCATCCCGCAGCCAAAGATCGGCGACAACACCTCGGCTGGCGAACTCATCCAGCGTGTCGAGCAACAGTCTTTCCGTCATGATGTCTGCTCCGGCAGGTTTGTGAGGATGCCGTTCAACGTGGCTGCTGCATTTTCGAGCGAGCGTTCTTCCGTCGCAAACTGGCGCGCTTTGCGTGCCATGTCCCGGCGTAGATCATGCTGCGTAAGCAGTGTCATAACCGCGTCGGCATAGGCTTTGATATCTCCTGATGCTGTTAGTAGACCGGTCTCGCCGTCTCGCACAACCTCTGGAACCCCCGCGATATTCTCTGCGATGACCGGCAAGCCAGCCGCCTGCGCCTCCAGATAGGCGAGCCCATAGGCTTCGCCATGGCCGGGCCAGACATAGAGCGATGAGCGCGACAGAATGTCTGCGACATTGGTCGGATTTTGCTCGCCATGCCAGACGATACGGTTGGGATCGAAGGTTTCGAAAAGACGCTGCACCGCGTCGCGCTCCGGGCCATCGCCTATGATATTAAGCGTCCAGGTAAAATTCTTTGGCACAAGAGCAAGCGCGCTGGCTAGCGCCTGATAGCTGCTGAACTTGTCACCGGAACGCATCATCGCCACCGTGACGAGGTGGTTGTCCGTCGGGTTTGGAGCCGTTGTGACGAATCTGGAGGCGTCGATGAAGGGAGGGAGCATGGTGCATGCGAGGTTTGGATCCGCGTGGATGAGCCCATCGCGGTCCCGGCGTGTGAAACAGATATTCACAGCGGCAAAACGCAGATCGTCGAGGAGCTCTGCCTGTGTCTCAGACCAGCCCGACGCGTTGCGTCTCGCGGAATAGGACGCCTCTGCGGTAACATAGGGCAATTCGAAGCGCCTGCACAGATCCGGTCCCAGAAGGTCCCGCGCTTTGTAATAGGGGTGGTAGCAAAACCAGATATCCGGCCTGCCATTCGCTCGCCAATCGGCGATGATGCGCTCTTTCTCAGCACTGGCTGTCACCCGCAATGAGGTATTTGCATCTCCGTCGGGCTCGCGCAGAAAACTGCGCAACTCCGAGACGACAGTTACCTCATGTCCGCAAAGCTGCATCGCTTTGATCAGAAGGCGTGACATCAAACGGTCGCCGGATGGCACCGGATGATGTGGCGATTTCAGCGGTGCATAGAATGCGATTTTCATCGTCGTGTTGTGCGGTGCGACTGCGCGTCTCGTCAATGGGAATTTGGCCGCGTCAACCTTGACACTGTGTTGGTTCTCGCCCAACTGAAGGGCATGTTTTTCATGCGCGGAGCGCAATCAGCTTTGACTTCCTCTTCAAACGCACAGCAACTTCTTGATCTGATCCAATCTAAAAAGGCGAAGGCCGGTGTTATCGGCCTCGGCTATGTCGGCCTGCCGCTTGCCATGACCATCGCCCGTTCCGGCTTCGAGGTCGTGGGTTTCGATATCGATCCGGGCAAGATCACAGCCATCGATGCGGGCGAAAGCTACATCGAGGCCGTTTCACACGATGTTTTGAACGGCGCGCGCGCTGACGGCCTGTTCACCGCGACCTGCGACTTCGCAAAGCTTGGCGAATGCGATGTGATCGCGATCTGCGTGCCGACGCCGCTGACGAAATACCGCGATCCCGATCTGTCCTATGTCGAAAACACCTGCCGGGAAATCGCCGCCACGTTGCGCCCTGGGCAATTGATCGTTCTCGAATCGACCACCTATCCCGGCACCACGGATGGTATCGTCAAATCCATTCTCGAAAAGACCGGGCTCCGGTCCGCTACGGATTTCTTCCTCGGCTTTTCTCCAGAACGGGAAGACCCCGGCAATCGTGATTTCCAGACTTCGACCATTCCGAAAGTGGTGGCGGGCGACGGTGAGGATGCGGGCCAGTTGATGGCGGCCTTTTATGGCGCAGTCGTCAAGACAGTTGTACCTGTGTCCACGAACGCAACGGCAGAGGCCGTGAAAATCACCGAAAACGTCTTTCGGGCCGTCAACATCGCGCTCGTCAACGAGTTGAAGGTCGTCTATGAAGCGATGGGCATCGATATTTGGGAGGTGATCGATGCGGCAAAAACCAAGCCGTTCGGTTTCATGCCGTTTTATCCGGGCCCGGGCCTTGGCGGCCACTGCATCCCGATCGATCCCTTTTATCTCACGTGGAAATCCCGCGAATATGAACTGCCGACGCGCTTCATAGAGCTTGCCGGGCAGATCAATACTGGCATGCCGCGCCATATCGTCGGTCGGCTGGCAGAGGCGCTCGATATCCATCGCGGCAAGGCATTGAGCCGCTCGAAGGTCCTGATCGTTGGCCTCGCCTACAAGAAGAACGTCCCTGATATCAGAGAAAGCCCGTCGCTGAAGCTGATCGAACTCATCAAGGAACGCAGCGGCCAGCCGTCCTACTATGATTCCTACGTTTCGGAGATTCCAAAGACGCGTGAGTATGGCGATCTCTTGGGCATGAAGTCCGTGACCTGGGACGCACAGACGATTGGCGCTTTCGATGCCGTTCTCATCGCAACCGATCACGACGACATCGACTACCAAAGCCTCAGCGAATGGGCACCCTTGATCATCGATACGCGCAACGCCTTTGCCCGACGCGGCATCGTCGCAAGCCACATCATCAAAGCCTGACGGAAGTATTCGACAGATGAGCAGACTGGACAGCTTCATTCGCCGCCTGACGGCGCAGCGTGATATCCTCAACCACGTGCACGCCGATCTCGATCTACCAGCGCAAGGTGCGGTGATGGAGATCGGGCTTGGCAACGGGCGCACCTTCAACCATCTTCGCGAGCTGTTCCCGGACCGCCGCATCGTGGCTTTCGACCGGGCCATGGGCGCCCACGCGTCCTCCGTGCCGGATGAAAAGGATCTTGTCATTGGCGAGATCGCAGAGACAGCGCAGGACTATCTCGGGGGCGAGGCATCGCTGGTGCATGCGGATATCGGCACGGGGTACCCGGAAAAGGATGCGGTGACATTGACATGGCTGCCTCAACTCGTCGCGGGAATGCTTGCCAAGGGTGGGGTGGCCGTCTCGGGGCTTCCGTTGGAAGAGAACAGCCTGAACCCCATTCCTGTCCCGGCCTCGGTGCCGGAAGACCGGTATTTTCTCTACCGCAAGGTCTAGGCCGACTATAAAAACAGCTGGCTTTCTGCTCGTGAAATCAGGAAGACCTTCATCTGCGAGCTCTTGCCGCGGATGGGGATGGTCCTGCTTTGTAAGAGTGCGGCGTCGTGGCCGGATTGTGCCAGCACCGGTTCCGACACCACGATATCAGTGCCGAATTCCTTGGCGGCACTTTCCAGCCTGCTCGCCACATTGACAGTATCGCCAATAGCCGTCAGCGTCTTCGCTGCGCCATAGCCCATGACGCCGACGATGGATGGCCCCGCGTGAATGCCGACGACGACGTGCAGTTTGACGGCAAACTGCTTTTCCAGTTCCTCATTCAACGTCTCTATGTTGCGCAAGATAAGAGCCGCCGCTTTCAGCGCATCTCGGCTCGCCGTGCTGCCGTTGCCATCCAGCCCGAACAAGGCCATCGCGCCATCACCGATGAATTTGTCCAGTCTGCCACCAGCCTGCTCGACCGCCTGACCGACAACGGTGAAATAGCGGTTGAGCAGAAACACCATGTCATAGGGCAGCCGTGCTTCGGACAGCGCCGTAAAACTACGCAAATCACAGAACATGACTGCGATCTCCTCTTCACGACCTGGACGAATGGTTTCGCCGCTGGCCGGAATGTCGCTTTGTTGCTTGGAGGCCAGCAGCAAAGCCACGCGAAGATTATATTTGGGCCGTAACTGGCAGCCGAGGCGAACGTCAGAATCGGCGTGGATACGCTGGAGGGTGGCTCTTTCCATCGTGGACGGCTCCGGCAACGGACCATCTGTTCCAACGATGCGCACGCGACACGTGGAGCAGCGTCCTTTTCCGCCACAGGCGGAAAAATGCGAGACATCACCAAACCGGCTGGCTTCGAGTATGCTCAGCCCAGCGGGTGCGCGGACCAGCGCTCCGTGATCATAGCGGATTTCGAACGAGCTCGATCTCTGCCGCCAGCTGCGTGCGCCGCGCAAGGCAAACATCAGCAGAATGGAGCTGCCAAAGATGACTTTCAACGTGCCGGTAAACAGATCGACTGTCGCATCCATCTCAGCTTGATGGGGCCTGACAGGACGAGGCAGAGGCGGATTAATTTCCATAATGCGGCCTGCATCGCTGAAGCCCAGCAAGGCCAGAATGGGAAGCAGAACGGCGATGGTGAGAAGATAGGGCGAAATCTTCCTGTACCAGTCGCGGTAGCGCAGCCAGAAAAACACGCCCAGACAACCATGCGCCCAAATCAGAACCAGCGCGATGCTGTGACGCAACCCCAGTATCGGATTGCGTATCCAGTAATTGTAGATGACGGTGTCGTAGCCGATATCTACATCGTAGAGCATCCGCGCCAGCCGAATGCCGCTCGCGTGATCGATGATCAGATAGGGAATGACGAGGCCGATAATGATCTGCAATGCTTCGCGCAGCGGCATTTTGAGCGAGCGTCGGACATAGATCGCGCGCAAAACCAGCGCGATATGGGTCAGGACAGAGCCGTAAAGACCAAGGCTGCTCAGCGGGTTGAGCCAGACGAGCGTGAACCAGGCGCGTCCGTATTCTGCCGCGTCGATCGAGATCAGTGCCAAAGCGTGATTGGATAGATGAGTAAAAACGAAACTCAGCATGATGAGGCCAGACAGCAATCGTGCACGTCTGAGCGACGTTTCCGACACGATGTTCACCATGCTTGCTGTCTCCGATTGGCTCGCTTATGTGCCTCGGGCGCATGACCGGGGGAGACGGCCCCGCCAATTGCCTTTCATGGCTATACGTCAATGCTGCGAAAAGCAGAAGAGATCAAGGATCACGTCATCGGCATTCGTGAGGCTTGGCGCTTACAGCTCTATCGTCTGGCCATCACGGGCGGCAAAGACACCGTCGAATTCCTTGCGGGCGTCTGCCTCGATGACATCGAGCTCGTCATCGGTGCGAAATGGCGCGTGATGGATCAGGCCGACGCTCTTTGCATTGGCCTGCTTTGCCAAAAGAACGGCCTGCTGCCATGAGGAGTGGCCATAGCCCCGATAGGTTTCCATCTCCGCATCGGTGAAGCTCGCATCGTAGAGAAACAAGTCGACATTATCGATCAGCTTCAAAACGGATTTGTCGAGCTTGCCATTTTCATGTTCGGTGTCGGTAATGATTGCGAAACTGCGACCCTGCCAGTCGATGCGATAACCGATGGCATTGCCGGGATGGTTCAGCATGCCAGTGGTGATATCGAGATCGGGATGAACAGCGAGCACGTCGCCAGCCTTGAAATCCTTGGTGACGATCTGGGCGCAGCAAATGTCGAGAGGAGCGGGGAACCACGGTGGGCTCATGAATTCGTTCAGCATCTCGCGCGTCGTCTTCTGCCCTGCGAGATGGCCGGACCAGATGCGCACGTCATTTTCGCGATTGAAGAATGGCTTGAAATAGGGAAAGCCGACAATGTGGTCGTAATGGCAGTGGGAAAAAAACATATTGACGTCGCCGATGCCCTCGGCCTTCAAGGCCTGACCGGCGGGTAACAGGCCCGATCCTGCATCGAACAGCAAGACGTGTTTTCCGCATCTCACTTCGATGCAGATCGTGTTGCCGCCGTACTTTCGGAACTTGTCTCCCGAGACGGGAAGCGTCCCCCGTGCTCCCCAAATCTTAACCCGAAATTCCTGTTTTTCGTCCCGACTGAAATCGTCGGAATGCAACGCCATGACACACCCCAATTTACCACGTACACCCGAACTATCCTCCGGTAGGTGTCGTGTTATCTTTCTTGTCCTTGCCCCAAATTCCCGGAGGACATATTCGCCTCCGCCTTTAGTCCACTCAGCATTTCAGTTTTATTACAGAAGCACCACTTTTATTTTTCTTTTCAAAAGCAGTGCTGCAGAACGCTGTTCCAACTAAACATTCGAACCGGATCGCGCTTTGCTGAGTTCGGTTGTCGTCTGTGTCAGACGCTCGGCCAGAACGCGCATCACCTTGATCGTTACGTCGGGGAAGTCGGACATCAGCTTGAAGAACTGTTCCTTGCCGATGCGCAGTGCCTCTACCGAAGTGGAAGCGCGCACGGTCGCCGTTCTGACGCTGTCGCAAAGGATAGCGATTTCTCCGACGATGGCATTGCCGCTCATTTCAGTCAGCTTGATCTGGCCGGAGGGGGAATCGATCAGGACATCCACCTTGCCCGTCAGCAACACATAGGCCGCGTCGCCCAGATCGCCCTGGCGGAAAAGCTCGTCTCCCGCGTGGTAGGAAACCCGGTCGGATGCAAAAGCAAGAAGCTTGAGCTTCGATGGTTCCATCCCGCTGAAGAAGGGAACGCGCTTCAGCATCTGAATTTCGTCTTTGAAAAGCATCGCCTTGTCCTGTTCGTGTTCCTGTTTGACCGCTAAACCACTCAGGCGGCGATCATTTCCTTGAATGTACCGTTTTCTTCCACAAGAGTCTCGTATGTTCCATCTGCGACAACCGTTGCGTGATTGACCACGATCACCCGGTCGAACATTTTCGCCAGCGACGGATTGGACAGAACCCACAGCACTGCCGGGTTAGCGCCATCGGTTCTGAGGAAAGCGATGACGTTATCGACGATTTCCTGCTGGAGACGATGGTCGAGACCGGGCAGCGGTCGGTTCAGCACGTAATAATCCGATTTTCTGATCAGAGCGCGTGCCAGATTGAGCTTCTGGCGTTGCAATGGTCCCAGCCGCTTGCCGCCCGCTCCGAGGTTGAATTCCAGACCAACGGCCAGCACTTTCTCGTAAAGGCCCTGCTTCTTCATGGCGTCGGCCACGATCTTGGTGATGCGGCGCGATGCATCCGCATAACGATGGCTGATCTTGCCGAAGAGAATATTGTCCAGAAGGCTGGTCGATGTCGCGTAGCGTTCGGGATCGTAGGGCTCGATCCAGCTGCGCAGATCGTCCGGCAGGTTCTGGTGGAACATGTGACGGACTTCGATGATCTTGTCCATCACCTCCTGCGTCAACAGGCCGAAACGCTGGCGTGGTTCGATGTAGAAGAAAGCCAGTCGCAGCATGGCGCGCCGTTCGGTCTCTGTCGCTTCCGAGTAACTCTTGCCCTGGAGGCGTTGCAGCATCTGCTGATAGCCGGGAATGTCGTCCGCGTTCATGAAGGTCAGTTGCTGGAAGAACGGGTGATCCGATGGCAGGTCGCTGAAGATTTCAACGACGTTTTCCGCAATCGTGTAGCCCATGTCGAACAGCGTTTCCGACAGGCCGCTGCCGCGCATCAGCGAGCGGAAATAGTCGCTGTCGATGATCTGCCGGCTTGAGGCAGACCCGTTGCGTAAGGTGCCGAACATGATGTTTTCGCCAACCGTCGCCTCGGCGTTGTAGCTGCTGGGCTCGAAGGGCACGATGAGGCCGCTCAGATTTTCCTGTTCCAGTTCGGCGCGCAGGGCTTGTCGCAGCTCAACGATACGGGCGGCCAGATGCAGGTCGGTCAGCGGATCGATGGAAGAGCGCAAGGCGAATTCGAGAATATCCGGCGATAGCTGAACCGTATCGAGAACCGAGAGCATGGCTTTCAGGAACTGCTCTTCGTCATCACTGCCAGCCGGACTGGACTGATAATCGATCCAGTCACTGTTGATATCGATGTCAGGATTTTCCGCCAGTTTCGCTTCGCGTATCTCCCATTTCCGATGCTCCAGCTCCGCGCCCTCGTAATCTCTTGCTTTCAAGGGCGCGTGTTTCAGGCCATAGACAAGGTTTTCCCTCAGGCTTGCATGGAAGAAATACGTATCGGCAGACACATAGGAAATGCGCCGCCCCGTCACGGATTCGGGCAGTTCGTGCAAGTCGGCATCGCCGAATGTAATCTTGCCGGATGTCGGCCAGAGCGTTCTGCCCAGCGCATCCGCCAGGGCTTCTGCACCGGAGCCGCCGACGATGGCAATGGTTTCACCCGGATTGATCGTCAGGGATGCCTGATCCAGCAGGCGCGTGCCGCTATCGTCATCGAGCGACAGTCCGGCGATGACCAGCGGTCCGGTGATGGCCGCAGCCGCTTCCGGCGACAGTGCCTGGATTTTGCCGTCGATCATGGTCGGTGAATCGAACTGTTCGAACACCTGCTCATACTTGACCTGAACGTCCTGACGGGCCTGATCCCAGTCGATCAGTTCCTTCAGCGGGCCGGGAAGTTCCTTATAGGCGTTGATGACCGCTACCAGCTGACCGACATCGAGGCTGCCGCGCAGCGTCAGGTAGCCGCCCAGCGCGTAGAAGAAGAAGGGTGTCAGCTGCGCCAGAAAGTTATTGATGAACTTGACGATGAACTTCCACTGGTAAAGGTCGTAGCGAATCTTGAAGATTTCGCCGAGACGGTGGGCAGCATCGGCTCGCTCGTAATTGGAGGTATCATAGGCATGGATCGTGCCAATGCCATCGACCATTTCCCCGATACGTCCCGCCAGTTGGCGGGCGCTGAGCTGGCGTTGTCTGCCGAGTTCGATCAGCCGACGGCGCATCTTGGGAATGATGCCGACCTGAATGGCCGCCATGAAAGCGGCGATGAGGCCGAGCCAGAAATTCTGTACGATAATGAAGAACAGTGCCGACAGCGCCTGTCCGCCCAGAAGCGCAGGCTGAACGAAAGCATCGCCGGTAAAGCCGCCGAGGGGCTCCACCTCGTCCTTGATCATGCTGGATATTTCCGCCCCCTTCACCCGCTTGAAATGAGACGGGGGGAACAGAAGAATACGGTCGATCAGCTGAAAACGAATGCGGCGCAGCAGGCGTTCGCCAAGGCGGCCCTTGTAGGTGTTGATGTAATATTTGAAGAGGCCGTTGATGATGACGAGTGCTAAAAACGTCAGGCTCAGACCCATCAACATGCCGAGACGGGTCAGCTCGATACCCGGAAACAGCGTGATCGCGCCCATATAGGGTAGATCGAGCGTCAGATGCATGAAGAGCTGGGTAGAGTTGACGCCCTCGAAACCATCACCCTGTATCGGCCCGTTGACGATCTGTTTGGGCAGGTCGAAAGCCAGGAAATACGGGATCATCGACAGCGCCACGATCAGCAGAATGAAAAGCTGCTGCCGCCGCGTGTGGTTCCAGATATAGCGGGTTAAACTTTTTTCCATGTAGGATTTCTGCGCCTTGCCGGACTGGAAGGTAATTGATGTTTTCGATGGCGTCAAAGCCGCTGGGGAATGGCGGCGATTGTCCTGTCGAAAATGAATGATATGCGTATTTTACAGACTAGGGGCGGGATAGGGCGCTGCCACAGGCGCGGCCCCTGTCGTCGCTGGTATTACGAACAACGCGTTATAGCGCAATTCCTTAAAAACGAAATACATGGGCGCTGCCGAGCGCGCGAATTTCGCCATGGGGCTTTTCGGTCCGCAATGGGCTCAATGGCAGTAACTCGATATTTCGCCCTTCGCCAGCCGTCAGATGAAACCAGTCGTCGGCAGGGCGAAAACCATCGACGCTGATATGCACGGATTGGGCAAACCGGTCAGCCGTCACGTTGAGAAACCAGCGTTCACCATGTTGCGAAGGTGTGGCCTGAAGTGTGGCTGCATGCTGCGCCGCTTTGCGCCCGATTGGAAAGTGAAAAGCCTCCGCCAGCAACGTGCCCGATATCCGGTCACGGAGTGTCGCCAATGTCACGTCATGGGAGGGCGGGCCGAAGCGATAGGCGTAGGTCGTGTCGAAAAACGCGCCGAACAGATCGGTCGCGGGGATAGCGAGGTTGTCGCGGGATGCAAGTGTCAGCGCGCGTTTGCCAGAAACGACAGGCTGATTACCGTCCCGCAGACAGACGATCTCGACGTCCACGTCAACAGGTTCCGGTCCCTCATTGATGACATGGATATCGAGGCCATTCGTGCCCTCATCTATTAGGCTGATCTGTAGGGCGCGACACGCCCGTTTCAAACCGTACCATGCCGACTTCGGCTCGCCGATCGAATCGATCAGGCCCCAGCCGGCACCCGGCAGCAAATCCTGCAATGTCCAGACCAGAGCACCCTGGCAACTGGACCCGGAACGCCTCCATTCTGCAAATGCGGCGTCAATGACTTCTGCGGTTACCGCTCGTGAGAGATCAAGATAGCGATCTGCGTTTTCCCGTCGAAGAACGGCAGGATCGAGCTCGTAGAGCAGCTTGATATAGTGGTCTCTGACGTCCTCGAAATCCCAGGAAGCGCCCCGGTCTCTCGGGACACGCGCCTTCCATCTGGGGTCGTGAACCGGCTTTGCGGGCAAGTGCTTTTCCAGGGTGCGTTGCTGCGGCACATTGGAAAAAGCCAGACACTCAGCGGCAAAGCGCACGTCTGCCCGCCTTGCATCATCCAGCGGTCTGCAATAGGCGCCGACACCGTAGTAATGGCCGACATCCGCGTTTGGAAAGAACGGCAGTGCGCCACCGAAAGGGGAGTTCGGGACATAGGCGATATCAGGGCGCAGCCGCTTGACGTGTGCCGGCAGTATCTCTTCCGTCAGCGGGCCTTTCCAGAATTGCTCTGACAGCCCCAGCATCGTCCCTTGCTGATACATCTCGCTGCCGCCGCACAGCACGGCAAGCGAAGGCGATAGGCTTGTCGCTTTCAGAAGTTGCGTTATCTCGGTCTCGATATGTGCGAGAAACGCCTCATCCTTAGCCGGATAATCGAAATTGGCCAGCATCATGTCTTGCCAGACCATGATGCCGAGTTCGTCGCAGAGCGCGAAAAACTCGGGCGTCTCATAGGTCATGGTTCCACCGATGCGAATCATGTTCATGCCCGCCTCGGCGGCAAGGCGCAGCCACGGTTCGTAGTCTGCCCGGTTGCCCGGCAGGCGGACGATGTCGGCGTTCGTCCAGACGGCGCCGCGGCAAAAGACGGATTGGCCGTTGATCCTCAGGCCGAAACCTCTGCCGTCACGACCCTTGTCGATCTCGATCCGGCGAAACCCTGTCTTGCCGAGGCAATGGCTCTGCCCGTCTATGTCGATGTAGACGTTAAACAGCGCAGGCTTGCCATGGGTCGCAGGCCACCATGGCTCGATATCGGGAAGCGCCAAGCTGCCCTCGAAGACATTTTCTCCGCGGTGCTCCAACGTTGCCGAGACGCCGTTGCACGTGATGCTGACACGCGAGTTCTCATTTTCTGCACGAAGGCTAAGCTGAATCCGGCCCGTTCCGTCACCGTCCAGTTCGCAGTGGAACGAGAGTACCTCAAAAACGGGCTTCGTCAGCAGACTGATCCCGCGCCAGGGGCCAGCAGCATGGATTTCCGGGCACCAGCCCGGCATGTAGCCCAATGCCGTCGTCCTGATCAGCCGTAATCCTTGAGAGTTCATCATCTGCGGACGCCAGCGCGCACGCGGGCCGGTTCTTTCCAGACGCGGGGCAAGGGCCCTGAAGCACAGCGCGAGCTCATCGACACCGGTCAGATCGAAGGGCACATCCAGCGCTTCGAACATGCTGGTAACGTTGGCGACGAGCTGACCGTTCAGAAATATTTCTGCCACCGTTGCCAGCCCGTGAAAACGCAGAATGGCGGGGCCAGTCTGGTCGGACACCAGTGTCAATCGGTACCATGCGTCATGTCCGTTGAGCGGGTGCGGATTGTGGCGATCGAACCGACCAAGCGCTTCCAGTGCCTGCGCGACAGTGCCGGGAACCGGGGCCGTCATCTCTTCCGCGTCGAGCGGTATGTCTGCAGGCGTCTGGCTAGCATCCGCCTCCGTGAGGGTCAGCGTCCAGCCTTCGCTGAGACATTGTCCCTGCTTCAGGAGAATGCCGGACGGCGCAGTCACGCCGCCTCACTCGACTTAGCAAGAGTTGTTTCCAACGCGCCCATCATGGCGTCCCAGGCTGCGATGGCGGGATCAAGCGCTGTAACGAGCGTATCGAATTTTCGGCGAGCAACAGCGCGGGCGAGCTGGAACTGCACGGTTTTGGCGACTTCCGATATGCGAAGAGCATGCAGCCCTGCATCGGCGAAGCGGCTTTCGCCACCCAGCCATTCCAGATGGCTGGCGGACAACTCGAAATTAGCACCGAACTGGCGCAACGTGTTGAAGGCGTATTTGTGAAAATAGTCGAAGGGCCGGTCGGCAACCTGCGCGACCTGTGCCGGGAAGACATCAGCGAAAGCACGGATGGGATTGTGTTTGGGGCGACGTGCGAAATGGACAGAGAGCAGGCCTTCCGCCACCTTGCGGATATCAGGCTCCTTCGAGGGCGTCTCTGGAAATTTCGCAAACTCGGTATAGGGAAGGAAAGGCAGGTCGGCATCCCCAAGATGGTGCTGAAAAATGCCGGAGAAGTCGTCTCCATAAAGCGCGAAGTAGCCGCCATTGTGGAAATATTCCAGTCTGCGGTTTTCCACATCCATCCGGTTGATCGCAACCGTCGTTTTGCCGTGTTCCCTACGGTAGGCGGTGCCGTGCGTGTCGGGCATGTAGAAGCTGTCCATCTCGATCAGGCAGATGCGGCCACGCTGCAACTGGGTCGCAATGTGGCTTTCCAGCCTGTCGAAGATCGCAAGTTCGGTGACGCGAATGCCGTAGAGCGCTTCGAGGTCTTCCAGCGGCACCTTGAAAAAGGTGAACTGATCGCCCTCGAAATCCTGTGTCAGCGTGAAGCCGAGCATGGCTTCCGGTGGAAGTCCGCTCGACGACAGAAGCTCGATCCACAGATCGACATAGCAATTTGTTTCCGGCCACATCCGCTCAGATGAATGCAGCGGATGCGGAACATAGGTGTCATCGCTCAAGGCCGGGAATACTGCCGTCATGCAAGCCTCAACCCCAGAGCGTTTCGCGAACCGCTTGCGGCCATTGATCCACATCCAGCCCGTGTTTGGCAAACAGCGCCAGCGCGATTCGCTCGAGCCCGAAGCCGACGCAGGCGGTGTGCGCAACCGCGCCATCGTCGAGGTTCAGGCCCCATTTCGTGCCGAACGAATCCTGATGGTAGTTAAAGCTCATGCAGGCCGTCAGGTTGGTGTCGGAAGTCACCGGGATCAGCAGTTCGAATTTCAGGTTCTGGTCGCGCTGGTTGTTGACTAGCATCTTGCCCGCACGCCCGAAGAAGGGATCGTTCGCGATATCGATCTTCACGTCGAGGCCGATTTTTTCCATCATCTCGACGCCGCGATCCATCCAGAGCTGACGGAACTCTGTCACGTCGCTTTCCGTGCCCATGCGCACATATTCGCGCATGCGGAAAAGCTGCTGCCGGGCGGGATCTTTCGATGGTTCATGGCGGAAGCAGTAGGATTGAATATCGTAGAGGCCACCGGTGGCGGGCAGATTTCCGCGCTTTGCGATTGTCGGATACAGCGGGTAACAGGCGGCAGGCGTCAGCACGATATCCGTGATCTTCTGGTCTTTCGTCCAGTCCGTGCCTTCATCCATGCTCTTGATGAGGCTGATATGGTCCAGTTCACAGCCGCAGAAGGAATGCACCGTTCCTGCAAGCTGCGGGAAGCTTTTCATGTATCCGCTTTTTTCGAAATAGGCGCGATTGATGCCGGGCGGAAAGCGAATGGCTTCGGCCTTGTCGGGGCCACCGACGGTGTCGATCAGTCGCTCGAAAGCCACGATGACGTCCTCGAACTGGCCGCTGCGGCCATAGAGACCATCCACGCCGGTGTCTATCAGCAG
This sequence comes from Agrobacterium vaccinii, assembly GCF_021310995.1. NCBI lineage: Bacteria > Pseudomonadati > Pseudomonadota > Alphaproteobacteria > Hyphomicrobiales > Rhizobiaceae > Agrobacterium > Agrobacterium vaccinii. The sequence goes on along the minus strand of NZ_CP054150.1, from coordinate 2,714,362 downwards.
CCCCTTGTCGAACAGGCGATCAAGAAAGGAAGGTTGCATGTCCATGGTCTTATCCCAAAAGGCTCGTGTCCTGCTTCTGAACAAGCAAGAGGTTGGCGGAATTGCCCAATACGCGGTCGTTCGAAATCATCAACTGCGCCGAATGCGCATCGCGCAAGTGTCTTCCCAGGCTGAACGGCGTCCCGTTTTTGTAACCCATGATGCCGCAGATCAGCATGGCATGATTGATGATTTCCAAGATGGTTTCCGACGAGCAGATCTTCACATTGTTCATGGCGATTGCGAAGGCCATGGACATCAGCTTTTCGGAGTCATTTCTGGTTTCATCGTAGGCTTTCAGACCTGCAATGATATTCGATTTGACGATTTGGAGCTTGTTGGAAGCCTCTGCCAGTCGGATGGCGCCGGGAGGGGAAACGCCTGGGGACTTACGGGCCGCGGCGCGAACGAATGCCTGCGCGCGGGCAACCGCATCGGCTGCAATTCCGTACCACACACCGCTCCAGAACAGATGCGATGTGGCCAGCATGGACTGCGCGGCGATTTCGGCAAAGGGCTTCTGAAAGACCTGCTCGGCGGGTGCTTCGCCGTTGAACAGAAAGCCATCCGAACAGGTCCCGCGCATGCCCAGCGTATTCCAGACGTGTGTTTTTTCGAGCTGGTACTGGTCTTTCAGGAAAACGGTCATCACCTGATCGGTCGGTGAAGCATCCGCGTTGGCGCGAGATGTGATGAGGATCGCATCTGCTTCACTGCCGTAGGAAATGACGGTGGCGTCTTTTTGCAAGCGGCAGCGCTCGCCATCGATTTCGATGGCGCAAATGGAATTTCGCAGATTTCCGCCGATACCGCCTTCGGTCGTGGCGGAGCCCAGCAGCAATTGCTCAGCCGCCATGCGGCGCATGAAAGCGCTGTGCCACGCGCTGTCTTCACCGTGCTCGACCAGGCTCGACGTCTTGATCTGGTGCATGGCGAAAATCATCGCCGTCGCCGAGCAAGCCTGCCCGAGGGTGCAGCATATATCCGTTATCTGGAGAAGGCTTGCGCCTTCGCCACCGAGATGGGGCGGAATTTGAATGCCAAGCAGCCGCTCGGCACGCAGAGCGTCGATGGCCTCTTTCGGAAAGCGTCCGGCTGCATCGACATCGTCGGCGTGCTTTGCGGCTATTGCTGCAACCCGCGCTGCCCGCGCGGACAATGCCGCTTCAGTGGACGCGACGGACGCGTCCATCAGGCTGCCTCTTTGCCGTCGAGAATGGCTTTGACCGTCGCTTCGATGGCGGCGATGCTGGCGAAGGATTTGCGGTTGAGCATGCTGTCAGGGAATTCGATGTCGAAGGCCTCTTCCAATCCAAGCATCAACTGGACGGACGCAAAGGAAGAAAGGCCTGCTGTATAAAGATCGGCATCATCGGCAATTGTATCGACAGGCACGGGAAGTTGACCGAATTTCGATAGTATTTCACGAATAGTTGAATTCATCTCAAGTAGTCTCCAGTCGAATGGCTGCCATCATAGCTCATTCTCCGAATTACGCTTCAAAAAATAACATTCGAATAAACGCTTAGGTTAATTTGTCGTGACCGCGCTCCACGGCCATACACCTTTCAGATATCGACTTGACAAAAGCCGGTGTCGGGTTTCTGATTGAGGCATTCACCAGGGGTGTCCCGTCAAGGGGCTGAGATACTGCTACGATGCGCAGTGACCCGTTGAACCTGATCCAGTTCATACTGGCGTAGGGACGGTGCAAACACGGAAAAGCGCAGCTTGGCTGTGACGGATGATGTTCCCTCATCCACTCCTCCGTGATTTTTTCGTCTTTCATGCTCGAACTGGGTCTCCACTGTTTTGCTTTGGAGCCTCACGATGAACATTGTTGCCAAAACCATCTCGCCCAACGTGACCACCGGTCCGCTGCCCGCCTCCACTAAGGTGCACAAGCCGGGCGTTCTTCACCCTGACATTCGCGTTCCCATGCGCGAAATTGCCGTGCATCCGACCGCAGGCGAACCGCCTGTCACGGTGTACGATTCCTCTGGTCCCTACACCGATCCAAGTCACCGCCTCGATATCGAAGGCGGCTTGCCGCGCCTTCGCCATGACTGGGTTCTGGCACGCGGCGATGTCGTGGCCTATGAGGGCCGACACGTCAAACCCGAAGACAACGGCTTTGCCACAGGCGAACGTCTCACGCCGGAATTTCCCGTTCGAAACCAGCCGCTGCGCGCAATCGATGGCAAGGCCGTCACTCAGCTCGCCTACGCGCGGGCGGGCATCATTACCGCCGAAATGGAATTTGTCGCGATTCGCGAAAATCTGGGCCGGGAAGCCCTCAAAGGAAAGATGGTGCGCGATGGCGAGAGCTTCGGCGCTCACATTCCCGATTTCGTCACGCCGGAATTCGTGCGCCAAGAATTGGCAGCGGGCAGGGCCATCATCCCGGCCAACATCAACCACCCCGAGGCCGAACCGATGATCATCGGTCGGAACTTTCTGGTGAAGATCAACGCTAATATCGGCAATTCTGCCGTCACCTCTTCCATGGCGGAAGAAGTGGAGAAAATGGTGTGGGCCATCCGCTGGGGCGGAGATACGGTCATGGACCTGTCGACCGGGCGCAACATCCACAATATACGCGAGTGGATCATCCGCAATTCGCCGGTTCCCATCGGTACGGTGCCGCTTTATCAGGCGCTGGAAAAGGTGAACGGCATTGCCGAAGACCTGACTTGGGAGGTGTTCCGCGATACGCTGATCGAGCAGGCCGAGCAGGGCGTCGATTACTTCACCATCCATGCCGGTGTGCGACTGCATTACATACCGCTCACCGTCAATCGCGTCACAGGTATCGTCTCGCGTGGCGGCTCGATCATGGCCAAGTGGTGCCTGCATCATCACAAGGAATCTTTCCTCTACGAGCATTTCGAAGAAATCTGCGACATCTGCCGGGCCTATGACGTGTCGTTTTCGCTGGGCGATGGCCTGCGCCCCGGTTCGATCGCCGATGCAAACGACGCCGCACAGTTTGCCGAGCTGGAAACTCTGGGCGAACTCACGCAGATCGCTTGGGCTAAGGATTGCCAAGTCATGATCGAAGGCCCCGGCCATGTGCCGATGCACAAGATCAAGGAGAACATGGACAAGCAGTTGAAGGTTTGTGGTGAAGCACCCTTCTATACGCTGGGGCCGCTGACGACCGATATTGCCCCCGGCTATGACCATATCACCTCCGGCATAGGGGCGGCCATGATCGGTTGGTTCGGTACGGCCATGCTTTGCTACGTCACGCCGAAGGAACATCTCGGTCTGCCGGATCGAGACGACGTGAAGGTGGGTGTGATTACCTACAAGATCGCGGCGCATGCGGCCGATCTCGCCAAGGGCCATCCGGCGGCGCAAATCCGCGACAATGCCCTGTCGCGTGCCCGCTTCGAGTTCCGCTGGGAAGACCAGTTCAACCTGTCGCTCGATCCCGAGACGGCGCGGTCCTTCCATGACGAGACCTTGCCGAAGGAAGCGCACAAGGTTGCCCATTTCTGCTCCATGTGCGGGCCGAAATTCTGTTCCATGCGCATTTCGCACGACATCCGCGCCGAGGCTCAGAAGGAAGGACTCGAGGCTATGGCCGAGAAATTCAAGCAAGGCGGTGAGCTTTATCTGCCGCTTGCGCAACCAACACCGGGTGAGTGACATGCGTGTTCTCATCAAAGGCGCAGGCGTCGTCGGTTTGACGGCTGCGCTTGAACTGACAGAGCGCGGCTTTTCGGTGGAGGTCTTCGACATCTCCACCGAGGTCGGTCGCGGCGCGTCCTGGTATGCCGGTGGCATGCTGGCGCCCTGGTGCGAACGGGAAAGCGCTGATGAGGCCGTCATCGCGCTGGGGCGGTCTGCGCTCGACTGGTGGGATGAGGCCACGCCGGGTCTCGTGGTGCGAAACGGCACGCTGGTCGTGGCTCCGGCCCGTGACCGTGCGGAACTCTCCCGCTTTGCCGCGCGCACGCGCAACCACCGGCTCATGGCTGAGGACGAGATCGGCGAACTGGAACCGGATCTGGCGGGCCGCTTCCGGCAGGGACTTCTGTTTGCGGATGAAGGCCATCTCGATCCGAGGCTCGCTTTGCTGGCCTTGCAGCAGCGCTTGGTTGCCAAGGGCGTGGCTTTCCACCTCGGAGAAGACGGCGTGGCGGAAGCAGACTTTGACAGGGTCATCGATTGCACAGGGCACGCCCAAGTCGGCACGCTTCCAGCGCTCCGCGGGGTGCGGGGCGAGATGCTTTATCTCTCCACCGGCGAGGTATCGCTTTCCCGTCCCGTCCGGCTGCTGCACCCGCGTATTCCCCATTACATCGTGCCGCGTGAGCCGGGCCGCTTCATGGTTGGTGCGACGATGATCGAATCGCAGGATGGCGGGCCGATCTCGGCACGGTCGCTGATGGAACTCCTCAACGCCGCGTATGCGCTGCATCCGGCCTTCGGGGAGGCAAAAATCATAGAGATGGGAACAGGCATCCGTCCCGCCTTTCCTGACAATCTCCCCGGGATCGAAGAGAACGGCAAGACGCTGCACATCAATGGTGCCTATCGGCACGGCTTCCTGCTTTCGCCTGCCATGGCGCAACAGGCTGCCGACATCATAGAAAACAAGGAGGTTTCCCATGCGAGTTCTGGTGAACGGGCAAGAGCGTGATCTTGCCACAGCGACGCTGTCACAGCTGCTGGCGATGCTTGACTACGAGGGCGACTGGCTGGCGACCGCCGTCAATGGCGATCTCGTCCACGCAGAAGATCGCTCTGATTTTCGTCTGAAGGATTTTGACAGGATCGAAATTCTCTCACCCATGCAGGGAGGCTGATCGATGTTGACGCTTTATGAACGCGAGGTCAGTTCCAGGCTTCTTCTCGGCACGGCGCGCTATCCGTCTCCGGCAGTGCTGGCAGATGCCGTTCGCGCCAGCCGCACGGATATTCTGACCATCTCGCTGCGCCGTGAAACTGCAGGCGGGAAAACGGGCGGGCAGTTTTTCGAGATGATCCGTGAGCTGGATCGACTGGTTTTGCCGAATACCGCCGGTTGCCATACGGCCAAGGAAGCCGTGCTGACGGCGAGGATGGCGCGGGAGGTTTTCAAGACAAACTGGATCAAGCTGGAGGTGATTGGCCACCACGATACACTCCAGCCGGATGTCTTCGCATTGGTGGAGGCGGCACGTATTCTTTCCGATGACGGCTTTGATGTCTTTCCCTATACGACCGATGATCTGGTGGTTGCCGAAAAGCTGGTGGATGCCGGATGCAAGGTTCTGATGCCATGGTGCGCGCCCATCGGCAGTGCCATGGGGCCGCTCAACATCAGTGCGTTGCGCTCCATGCGCGCCCATTTTCCCGATGTCTCCATGATCGTGGATGCGGGCCTTGGCCGTCCCTCCCATGCCGCAACGGTGATGGAGCTCGGCTTCGATGCTGTGCTGCTCAACACGGCGGTGGCGGGTGCCGGCAATCCGGTGCTGATGGCGGGAGCCTTTGCGAAAGCCGTCACGGCAGGCCGCGAGGCCTGTCTTTCCGGCATGCTGGAACCGCGTGACATGGCGGTTCCATCCACGCCGATGATTGGAACGGCTGTGTTTTCGTGATCCGTTGACAAGGAAGGCCAAGGGCGGGATACCGGCATGACATGGAGGGATGCCCGCTCTTGCATAATCTTCTGACCGATATCGATGGCGTTGCCGTCGGCCATGCGACGGATTTCGTTTTGGGATCCGGCGTTACGGCGATCATTTTCGATACGCCTGCCATCGCGTCCGGCTCGGTGCTGGGTGGTGCGCCGGGTGGTCGTGATACTGCACTACTCGATCCATCCATGACCGTCGAGGCCGTGGATGCCTTCGTTCTTTCCGGTGGTTCGGCCTTTGGGCTGGATGCTGCGGGTGGCGTCCAATCGGGTTTGCGCGAGATCGGTCGTGGTTTTCAGGTCGGTCCCGCCAAGGTTCCCATCGTGCCGCAGGCGATCCTGATGGACCTCCTGAATGGCGGAAACAAGAATTGGGGCCTGCACTCGCCATACCGCGACATGGGATATGAAGCATTCAAGGCCGCTTCAGCCACACCTTTTGCGCTTGGCACAGTGGGTGCCGGAACGGGTGGCACCACGGCAACCTTTAAAGGAGGCCTTGGTTCTGCCAGCGCTCAAACATCCAACGGTCTTCGTGTCGCCGCCATCGTTGCCGTCAATGCCATGGGCTCGGCAACGGTCGGTGCTGGTCAGCATTTCTGGGCAGCGCCCTTTGAAGACAGCGGCGAATTTGGCGGGCATGGCTTGCCGAGCGTGTTTACAGGCACTGATACAGCAATGCGGATCAAGGGGGTCACGCTGACCGCGACCACCATTGGCGCCGTCGTCACCGATGCCATCTTGACGAAAGCGCAGGCGCATCGTCTTTCCATCATGGCGCATGATGGTCTGGCGCGGGCCATTCTGCCGTCTCATCTGTCCAGCGATGGTGACACGATGTTTGCAGCCGCAACGGGGCGCAAGCCTCTGCGCGCTGCGGCAGATTTTTCCGAGCTTTGCCATCTGGCGACACTCGTCACCGCCCGCGCCATTGCACGAGGCATTTTCGAGGCTGCAGCACTTCCACATGAGGGTGCCCAGCCATCATGGAAAGACAGTTTCGGAGATGGGCGCCTATGACCGACAAGGCGCTACCCCTGAAACCGATCCTGCGTATCGACTTCCCGCCCGGTGAACGCCTGGGACGTGGCAAGATAGAACTGATGGAACGGATCGCTTCCACCGGCTCGATTTCTGCTGCCGGTCGCGCCATGGATATGTCCTATCGCCGCGCATGGTTGTTAGTGGACGCCTTGAACCACATGTTCACGCAGCCGGTAATCGAATCGCAGCGGGGTGGCAAACAGGGGGGAGGTGCGGGGCTGACGGCGTTTGGCGTGGAATTGCTAGCGCGATATCGCGGCATGGAGAGCCGTATGAGAGATGCGCTTGGCGCTGATCTCGACTGGCTGGAGGCCAATCGCCAACAAGACGATCAGTAAGGATCAAGTGCCGCAGATTTGACGATGACAAAAATTACTTTTCCGGTTGCAAGCAACAGTCGCTCTACGGAAAGGCTCGTGATGCGTGACATGATGATGTCACCGCCGCAATCCACATGCACCATGGCCATGCCATCGTCAGAGAGTTCTATCTCCGCGATGGTACCTTCCAAAATATTCAACGCGCTCAATCCTTCTGGAAGGACCGTCGCAAGCAAAACATCGCGCGCAGGAATATGAACGCGAACCGGCTTTCCGACCTCTGCCGATTTTGCTGGAACCTGTAAAGCCGTTCCCGTCAGGCGGACGGTGGCAAGGCCATGGCGTTGGTCAAAGGTCTCCACCCGTCCCGACAGAATGCTTCCCGCTTCCCTTCGCTCCAGATGTGAGCTGAAGGCGGGGCGGGACAGAATTTCCGAGGCGGGGCCTTGCGCATCCACCCTGCCATCCTTCATCACCACCACCCTGTCTGCAAGGCGAAAGACCTCGCCAACCGCGTGGCTGACATAGATGATCGGTATCTTCGTTTCGTCGCGCATGCGCTCCAGATAGGGGATGATCTCGGCTTTGCGGGCCTCATCCAGCGCCGCCAGCGGTTCGTCCATCAGCAGCAGGCGCGGCGATGACAACAATGCGCGACCGATGGCAACGCGCTGTTTTTCCCCACCCGAAAGTTTTTCAGGCCCACGCTTCAGCAGGTCTCCGATGCCGAGCATCTCGATCACTCTGGCCGCTTCTGCCGGGTTGTCCGATACGCCTGAAAACCAGCGGCCATAGTGCAGGTTCTGCTCCACATTCAGATGGGGAAACAGGCGTGCTTCCTGAAAAACATATCCAAAGCGCCGTTTATGGGTGGGGATGAAGGTGCGGATGGCGCTGTCGGTCAACACCTCTCCATCCAGCTCGATTCTGCCGTGGTCCGGTCGCGTCAGGCCTGCGATGATGCGGATGACGGAGGTTTTGCCGGAGCCGGAACGCCCGAAAAGCGCCGTCACACCTTCCCCCGCCGTCAGCTTTGCCTCCAGATGAAAGGAGCCAAGCCGATGTCTGATATCCACAAGAAGCGTCATTCGGCTGCCACCCGCTTGCCGACGACGCGCGCCAGAAATTCCGATGCCAGCAGCGCGATCATCGAGATCGCCACGGCCACGAGCGTCAGTCGCATCGCCCCAGCATCGCCGCCCGGAACCTGCGTGAAGGTATAGATCGCGGCAGACAGTGTCTGTGTTTCGCCGGGAATATTGGAGACGAAGGTAATGGTCGCGCCGAATTCACCCATGGCCTTGGCGAAGGCTAGAATCATGCCCGCAATAATGCCGGGCAGGGTGAGCGGTAGGGTAATCGTTAGAAACACCTTGAAAGGGCTGGCACCGAGCGTCCCGGCAGCTTCCTCCAGCTTTTGATCGACCGCTTCGATCGAAAGGCGAATGGAACGGACCATCAAGGGGAATGCCATGACTGCGCAGGCGAGCGCGGCCCCGGTCCAGCGAAAGGAAAAGACGATGCCGAAATACTGATCAAGAAATTGGCCAATAACACCGCGCCTACCCAGCAACACCAGCAGGATAAAACCGGTCACGACGGGGGGCAGGATCAGCGGCAGGTGAACGATACCATTCAGCAGCGATTTTCCCCAGAACTGACCGCGCGCCAACAGAAGCGCAATAAGAATGCCGAAGGGAAGACTTGCCAACATGGCGATGCTGGACACCCAAAGGCTCAAGCGTATCGCCGTCCATTCTTCCGCGCTCAGCGCTATCAGGTCCAAATCGGCGTTCCAGTTGAATGATATTGCAATCTGCGCATTAACACGCAGGCTTCTTGTCTTTTCGAACACGGGAAACCTGCATGCACTGTTTCGATATTACTTCAAAATGGTAAAGCCCTGCTTTTCGAAATAGGGGGCGGCTTTTGCAGATTTCAGAAAATCGAGATAGGCCGTTGCGGCAGGGCTTTTGGATTCGGACAGAATGGCGACCGGGTAGATGATCGGTTCATGGCTATCCTGCGGAAATGTGCCGACGATCTTCACGCCGGGGTCTGCTGCCGCATCCGTCTGATAGACGATGCCGTAGGGAGCTTCGCCGCGCGAGACGAGCACTAGCGCGGCGCGCACGCTTTCCGCACCGGCCACCTTGCTTTGCACGGCAGACCAGACGCCAAGTTTCTCCAGAGCCGCCTTGCCGTATTTTCCGGCGGGAACGGAGTCGACGGCGCCCATGGCCAGTTTGCCTTCACCAACGAGGCCCGCAAGGTCGAAGCCTTGGCTGATATCGACAGGTTTTGCCTTGTCCGAGGGGGCAACGAGCACGAGACGGTTGCCGAGAAGGTTGACGCGTGTGCTATCCTTGATCAGCTTCTTGCCTGCGACATAATCCATCCATGCCAGATCGGCAGAGATAAAGACATCAGCGGGCGCACCCGCTTCAATCTGCTTGGCAAGCGCCGAACTTGCGGCATAGGACACGGTCGCCTCATTGGCGGTCTCCTTGGCCCATTCGGCATTGGCCGCGTCCAAAGCATTTTTCATGCTGGCAGCGGCAAATACGGTCACCTTATCCTGCGCCAGTGCAGGGCTGGAAAGCGTGATGGCGCCAAGCCATACGCCGGTCATGGCCGCCAAGGCGCCCTTCATTACAATACGTTGAAAAATCCCCATAGCCCGCTCCAGTCGTCATATCCAAAAGAATATATCGCTCATAAACGTCATTCATTATATTTTCAAGAATATATCGATTGGCGCGGAAAAGAGTGTCGATTGCCGGGCGAGATCGCCTTTCAGGGCGGTTATTTTGGACCAGTTCTTTCCGGGGCGCAGGCGTCGGTCAGATGGGATATGTCAGCCAGCCCCATCACGGCTCGGTTCCTGAAAAAATTGTCTTGGCGCAGATGGGTAATGCTCCCCGACTTCGCGGGGAAATTTATGAAGCCGCATGCATCAATGGGTATCTTCATCCAAGCTGCGATGACCAAACTCAGCGTGAAGCCGTGGGTCACAATGATCTGAGTCTCGCACGGTCGATCTAGGATCGCATTCACGCAAGGAAATACGCGGGTTGCAACATCGCGGCGGGTTTCTGCGCCTTCGATCCCGCAATCGTAGTCCAGCCGATTGTCATCCGGAGCGGGACTGTAGCGAGCATCGAGCCATTCCTGCGGTCGTCCACCCGCAACGCCGTAGCTGATTTCACGCAGATCGGCAGTTTCCGTCACAGGGAGACCGAAACGTCGGGCAATCGTAGCCGCTGTTTGAGATGCCCGGCGAAGGTCGGAGCTGTAGATTTCAATCTCTCTCTGGCCAATCAACGTTGCCAGACGGTCAGCCGTGGCGTCTGCATCCCGCATGCCACGAGCAGTCAGGTCAGTGTCATACCAGCCTCCGACCTTGTTCTCTACATGATGGATGGATTCGGTGTGGGTTATGATAAAAAGGTCTTTCATGGAGGTCTCCCATAAATTTCCTGTCGCAATGCGCCGACATTTGCCCGGAATGTCAGCCCGATTTTTGCAATGCTACAAAATCAGGCTATTTGCGACAGTCTGACTCGCTTTACGCCAATGGCGGCACCAAGGCTGTGAAACACCAAGGCAATCTTGCAGGGCAAGCGCCGCCGCATCGATATGAATGCTAAAACCGCTCGCCGGTAAAATGCGCGATCTGCGCGCCGGTTTCGTAGTAAGCTTCCTTGATGGCGCGCAGGTTCTGCGCCCTGGGCTCCGTGGCTGGAAGGGGCAGATCGTCTTCCTTGATGTCGCCTGCGACGTGGGCAGCGAGGGTTTTGCCGAAGACGGTGCCGGGTGCGATGCCGCGGCCATTGTAGCCGCTAAAGCCGATGACGTTTTTCGCGAACCTATGAAAGCGCGGCACGGCGTTATCCGTCATGCCGATCTGGCCGTACCACTCGCATTCGAAATCGATGTCACCGAGTTGCGGGAAGAGGCGCTTGAGCGAGCGTTGGGCCCATGCGCGATGAACGGTGGTGCCGGTGTTGCGAAGCGCGCCGACGCTGCCGAAGACCAGTCGTCCGGCCTGATCCATGCGGAAGGAGGAAAGGATTTCCCTGGTGTCCCAGCAGCCTTCACGGTTCGGCAAAATGGTCTTTCTTAGATTGTCGCCAAGAGGCCGCGTCGCGATGTTGAAATAGGGGAGGTAGACCTGTTCCTCACGAATGATTTTCCAGGGTCCGGTGCTGTAGGCCTCGGTTGCGACGATGATCCAGTCGGCCCGCACAGATGCTCTGGCAGTTTTGACGGTCCAGCCGTCTCCGTCCGGTTGCGCATCGATGACCGGGCTGGACGTGTGGATGGTGACGCCCGCGCGCTGTGCCGCTTGTGCCAGCCCTCGGACATAGGCTAGGGGCTGGAGTGTTCCGGCACGCTCATCGAGAAGGGCGCCGCTATAGGCGTGAGAGCCGATGCGGTCTGCGGTTTCCTCGGCATTCAGAACACGCACCGGCGCACCGCGCGCGGCCCATTGAGCGCAGCGTTCGCGAATTTCCGCGAGACCCTTGTCACCCACGGCGCAGTGGAGCGTTCCGTTCTTTTCCAGTTCGCACTGGATGTCGTTTTTTTCGATCAGCTCGCGAACGACAAACGGCGCGTTGCCCAAGAGATCCAGCAGCCGCTCGCCATAGACAGGGCCTAGCACACCCGGCAATTCCTGGGGCATAACCCACATGCCGCCGTTGATCAGACCGACATTGCGGCCCGCGCCGCCAAAACCGATCTCCTTGCCCTCCAGAACCGTGACGCGGATGCCACGTTGCGCCAGATGAAATGCTGCAGAAAGGCCGGTAAAACCACCGCCTACGACGACGACATCTGCTGTTGCGTTGTTTTCCAGCGGCGTTGTGACGGGTGGTTTCGGCGCGGTTTTTTCCCACAGGCCGTGGGAGCGAGGATCATTGTACATCGAAAACACCCGAGAAAGCGGAGAGGTCATGCGCGGTGCGCGAACGGCAGTCTACAGCCGCTAACACGGTGTGAAAACCGACATATCGACATCATGTGATGCAAGCGAGGAATATCACAGCGGTTTTCGCCGGTGGTGGCAGCACAGGCTTGAAACATCTGCGCTGCTCGGCCAATAGTGTATGGGAACAGGGGCACTAGCCCTGCGTGGGACATACCAATTGATGACGGGAAAAAGATCATGAAGCCTATTTTCGTTCAGCTTCAGTGCACGCCCGGCAAGACCTATGAAGTCGCCGATGCCATTTACAAGACGGAACTCGTGTCCGAGATTTATTCCACCAGCGGAGAATACGATCTTCTGCTGAAGGTTTACCTGTCGCCCGAACAGGACACCGGGAAGTTCATTAACGAGCATATCGTCAGCATTCCCGGCATCGTGCGGTCCTTGACGACGCTGACATTTACGGCGTTCTGACGCCTCGTCCAAACATACGAAAGGCGTTGACACGGTTTGCAGGCAACGCTTTTGTTGTTTCTTGAATGGTGCGATGACTCAGAGCACCCAATCGTCAGCTTGTGAAGCGCCCGGACGACTTTCAGACCAGTGCTGCCACGTTACGATTTCTGACCAGATTGCCGATGGCACGACGAACGTCGTCGGCGCTATCGAAGCGTTGATCGTCAAGATCATGAACGTGAAACTTTACTGCAATGAACTTCAGACGGTTTTCGTCCGGCACCACGATACCTACGGGTTCACCCGCGAATTCAATAACTTGCTTTTGCATAGTCGTACTCCCGCTGTGGCTTGTTTCACAGCATTTCGTCGAATCGAATTTTGAAAGATGGGTTGACCGTCAGGTCACATTCGACAGCAGCGGGAACACATGGCTGTGTGTCCGGCATCTGAAAACCGCGGATCAAGGATCGCGGCAATGCGTTTAAAGTCATACATGGCACTCTCCCTGCTTTGGTATTGAACCGGAACACCGGAGAATCACTCTCCGGTTGAGTAACTGATACTCCAGAATCCCGGCGTAATCAATGATTATCAATATAGGTAGAATATTTTTCTTTATGATGACAGGACGGGGGCGGAATTGTGAAATTTTTGTTTCTTTGGGCCGGTTGCGTTAAAGCCCCCGGAAATCCGCAGTTTTGCGCTCGCGATTAATTTTCTTGTGGGGGATAGACATGATCCCTGCCGTTGAAATCCGAAACCGAATAGCAACCGTCGGCATGTTTCGTTGCCGCATTCGGACCGATGACGGCTTTTCCATGTCCGCCGGGGATATCAAGAACATAGGTTGGCTGGCACAGACCCGACACACGCCCGCGCATGGCGGCAACGATGCGCTGCCCTTCCTCGATATCGACCCGGAAGTGGCTGGTGCCGGGCGCAAGATCGGGGTGATGGAGATAATAGGGCTTCACACGGGTTTCCACGAAACCACGCATCAGGTCGGCCAGGATTTGCGGGTCGTCATTGATACCCTTCAGCAGCACGGTCTGGCTGACCATGGAAATACCGGCATCGATCAACCGCCCGCAGGCTGCCCGCGCATCATCCGTTAGTTCCCTCACGTGGTTGGCGTGGAGCGCGACGTAAATGGTCTTGCCGCTGGATTTCAGCGCTGCGATCAGGTCTGCATCGATACGGTCAGGTTCGACCACGGGAACGCGGGTATGAAAACGAACGATTTTGACATGCGGTATTTCCCGCAGGCCTTCCATGATGGACGCCAACCGACGGGGCGACAGCACGAGCGGGTCCCCACCGGTCAAAATGACCTCCCAGATTTCTTCATGCGCCGTGATGTAAGAGAGTGCAGCATTCAGTTCGTCGCCAGTCATCGTGCCGTTGCCCTGCGGCCCCACCATTTCGCGACGGAAGCAGAAGCGGCAGTAGACCGGGCAGATATGAACAGCCTTGAGAAGCACGCGGTCGGGATAACGGTGAACGATGCCGTGTACTGGGCTATGGGCCTCGTCACCGATGGGATCGGCGCGCTCATCCGGTGTGTGATGAAGCTCTTCTTCGCTTGGAATGAACTGCAAGCCGATAGGATCGGCCTCATCCTTGATGTCGATAAGGTTGGCCATCGCAGGCGTGACGGCCACGGCGTAACGATCGGCCACAGGACGGATGCGCGACAAGGCGGCTTCGTCCACCAGACCGGCGTCAAACAAGTCCTGCGCTGATTTCAGGCCGCGTGTCGTCATGAGCCGTAAGCCGCAACGGGTGCCCACATGACCAGATCGATGCGCGGTGCGCCCGTGGCCAGCATCACCAGACGGTCGAAGCCGAGGGCGATGCCGCTCGCTTCCGGCATGATGGCAAGAGCGGCCAGAAAGTCCTCATCGATGGGGTAGGTCTCTCCGTAGATACGCTGCTTCTCACGCATTTCCGTTTCGAAGCGAAGGCGTTGCTCGCCAGCATTGGTCAGTTCACCAAATGCGTTGGCCAGTTCCACACCGCACGCGTAAAGCTCGAAACGCTCTGCCACGCGGCTGTCGCCGGGAGATCGCCGCGCAAGCGCCGCCTCACTGGTCGGATATTCATCCAGTATCGTCGCACGTCCAAAGCCGAGTTGCGGCTCGACGCGCTGCACGATGACGCGGCTGAAGATATCGGCCCAGCTGTCATCATCCGAGACGCGGATGCCTGCAGCTTTTGTGAGGAGGGCGAGATGATCGCGATCGGTCTCGCCGGAATGATCGACGGATGCCAGAATATCTATACCGGCAAAGCGCTGAAAGGCTTCGGCGACGCTGACGCGTTCCGGCTCCAGAAAGGGATCGACCTCGCGCCCGAGGTAGCTGAACGTTTTGGTCTTCGCAGTTTCAGCCGCAAGCCCCAGCAACTGTGCGCTATCATTCATCAGCGTCTGATAGGTTTCGCCTGCACGGTACCATTCCAGCATGGTGAATTCCGGGTGGTGCAGCGGCCCGCGCTCCCGGTTACGATAGACATGGGCAAAGCAGGCAATCCGTTTTTCGCCGGCAGCCAGCAGTTTCTTGCAGGCGAATTCCGGCGAGGTGTGGAGATAAAGCGGGGCGTGTTCGGCGCTGGTCGTAATGCCCGTTGTTGCGAAGGCGTGAAGATTGGCTTCGTTGCCGGGCGAAACCTGCAAGGTCGAAGTATCAACCTCGATGAAATCGTGTCTCGCAAAAAAGCCCCGGAACGCGGCCTGAATGGCGTTGCGCCCCAAAAGAAACGGACGGCGATCCATGTGGACATCCGGTGTCCACCAGGGAGACGTCATGTTGAGGCTGTTACCCATCGGCGGTCTTCTTTACGGTCGGTTCTTTGCTCAGCGGCGGAAAATATGCTGTCGCGGCAGCTTCAAACGTTTTCCTTAGCGTGTTTTATCAGAAAACAGCACCACAGTTTTCGCTTCGATGCTGCACAAGGCTGGCGTTCGGCCCGGATTTAAGGTAGTTGCGCCCCAGAAAACATACAAAACGTCCATCGGACCGGTGCAGCCGCGCGGTCCTTTACGACGCATTTCATTGAGTGACAAGGAAATCATATGGTCAAGGTTATCGCCTCATCCGTTCGCAAGGGCAATGTCATCGACGTCGATGGCAAGCTCTATGTCGTTCTCACCGCCAACAACTTCCACCCCGGCAAGGGCACGCCGGTGACGCAGGTCGATATGCGCCGCATTTCGGACGGCGTAAAGGTTTCCGAGCGCTGGCGCACGACCGAGCAGGTTGAGCGCGCGTTCGTTGAAGACCTGAATTTCCAGTTCCTCTACGAAGACGGTGAAGGCTTCCACTTCATGAACCCGGAAAACTACGACCAGGTCGTCGTTGACGCGGAAACAATGGGTGACCAGAAGGCCTATCTTCAGGAAGGCATGACCTGCGTTCTGTCGATCCATGAAGGTCTGCCTTTGGCCGTCATTCTTCCTCGCCATGTCACTCTTGAGATCGTCGAGACTGAACCGGTCGTCAAGGGCCAGACGGCATCGTCGTCCTATAAGCCTGCCATGCTGTCCAACGGCATCCGCACCATGGTGCCTCCGCATGTCGACGCCGGTATTCGCGTCGTTATCGCGACGGAAGACAATTCCTACGTCGAACGCGCCAAGAACTGATTATTCGACCATCGTTGTTTTGAAAAAAGCCTCGGAGCGATCCGGGGCTTTTTGCTGTCTGCATCGGGCACAAAAAATCCCGCAACTTTCGTTGCGGGATCGATGTGATTGAGACGCTGATGGCGGCTCTTACATTCCCTTTGGCGTGTTGGCTGCCATGATGCTGTTCGACGATGTCGTCGGCGCGCCGACGGCATAACCGCCGCCAAGCGCTACGCTCAACCGCACATAGTCCTGAGCTGTCGTCTGAACCGCAGTTGCGAGATTGGCCTGGGCTGTCGAGACCTGGCGCTGCGCATCGAGAACGTCGAGCAGAGAAGACGCGCCGTCGCGGTAGCTTGCTGTCGCGAGCGAGAGGGCTTCCTGGTAGGACTTGACGGTTCTGCGAAGCGCATCTTCCGTCTGCTTGTCGCGAGTGACTGCGGCAAGCGCGTTTTCGACTTCCTCGATGCCGTTCAGCACGGTTGCCTTCCATGCCAGATACTGCTCGCGAGCAGACGACTTGGCGATGTCGACATTGGCGCGCAGGCTACCGCCATCGAAGATCGGCAGAACGAGGCTTGGGCCGAAGGACCAAGAGTTCGATGTGCCGCGCGAACCGTTGTTGGACAGGTTCACGTAGCTTGGCGAAATCGAGCCGCTGATCGTGATGCTTGGATAGAGGCGCGATTCGGCAACGCCGATTTCTGCGACGGCAGCTGCGAGATTGCGCTCGGCCACACGAATGTCAGGACGGTTGCGAATGAGATCTGCAGGAATGCCTGTGAGCGGCGTCTTGCGGGCGACAGGCTGACGTGCGCCGCGCTGCAATTCGACAACCAGCGACGATGCCGGCATGCCGAGCAATGTCGCGATGCGGTGGGCCGCCTGACGGAAGCTTGTTTCCAGACCCGGCATGTCGGCAAGTGTCGAGTTGACCAGACCTTCGGACTGGACGACATCGAGACGCGACGCTGCGCCAGCTTCCAGCTGAAGCTTGGTCAGATCAAGCGTTTCGCGGCGGGACTTCAGGTTTGCACGGGCGATTGCCAGGCGCTCCTGATAGTAGCGAACGTCGATATAAGCCGATACCACCGACGAGATCAGCGTCAGGCGCTGGACGTCTGCGGTGGAATAGGCGGCGTCGAGCGAAGCGGAAGCGCTTTCCTTGGCGCGGCGGTATTGGCCGAACAGGTCGAGCAGCCATGACGCATCAAGCGCACCGCTCGATGTGTTCTGGACGCTGCGGTTCGTGCCTGGGAAGCTGCCCTTCGTCTGCGACGTCGTATGGCTGCCGGAACCGGTCAGGCTTGGAAGAGCGCCCGCACCAGCAACAGTGATCTGGGACTCAGCCTGATTGATACGCTCGATCGCCTGCAACACGGTCAGGTTCTGCGCCAGACCCGTCGAGACATATCCGTTCAGGCGGCTATCGTTGAACGCGTTCCACCAGGCCACTGTCGCAACATCACCGTTGGAGGCTTTTCCGCCCTCGGCAAATTTGGCGGGAAGCTGAATGTCCGGTGCTTTATGGTCCGGGCCGACAACACAGCCTGACAGGAGAAGCAACGTCAGAGGAATGGTAGCGCGAATAGACGGCATGAAGTTATCCCAATTTATTTTGGCGCACATTGCACCCTCAGTCGAAATGAGCGTAGCGCTGCTTATGTGCTGCAGAAATTGCGGTTCATAATTCGCGACATTTCTAACAGCCTATTCCTGCTTTGCTAGCACATTTTTGGTTTGTTAACGTTTAGATAGGCGTCGAATCATGACGAAAAACGACGGAATGAAGAAAATTCCGAGCAGTGTTGCAGAAAGCATACCACCCAACACCCCAATACCGATCGCATTCTGCGCCGCAGAGCCCGCGCCGCTGGCGATTGCCAGTGGCACGACGCCCAGAATGAAGGCCAAAGACGTCATGATGATCGGTCGCAGACGCAGCTTTGCGGCTTCCAGAGTGGCATCCAGCAAGCTCAGTCCATGTTCCTGCCGCTCTTTCGCAAACTCCACGATCAGGATCGCGTTTTTCGCCGCAAGCCCGATTGTCGTCAGCAGTCCAACCTTGAAATAGACGTCGTTGGATTGACCGAAGATATCGGCTGCAAAAAGCGCACCCAACACGCCGACCGGCACCGCCATGATGACGGAGAACGGGATCGACCAGCTTTCGTAAAGCGCCGAAAGGCAGAGGAAGACGATGAGAACGGAGAGGGCGTAAAGCAACGGCGCCTGCGAGCCCGACAGGCGTTCCTGATAGGAAATGCCGGTCCATGCAACCGAGTAACCACCCTCCATCTGCGAAACGATCTTTTCCACCTCGTTCATGGCATCGCCCGAACTGACGCCAGGAGGTGCTGCCCCTTCCATCGAGAAGGCGTTGGCCGCGTTGAAAGCGGATACCGATGGCAGACCATTCACCCATTTCGCCGTCGCAAAGGACGTAAACGGCACCATCTCGCTGCCCGCGTTGCGGGCATTCCAGTATTTCAGATCTTCCGCCTGCATACGGTAAGGCGCGTCCGCCTGGACGTAGACCTTCTTGATCTTGTTGTTGAGCGTGAAGTCGTTGACCCGGCTACCGGCGAAAATCGTGGTCAGCATGGAATTGACCTCGGAAATGTTCAGGCCCATCGCGCCGAGCTTCTCCTGGTCCAGATCAAGCTTTACTTGGCTTTCCTGATCGCGGTCGTTGGCGCGCATTGCGGCCACCTTGCCACTGGAATTTGCAGTCTGGATGACCTGCTTGGAGGCGGCAACGAGCGCGTCGCTGCCTTGGTTTCCGCTATCGACCAGATACATGGAGAAGCCGCTGGAGTTGCCCATTCCCTGGATCGCTGGCGGCAGAATCGGGAAGACCTGCGCTTCGCGGAAGGTCATGAATTTACCCATGGCGCGCTGCACGATGGCGGAGGCCGCCATTTTCGGGTCGGTGCGCAGATCGAAGTCCTTCAGCTTGGCAAAAACCATCGCATAGCTCTGGCCACTGCCGGTAAAGCTGAAGCCATTGACCGCAAACACGCTTTCAATGACGTCCTTTTCATCGTCGAGATAATAGTTCTCGACTTTTTCGATGATCTTGGCGGTCTGCGGGCTGGTCGAACCATTCGGCAATTGGACGATCGTCATCAAGACGCCCTGATCTTCCTGCGGCAGGAAGGACGTGGGGAGGCGGGTGAAGAACCATGCGCATCCGCCCATGACGATTGCGAACATGATGAGGACACGCAAAGGCCGCTTCAGCAAATACCCAACCGAACCGACATATCCGTTCGTCGTGCGATCGAATCCCCTGTTGAACCATGCACCGGGGCCTCGGCCCTTTTTGTCGTGATTGATCGGCTTCAGCATCGTTGCGCAAAGCGCAGGCGTGAGCACGATGGCAACCAGTGCAGACAGCAGCATCGCCGAAACGATGGTGATGGAGAACTGGCGGTAGATGATACCCGTCGAGCCGCCGAAAAAGGCCATCGGAATAAACACGGCGGTGAGAACAAGGGCGATGCCGATGATGGCACCGGTAATTTCCCCCATCGACTTTTCAGTCGCTTCGAGCGGCCCCAGGCCCTCTTCCGACATGATGCGCTCGACGTTTTCGACGACGACGATTGCGTCATCGACCAGAAGGCCGATAGCCAACACCATCGCAAACATCGTCAGCGTATTGATCGAATATCCGGTCAGGGCCAAAATTCCGAACGTACCCAGCAGTACCACTGGAACGGCAATCATCGGAATGAAGGTGGCGCGCAGGTTCTGGAGGAAAACGAGCAACACGACGAAGACGAGCACGATGGCTTCGATGAGCGTGTGAACGACCTTCTCGATGGAAAGCGAAACGAAAGGCGTGGTGTCGTAGGGATAGATGATCTTGACGTTCTGCGGCAGCGCCGGTGCGAGCTGGTCCAGCTTGGATTTGACGAGTGCCGCCGTATCGAGCGCGTTGGCTCCTGTTGCAAGGTTCACCGCAAAACCAGACGCGGGTTGGCGGTTCGAGCGCGACGTCGATGAGTAGGTTTCCTGACCGATCTCGACGCGTGCAACGTCGCTGAGGCGGACATTTGCACCCGTCGTGTCCGCCTTGAGAAGAATGCGCTCGAAATCAGGTACCGTCGTCAACTGGCTCTGTGCCGTCATCGTGACGTTGATCTGCTGGCCTTCCACGGCGGGAAGCCCGCCGACCGAACCAACGGAAACCTGGGTGTTCTGCGACTGGATCGCCGAGGTCACATCGGCTGGCGTCAGCTGAAATTTCCTCAGCTTGAACGGATCGAGCCAGATGCGCATGGCATAGGCGGAGCCGAACGCATTGATGTCGCCGACGCCTTCCAGGCGCTTCACCTGATCTTCGATCTGCGTGGAGAAGATGTCGCCGAGATCAGCGGAAGAGCGCTTGCCATCCGTCGACACAAGTGCGCCGACGAGCAGGATACTCGACGTGGATTTGGTGACTGAAATGCCGAGGTCCTGAACCACGGAAGGCAACTGCGAGGTAACAAGTTGCAGTTTGTTTTGAACCTGAACCTGGGCAATGTCGGAGTTGACGCTGTTGTCGAATGTCAGGGTGACGCTTGCAGACCCTGTGGTTGACGACGATGTCATGTAGGTCAGCCCGTCAAGGCCGGTCATTGCGTCTTCGATGATCTGCGTCACGGTTTTGCGCACAGTGTCGGCGCTTGCCCCGGTGTAGCTTGCGCTGATGCGCACCGTCGGGGGCGCAATTTCCGGATATTGGGAAATCGACAGCGTGGTGATTGCAAGGCCACCGCCCAGCATGATGACGATGGCGATGACCCAAGCAAAGATCGGTCGCCGAATAAAGAAGTGTGCCATAATCTAGTTCCTGATCACGATGTTGCCGAGCATGTCTTGAGACATCATGATTTCGGCGCCGGAGCGGGCTGGGCGCTCTGCTTTTCTATTATGAATCCCTTGTCGTCGATCTCGGCTGGGATAGGATTGACCACAGCGTTGTTGGCAATGCCTTGAAATCCATCGACGATCAGCTTGTCGCCATCAGACACATTCTCGGTCACGAGCCAGTTGTTGCCGGAGAGCTGGCTGGTCGGAAATGTTCTGGTTTCCACCTTGTTTTCCGCCGTCGCGAATTTCGCGGTCAGTTCGCCACTGGCGTTACGCCCTGCTGCGCGTTGCGGAATGAGGTAACCGATCTCCTTGCCGATCGTGATGGTTGCGCGAACATACATGCCCGGAAGGATGATGTTGTCAGGATTATCGAAGAGGGTGCGGATCGAAACGGTGCCAGTCGTGGTGCTGACGGCCATTTCGGACATGTCGAGCTTACCGACACCAGGGTATTCCGAGCCGTCTTCCAGCTTCAGCCGAATATCCGTCGTTTCGCTATTGTCACTCCGCTCCAGTTTTCCGGTTTTGATCGCAGCCTGCAAACGAAGAAGGTTGACGCTCGATTCGTTGAGCTGAATGTAGATCGGATTGATCTTGCGCAGCGTCATCAACGAGTCGGCCTGGCTGGCCGTGACCACGTTTCCGATCGAGAAGTTGGTGGCGGATGTCACGCCATCGAAGGGCGCACGCACTTCGGTGAGGGACAGATTGATCTGGGCCGTCTGCAAGGTTGCGCGGGCCTCGGCCACGGAGGCCTTCGCCTGCAGCAGTGTCGTGCGCGCGTCTTCGAATTCTTTTTGCGAGGCGCCGGAATTGGCCAGACGCTCATAGCGCTGAAGGTTGGTTTCCGCAGCGGGCACGCTGACCTCTGCTCGTTCCAGGGCGGCCTGCGCTTCTGCAAACGATGCCTGATAGGTGTCGTCATCGATCTTGTACAACAGATC